>CAZTXD010000189.1:0-5527 GCA_964617995.1 uncultured Acidimicrobiaceae bacterium
GACCTCCAGGGCCACAACCTGGCGCTCTAACCAGACTGAGCTACGGCCACCACGGACTGTCAAGTGTAGGGACGGGTTCGATGTGTCCGCGAACCGTCCGTTGTCAGTTATCAGTTCTCGGTTGTCGTCCTGAGAACCGACGACCTACGACTGACAACCGTTTCAACCGCAGGGGGAGCCGGTGGATATCTTCAGGTAGACGGTCTGGTTCGGGTCGACCGATGACAGGGCGACGGGCACCCCGGGCTCGTCGTCAACGATCAGCTCCGCTCCATCCGGATCGACTACGAACGCCTGGCGAACGTTGCCTTCGGCTACCGAACTGGAACAGACACGGATCGACTCTCCGACCAACCCCGAAGCCGTGAGAGACTCATATGCCAGCTCTTCCGTCAGGCCGTAGACAGGCGGCACGGCGACGGCGACTCCCTCCGGTGGTGTGGAGGCAGTCGCCGGTGGCTCGTCGGGGGATCCGCTTCGCACCTCGATCCTGAATGCACCGCTGGCACCCTGACCCCGAACGACCAGCACATAGGTCGATCCCGAACGGAGACGGATCTCCATCACATACCGACCGTCCGAACCCGGAGGAGGATTCTCCACCTCGACCCGCAGATCTCGATGGAGGGTTATGCCCAGAGGAAGATCACCGGTGCGGGGTTCCACCGCGATCGTGACGCCTTCATCGACCGGTTCTATGAGGTATCCGTTCTCCGCGCCCGCTCGTCCGATGCGCTCGAAGGCCAGCTCCGAGCCGACCTGCATCGACCGGGCACGCTCGATCACGTCGTATTGGACCCGATACCGCCCGGCGGAGTCCCCGACCGAGTTCAACTGGAGGGTCCACAGCCCCCCGACCATCACCTTCGAAAGTTCGAGGTCGCGTCCTTCGGGCGGTCCGGAGATCGGGATCCTCTGGGTACCGCCCGCCGCCAGCGCAGTTACTTCGAGCCGGCCCTGCGGCAGCACGCGTATCACCACTGCGTCTCCCGGCTGTGTGCGGAAGCGGTGGACTGCCGAACCACCGGCTTCGAGCTCACCGCGGACCTCACGCCCGGGCATGAGATCTGCTTCGCCCTGGGTCCTCCAGATCAAACCGAACACGACCACGATGCCGACGATCGAGACGACCAGAGCTCCCAGGACGACGGGGTGACCCTGCCCGTCCTTGGTGAATCGAGCCGCCAGGAGGGTGATGAGGTCGGTCAGCACGGTAAAGGCGACCGCCGCCCAGGAGAGTGGCTCGACCACAGGTGAGATGATCCCCTGGGCCTTGATGAAGGCCAATGCTCCCACAGCTACGAAGCCGAGGGCCGTTGCGAATACGGCGATACCGAAGATCCACCTTCCGCTTCGGGTGGACCGGAGGTTCTCAACCGCTTTCATCGGAGCCTCCCCTGTATCTCGAACTCACACCAGGGCGGGTCGCTCCCCCTCCCCCGTCGAGGGTGCAGCCGCCTCCGGGTCCCACGACCGAGGGTCGTGACGACGCCAGGGCTCGATCTCGTGGTCGATCCCCAGGATCCACTGGGGGGTCGACCGGCTGCCGGGAGCGGGGGGTTGGGCGTTGGCCCGCTCGACCACGCTCTCATGCACGATCGGGGTGTCGGGCCGGGAGCGATCCCAGCTCCGCACCCGTCGTCGGTAGAGCTTCGCCCACAGCTTCGCCCGCGAGTCGTGCATGAGGTCGAGGGCGTTCTCCGCTATCTCCACGTTGTGGCGGGGGTAGATGTGGAGTCCGTGGTCGACGGCCTGGCTCATCAACCACACGAGGGCGATGTCGGAGAGGCCCCGTTCCCGGTATCCCCCTCCGACGTCGCTGTGCATCCCGGTGAACCAGACCTGGCGCAGGCTCTGATAGTCCTCCAGCCCGTCGGCGTCCCACAGGTCAGGATCGAAGGCTCTGCGCTCATCGTCGATCGCCAGGGCGTGGTAGGCGTGCTCGACTGCCTTGCTCAGTCCGAGATCGTGGAAGCTGTGACGGAACCCGGGTATGCGGTCGAGTAGCCGGGAGGGCAGGTGCCAGGTGAGTCCGAGCGCCGACACCGTGTCGTAGCAGCCGAGGAACTTGATTCGGGTCCACATGGTGTGGTGGCGACCAACGAAGTCCTGTGCCTTCTCGACGAGCTTGTCGGGGTCCCTCGTCTTGTAGATGGCGTAGGCCTGACGGACCAGCTCGGGACGTGCCCTGGGAAGAATGCCGAAGTGGTGGATCAACGCCGACAGGCTCCTGACGGTGGCAGCGCCGCGGCTGAACCCGATGAGGAAGATGCTGTCGTCTGCTTGGAAGTTCTCGAGAATGAAGGAATATGCCCTCCGGATGTTGGCGGAGATCCCCATTCCTCCCGCGTTGCCGGTGATCTTTCTCCAGCCGGTACCTACTCCGCGGCTGTAGAACGAGATCTGGCGATGGGTCCGATCCTCTATCAGATTGAACCCGTGGTAGATGTTGGTGTTCTCTCGTCTGCCTCCGTCCTTGGCGGTGCCGTCGGCGAAGATCACGATGTTCTTGGCCATGTCGCGCGCCTCCTTTCTGTCACGGTCGGTAGGGCCACAAGAAGAATCCCCGCAACGGTTCCCCGCTCGACTGTGAGCATGCCTGCAGATCCTCGTTGGCGCCGAGGTCGAGCTGGAGGTGTGGCCTGGCGCGGGGATGGTTGGGGTCGTAGAGGTAGATCTGGCGGGAGGCGCCTTCCTCCCGGTAGCCGATGGCGACGACCTGGTGATTCCGGGACGGGTCCGCCGCTCCGCTGGCGCGTATCAGGGTCAAGGATGCCGGCGTTCCCTGATCGAGCATCTCCTTCAGGATCGGCCACTCCCGGCGCACCGTCATGTTCCGCACGCCTCTCGTCCAGAACCACCACCAGGGCACCTCGTCGGGTGTGAACTGCCAGGAGAGGCAGCGACCGATCAGAGCCTGCCCTCCCATCGAGTCGGCCTGGCGACGCACGAGCTCGGAGAAGAGAGGGTCGCCCGGCCCGGGCGGAGCCGTTGCCGCTGGAACGGATCCCCGGCCGAAGAAGCGATCGAGGGCTGCCCAAGCCATGCCCCCGCACAGACCGAAGGTCCCCCAGAAGCTCATCGAGCCGGCGATGTCGGTGAGGAGGCGGGCGCCCTTGGGAACGGTGACCCCCAACAACTCGGACAGGCGCTCCTGTCGGGAGAGCTCCGCGACCACCGCCCCTCCCAGGAATCTGTTGGAGAACCCGAATCCGTGGGTTCGAGGATCGAACGCTGTCTCGCTCATCTCGAAGTCTCCCTCATCTCGGGAATCGGCTGTTCAACCCAACAGCGCCTTCCACGTCCTGGGCCCGCAGATGCCATCTGTCTCCAGTCCGCTCGCCTTCTGGAAGGCCACCACCGCAGCCCGGGTGCGCGGTCCGAACACTCCGTCGACCGAGCCGGGGTCGAAGCCCCCGTCGGCCAGCCTCCTCTGCAGCTCCTCCACCTCCGATCCCCGTGATCGGCTCTCGAGGGTGGGCCGATCGGGGACGGTTCTCGACTCGACCTTGAAAGGCGACGGGTCGTCGGCAGCCACGGGCGGGAAGTCGTTCAGCAGAGCGGTCCACGTCTGGAGTCCGACTATGCCGTCCACTTCCAGCTTCCTCGTCTGCTGATAGGATCGGACGGCCTCCCGCGTTCGGGCGCCGAACGAGTTGCCCCCTTCGACGTCGTCGTAGCCCGCTTCAGACAGCAACTCCTTCAGCTTGCGGATCGACGGGCCCTTGTCCCCCCGCCTGAGGGTGGGCCAGGTGCGGGGATCAGCCGGGTTGGGGGGCTCGATCGAAGCGGTGGACCAGTCGATCCCTGCCCGCATCTCCTCGGGGGAGACGACCAGCTCGTAGTGCATGGCGTCCTTGTTGGTGCGGTATTCGCCTCCCCAGCGGAAGACGGGGATTCCCTTCTTGGTGCGGATCGCCTTGACGGCGGCCACCATTGCGAATGGCATGTCGGTCACGAGCCGGGGCCCGTAGGGATTGGTGCGGGCGTTGATGTCGACGGCGATCCCGTAGGCGTGGAGGCTGTATCCGGAGCCGTTGGTGATCTTGCGACAGTTGTAGGCCCCGGTCTCCCACGCCGACGGGCTGTTCGACCGGGGGGAGTAGCGGAAGCTCCTCATCACCGCGTCGAGGGCCTGAAACGCCTCGAACCCGATCTCGTTCAACCCGGCGAGCGTCGCTCCCGTGTGGAGCGTCAGCGTCCTCTTGCTGAAATCGCAGGCGGGTGCCCACAGTTTGCGCAGCTCTGTAGTAGACCTCATGGGATCCTCCGTGGAACGGTCCAATCCCATCTAGAGCGCGTCGAGTGGCTCCCGATACATCGAACTCGCTCTCTTCGACGGGCTTTCTCAGTCTCCGGCCGGTAACGACGGGCGAATACGAACACAACAGTATCCATCCTCGGGATCGAGCACGGCCTCGGTCTCCTCGCCGGCCCCGGCGATGATCCCTTCCACCAATGCCAGATTCAGTCCGCAGGTGGTCCGACGGTCCTGCTCACGCAGGGCATGGAAGGGGCAGTTGCGGAACCGGACCTCCCCGTCTTCCACGACCGGCTCGTAGCCGGTTCCCCGGAGAGCCTCGTCGAGGCCGTTTCCCCCCAAGGCCCGACCGAATCGCCGGGCGGCCACCTCCAGGTCGCCGGCGGAGGAGTCCCGTCCGCCCACCGCCTCCAGCAGGATCCTGGCCGCCAGCTCGTATCTCCGGGGCGGGATCGTCACCTGGTAGCTGTGGCTCGATCGTTGGTATAGCTTGGCGGGGCGGCCCGCCCCCGGACCCTGGCGCCCGGTCAGACGCCGGAACTCCACCTCGAGCAGGCCGTCGTCGGCCAGCCGATCCAGGTGATAGGCGGCCACCGGGCGGGAGACAGACACGGCTTCGGCGGCCTGGTCCCGGCTCACCGGGTCGGCGGAACCGGCCACGAAGTCGTAGAGGGCTCGCCGCACCGGCTCTGCCAGCGATGCCACCGTTTCCAGATGATCGGTCACAATTCCATCCTTCTAAAACTGAGCCTACTTGACAATACAGATCCCGTAGCTCTAACCTCGAGCTGAATCGTACTTAGAAAGGAGTGCCCGCAATGACTACTGCTCCCTCCCCCGGTGCCACGGCCGATTCGTCGGCCAACGCCTTCCTGATCCTCCGGCTGGGATTCACGGTGGCCCCGATCCTCTTCGGGCTGGACAAGTTCTTCAACGTGATGACCGACTGGGTGGATTTCCTCCCCGCCTTCGTCACCGACACCATCAGCGGTACCGCGGTCATGGCGATCGTGGGCGTCGTCGAGATCGTGGCCGGGATCGGGGTGTGGCTCCGACCCCGCATCTTCGCGCATGTGGTCGCCGCCTGGCTGGCGCTGATCATCGTCACGTTGATCCTCGCCGGCGGCTTCCTGGACATAGCCCTGCGGGACCTGGGATTGCTGCTGGGGGCTCTCGCTCTCGGGCAGCTGGCGCGTCAACACGGTTGAGAGCCGTCTTTGGCACCCCCGGAGGGACTCGAACCCCCAACCGGCGGATTAGAAGTCC
>CAZTXD010000190.1:0-5524 GCA_964617995.1 uncultured Acidimicrobiaceae bacterium
CCCAGGTCTATATCGGCCCCGGTGACGATCCCGTTGTCGCCGAAGCCGTTGCCTCCGCCGGTGGAGAGTGCGTGGACAGTCCCGGTGAAGCCGACTCCCTGGTGTGGCTGTCTCCATCCATGCCCGATCTGGAGGCGGCGCTTCATTCCGGTGTTCGATGGGTCCAACTGAAGTCTGCGGGGATAGACCATGTGATCCGCTCCGGGTTGGTGGACACGACGAGGGTTTGGACCTCCGCGCGGGGGGCATACGCCGAAGAAGTTGCAGAGCACGGGCTGACGCTGATGCTCGCCGCTGCCAGGCGGTTACACGAGATCATTCCCGCGCGGAGCTGGGGCGAGCCCGGAACACGATTCGGGCGCGTTTTTGCAGGCTCGAAGGTGACCATCCTCGGGACAGGCGCCATCGGGCAAGCGCTCATCGCTCTCATGGAGCCGTTCGGGGTCCATGTCACAGCTGTCACCCGTTCCGGTCGGGAGGTCCCCGGAGTCGATATCTCCCTACCTGCAGCAGAGACGGACGCGGCCCTCGCCCATGCTGACTTCGTCGTTCTCGCAGCGCCGTCGACTCCCGAGACCGTCGGTTTGATCGGTAGGAGACGACTGGAGCTGATGTCCACCAGCGCATGGCTCGTCAACATCGGCCGCGGTGATCTGGTCGACACCGAGGACCTCGTTGAAGCACTGCGCGCGGGAGCCATCGCCGGCGTCGCCCTCGACGTGACGGATCCCGAGCCGCTTCCGGATGGACACCCGTTGTGGGGTCTCCCGAATGTGATCATCACACCCCACACCTCCAATCCACCGGCGGCCAACTCCCAGACGCTCGCTGCCCGGGTAGCCCGGAATCTTCAGCGCTTGCAGAACGGTGAGGAGATGGAGGGCCTCATCGACCCAGAGAGAGGCTACTGAGTTGGCGGTCCGGGACATCGGGTCATGTTTCAACACTGGGTCTCGATCTCTCCGATCGGCTTGACCGTGGGCGAGCGAGCAAAGCGTCCGATAAGACAGCGGATTGGTCACCGCAGGAGCCAGCTCAAGCATGTGCTCGAAAGAATCGCTGAGGTGCGCCGCGAGCTCAGGCACCTGGGACCAACCGATAATGAGTCCGGCGCCTCCCCCTCCGCGCGCCACGTCGAAGCTCAGCTGATGAAGGATTATCACCGTCTCGAGAAGGGGCTGGGGTTTCGGGAGCCTCGACATGACTTCGGTTCGGTCCCCCGTTCGCGCCTGGCGCGGGACGTCCTACGAGCACGCGGACAGCCAATCGAGGGTTCTATCACCAGCGCCGCAGAGGATGTGATCTCAGCTCACGACCTATGGGTGCATTCTGGAACGAGGCTCGACGTTTGTGACGGTGGCGTCGTCCGACGCCTTACCCCCGAAGACATCGTGGGCGGCACTCTCGATGATCCAGAAGCATTCTTCACTACAAGGCACAGCGTGCGCGATTTTGATGATCAACGCGTACCGGATCTCTCCATCCTCGAGCGAGCAGTGCGGCTTGCCCAGACCGCGCCATCGGTCTGTAACCGCCAAGCGGTCGGTGTCAATCTGTATCGCGAGAAGAAAGACATTGTGCGAGTCCTCGAGTTGCAGCGTGGTAGTCGCGGCTTCCGTGAATTCGTCCCCGCTCTCTTTGTAGTCCACGTCGATACCCGCCTCTTCAGTGTGGTTGGTGAACGCAACCAAAAGTGGATGGACGGTGGACTTTTCGCCATGACCCTCAACCTTGCTCTGCATTCTCTCGGGTTGGTGACTTGCATGCTCAATTGGGCCGTCGACAATGACCTGCATGAGGAGATGAGGTCGCTTCTCGGTCTGGCGAGTCATCAGGATGTGGTGGTCTTGATGGCCGTCGGCTACCCACCGCCGACCTACTACTCGGCGAGATCCGGCAGACGCGGAATCGACGAAGTTATGTCGGTCGATCCACCGTTGCAGAGATGAGAAGTTCGAAAACTGGCGGGGTGAACTGCCCGTCACGTTCGGTCGACTAGTAGCTAAGCGTCAAACGACCCGAACAGCAGCTTCCCCTTCGACTCGGTAGTAAGGGGAGTGTTGGAGGTGTTCGGAGAGGACGTGCTGCACCTTTTCTCCGTCGCCTTCTGCGATGGCTTCGATGACCATCTTGTGACCTTCGGCGCCATGTTCGCGCACCGATCGCTCCGCTTCTTTCGTGTCGTCTTTCGAGTACTTATCCCAGGTTTCGTCCCTCGACGACCACAGATGGTCGAGTGCTCCCACGACCAGGATGAGCGTCTGATTGCCACAGGCGTTGATCATCTGCTCGTGGAATCGCCGGGCCACCTTCGTGAATTCGACCGGGTCGTCCATGACCGTCAGGCTCTCCTCGTGGAGACGTTGCAGCGGCTCCACCACAGTCTCCTTCCGGTCGGGGCGCTTGGAGCAAAGCACGGCACACGCCGGCTCCAAGGCTCGGAGAGCGATCGACAGGTCCTCCAACTGCACTTGGCGCGACTGCAGCACGAGACCCAACATGTGGGCGGCATTGTTTGCCTGCGGGCCATGAACGATTGCCCCGCCTGTCTTCCCACGGCGTACCGTGATGAGGCCCTCCGACTCCAGAATCCTCATCGCCTCGCGAAGCGACGGCAGGCTCACACGAAACTCGGCGAGGAGATCCTCTTGCTTTGGAAGTGATTCTCCCGGTTCCATGTCGCCGGCGACGATGCGCTCACGGAGAACCGCCGCCACCATGTCGGCCAACCGGGGTTGTCGCAGTTGGGTGGAGCCCGTATCGCTACCTGGCTCGCCAAAAGAATATGCCACAGACTCCTCTCAAACGCCCTTGCTCGAGACCTTACACGCTGCTGACTGGAGCCAAGTGGACATCCGGCTCGGTCGCTCTGTGTATAGCCGCTTATCAATGATATCTTTATATTGATGAATGTCCAGCACCCCTGACATCGAATGGAGACCTCGTGAGCGCCGGTGCATGTGTGGAGCCTGAGGAAGTCCGCGGCGTCTATGAAAGAGCAGCCGAGGCACTCGAGATTGGACGCAAGGACCTCAACCGGCCCTTGAGGTTGACCGACAAGCTTCTGATTTCGCACGTCGCGCCGTCAGAAATCGGATCGATCGACACGAAGGACTCGAATCTCACTCTCCGACCGGATCGTCTGGCAATGCCGGACAGCTCGGCACAAATGGCGCTACTCCAATTCATCAGCACCGGCCGTCGCTCCGTTGCGATACCGACAACCATCCACTGCGACCACCTCATACGGGCGAAAGTAGGATCCACAACCGATCTGGCCGTCAGTGAGGCCGAGAACGAAGAGGTCTACGAGTTCCTCGCCTCGGCGAGCGCCAAGTACGGGATCGGACTCTGGGCGCCTGGTAGCGGGATCATTCATCAGGTGATTCTGGAGCGCTACGCCTATCCCGGCGGGATGCTGCTGGGTGCCGATTCGCATACCCCCAATGCCGGGGGAATGGGAATGCTCGCAATCGGAGCGGGCGGTGCACAGGCCGTCGATCTCATGGTGGGACAGCCATATCAACTTCCCCGGCAACGCGTGATCGGCATCGAGCTCACCGGCCAACTCCATGGCTTCGCCTCGGCGAAGGACGTGATCCTTCTGATCGCCAAGGAGTTGACTGTGCGCGGTGGCACAGGAGCCATCATCGAGTACTTCGGTGACGGGGCATCGTCGCTGAGCACCACAGGCAGGGCAACCATCTGCAACATGGGCGCGGAACTAGGGGCGACGACCAGTGTCTTCCCGGCTGACGATGCGACTGTCAGATATCTGGAGGCGACCGGCCGGGCAGATATCGCCGGTCTCGTCGCCCCCTCGAAGGACCTGATAACCCCGGACCAGGAAGTGGTTGCTTCTCCCCAGGATCACTATGACCAGTATCTGAGGATCGATCTCGACGAGTTGGAGCCCCAGATCGTCGGTCCGCATTCGCCGGATCGTGGCCGTGATCTTTCCCAGCTGCGAACAGAACTCGATGAGGAGGGTTGGCCCGCCGTCCCCGCCCAAGCGCTGGTGGGCTCTTGCACGAATTCCTCATACGAGGACATGGGAAGAGCGGCACACGTTGCTCGCCAAGCCATCGAGGCCGGTATGCGTGTGAAGGTTCCCCTACTCGTGACTCCTGGCTCCGAGACGATTCGAGCCACGATCGAACGAGATGGGCTTCTTGCCGACCTCGAAGCGATAGGTGCAACCGTCCTTGCCAACGCCTGCGGACCATGCATCGGGCAATGGGACAGAACCGATGTGCAGCCAGGTCAGACCAACTCCATCATCACTTCGTACAACCGAAACTTCCCTGGTCGCAACGATGGGTCTTCGCAGACTCTCGCCTTCATCGCCTCGCCCGAGGTCGTGGTGGCCATGGCACTGGCCGGAACCCTCGACTTCGACCCGGCTCGGGACCATTTGACAGGGCAAGACGGCGCTGCGCTGGCGTTGACCTCGCCGGAGTCCGTGGTGACATTGCCTGAGCTCGGGTTCGCCGGCGGCTCCGAAGGTTTCCTCCCCCCTGTGGAAGGAGAAGCCGCGGCCGAGATAACGGTGTCAATACGGGAAGACAGCGATCGTCTGCAGCTCCTGGATGCCTTTCCGCCATGGACAGAAGATGTGTATCGCCAGCTTCCCATTCTGTTGAAGGTCGATGGCAAGTGCACCACCGACCACATCTCACCCGCGGGAGTCTGGCTGCGCTATCGAGGACATCTGGATCGGATCTCCGACAACCTATTCACAGGAGCAGTGAACGCCTTTGCCGACGAGGCAGGCTGGGGGATCGATCAGATCGACGGCTCAGAGCGCCATCTCCATGAGATAGCGAGGCGATACAGGTCGGAAGGGTTGCCCTGGGTCGTGATCGGGCATGAGAACTACGGCGAGGGGTCTTCGCGCGAGCACGCCGCAATGGAACCTCGTCATCTCGGCTGTATCGCTGTCGTCGCCTTGAGCTTTGCTCGGATCCACGAGATGAATCTCAAGAAGCACGGGATCCTTCCGTTGACTTTCGTGGACCCCACTCACCATGAGCAGCTTGGACCGGCAGACCGGATCGACATCGAAGGCCTATCCGCCCTCCAACCCGGGGAACCGCTGGAGCTTCTCATCACTCCCTCGGATGGGTCGGAATGGTCCATGCCGTGCATGCACACCCTCACCGAGAGCGAGATCGAATGGTTCCGCGCTGGGTCTGCGTTGAACTCATTCACGCGGACCACTTGAAGTCAACAGGGCTCCAAGCACTTCACTCCAGGTCGTGATCGCAGGGGCATAGAGTGGATCATCGATGCACTCTGGGGCGTTTGACCCTCGTTTGACGCCGCCAGACAGACCGCCCGAATCCCCAACAACGACATGCCTTCCCGCCATCACAAGATTTGTTTCGACATCGCGCGTTTGACCCGGAGCCCCAAATGCCCTGCTCAGCACCTAGTTTCACCTGGTTCAGAACTAGGTACTGTTGGAGTTCAAGCTCGTTCAGCGAAGAACCGAAGTATGTCAGCTTCGACGTTGCGGGCGGAT
>CAZTXD010000191.1:0-5496 GCA_964617995.1 uncultured Acidimicrobiaceae bacterium
GGTCCGGCGAAGAACACGTGGTTGCGGCTCGCCTCCACGTCCTTGGCCCTCAGCGCCTCCAGAGCCCCGTCGGCGTCCTCGACCTCGACCCGGGCGATTCCCAGCACCTCCGACTCCACCACCTGTCCCTTCCGGGTCCGAAGGATGCTGCGGATCTTCTTGCGATTCTCCGGCGTCAGCCTCACCAGCAGCGAGTTGGTCCGGTAGGCGACACCTTCCCTGGTCCATCCGATGTGGGCCGCCTCCAGACGGCCACGCAGCTTCTCGGCATGCGCCTGCATCCAGGCGAAGGGGTCGCTCTCATCTGAGACATCCATGTGTGTCCTCTCTCTCGCGTCGGCATCCATCCGATCGGGCGCCGGGCCCGCTGATACCTAGCATTGCCGAAGATGGGCGCCCGGACCAGGATCGAGGCCGAGTCGGCAGACGGCGCGCTCGCGCTCGCCCAGGCGGAACCGGCCCGCGCCACCGAGATGGCGGCCAGGGTCCTCGCCCGCGACGACCTGGATCCGGTCGAGCGGGTGAAGGCGCTGTGGGCGCTGGGTTTGGGGAGGAGGGAGCTCGACGACCTCGACGGGTCGGTGTCGGCGCTGCGGCTCGCCATCGAAGCCGGCCACGATGCCGGGGAGGCGTCCCTGACCGCAGAGATCATCTCCAGCCTGGCCTGGGTGATGGCCCGCCTGGGCGACTCGGGGGAAGCGCTCCGTCTCACCGACGAAGCCGCCGGCAGCCTCGAGGGCCCAGCGGCAGCGCGCAACGAGATGCAAAAGGCCCTCGTGCTTCAGCGCCTCGGCGAGAACCGCCGGGCGCTGGAGTCGTATGCCGCAGCCCTTCCCGGACTGGAGGCGGCGGCCGATCATCTGGCCGCCGCCCGGCTCCGCCTCAACCGATCGGTGATACACGTCTACTCCGGCGCCCTCGACGAGGCGGTGTCCGACCTGGAGACCGCCTATCGGATCGGGGTCGAGCACGGCCAGACCCTCCTCGAGGCGGCCTGCGCCCACAATCTCGGCTTCACGCACGGCCGTCGGGGTGACATTCCCCGGGCGTTGTCGTGGTTCGGGATCGCCGAAGCCTCCTTCACCGAGCTGGGGAGCAGGTCGCGTGCCGCCACCCTCCGTTCCGACCGGGCCGAGGTGTACGCAACGGCCGGTCTCATGCGTGACGCCCTCACCGACGCCGAGGCGGCGGTGGAAGACCTGCGCCGCGAGGACGACCCCCCGGCGCTGGCCGACGCCCTCCTGCTGCTGGCCCGCATCGCCGACCTCGCCGGCGACGGCCGCCTCGCCACCTCCTGCGCCAGGGAGGCTCGGCGCCTCTTCGCCTCCCAGGGCCGCGACGCCTGGGAGCTGATGGCCCATTACCTCGAGATGATCTCGCTCCTCCGGGGCCCTGGGAACGACGACCGGCTGGCCGATGCCCTCACGCTGGCGGCCCGGCTCGACGAGGAGGGCTGGGAGTCGGAGGCGAGACGAGCGCGGATCGAGGCTGCCCGCCTCGCCTTCGACCGGGGCGACACCGGGGCCACCATCGACATCCTGGAGCCGCTCGGCGTCCTGCCTCCCGCCTCCTCGCACATCGACCAGGTGGCCCACGCCGAGGCCATGTACATGCTCGACAGCGCCCGGGGCCGCAGCGGCGAGGCCCGACAGGCAGTCGCCCGGGGCCTGAAGAGACTCGACCGCTATCGGGCAGCCCTGGGCTCCGCCGAGCTCCGTGCCGGCATGGGACACCACGGCGTCCGCCTGGTGGCGGCGGCGGTCGACGACGCCATGGCGGCGGGAGATCCGTGGCGTGTCCTCCAGGCGGTGGACACCTGGCGGGCCCGGAGCATGGACTTCCCCCCCGCCCTTCCTCCCGACGACGCGGAGCTGGCGGCCTCCCTGGTCGAGCTGAGGCAGGTCGAGAGCGACCTGCGGGAGGCGATGGCTGCCGGTGAGGACACGTCACGACTGCAGGAGGGCCGCCGACGGGTGGAAGATGCCATCCGGCGGGCCACACGCCTCGCCGAGGGACAGGGAGGAGGTGGGGACAGCTCCCCGCTCGAACCCTCCGAGCTGGCCGACCTGCTCGACGGCCACGCCGTCGTCTCCTACTTCGCCCGGCGCGGGACGATCCACGCGGTCTGGTTCGACGGCCGCCACTGGCACATGAGCGAGATAGGGCCCGCGCCCGGGATCACCGACGACGTCGCCGCGGCCGTCTTCTCTCTCAGCCGGCTCGCCGACGCCCATGGCTCGGATGCGTCCCTGGCGGCCGCCGCTGCCTCCCTCGACGACCTGGGGAAGAAGCTGTCCCGCACCCTCATCGACAGCCTGGATCTCCCCGACTCCCCCCTCACGATCGTTCCCACCGGTGTCCTCCACCGCCTTCCCTGGAACATCCTGCCCACCCTGGCCGGTCGACCGGTGTCGGTGGCGCCGTCGGTGCGGGCATGGATGCGTGCTCGCCGTCGGGTCGATCGGGTCCGGGACGGACACGTGGCCCTGGTCGCCGGCCCGGACCTGGACGGGGCGCGGGCCGAGGTGGAGAAACTTTCCCGTCTCTACCCGAAAGGGAGGAGGCTGACGGGGCGAAACGCCCGGGTGGAGAGGGTGCTGTCGATCGTGGAAGGTTCCTCGGTGGCGCATCTGGCCGCCCACGGCACGTTCCGCTCCGACAACCCCCTCTTCTCGGCGCTGCGGATGACCGACGGACCTCTCACCGTCTACGACCTGGAGCGGCTCCCGTCGGTTCCCCCGGTGATGGTGATGCCGGCGTGCGACTCGGCCGTCTCCGAGGTCGGCGCCGGGGACGAGCTGCTGGGGCTCGCCGCCGCCCTGCTCAGGATCGGGGTGTCGAGTCTCGTCGCCCCCATGGTTCCGATCCCCGATGCGGCCACCTCCCCGATCATGCTCTCCCTCCACCGCCGGATCAGGTCGGGTGCTTCGACACGAGACGCCCTCGCCGCCGCCCTGCTCTCCGAGAGTGGATCGTCCCCCCAGGAGATGGCGGCCAGGGCCGCCTTCGTCCTCCTCGGGTCGTGAATTCGTTTGTATCAGGCGCCGGCGGCGGGGATCGTGTTGTGGTGACCACCCACGTCGAGTCTCCGGTGAGCCGCAACCCAACCTGTCTAGAGTTCCTCCCCATGAGCGATGCGCCCGTGGCCGACCTGCTGGCCGGGGCGGCTATGGGCGACCGATCTGCCTGGGACACCCTGGTCGACAGGTACAGCCGCCTCGTCTGGTTCGTGGTGCGGGGTTTCCGGCTCGACGACGCCGCCGCCGCCGACGTCACCCAGACCGTGTGGCTGCGGCTGGTGGAGCACTGCGACCGGATCCGCGACCCCGAGCGACTGCCGGGGTGGCTGGCGGCCACCGCCCGCAACGAGGCGCTGCGCACCCTCAAACAGCAGCGCAACCAGACCCCCACCGAGTTCGAGTTCGACCTGACCGACCCCACCCTCCTCTCCTTCGACGAGGGACTGGTCGACGACGAGATGCAGAGAGCTGCGCTGCGGGCCTTCACCCGCCTGCCCGAAGACGCCCAGGAGCTGCTGCGACTGCTCCTGGCCGACCCGCCTCTCGACTACGCCACCATCGCCGAGCTGATCGAGCGGCCCATCGGTTCGATCGGGCCCACCAGGCAGCGCATCCTCAGCCGGCTCCGGCAGTTGATCGAGATCGAAATGGGAGAGAACCTTCAAGGGAGAGAGACATGAGCCTGGGCGACGACCAACTCCAAGAGCTCCTGGCGAGCGCCCTCGCCGCGGCCGATCCGGTGCCCGAGCACGTGGTCACGGCCGCCAAGGAGGCCTACACGTGGCGAACCATCGACGCCGAGCTGGCCGAGCTGGTCTACGACTCCGCTAGCCAGGAGCCGGTGGGGGTACGAGGAGAGGCTGCCCGGCAGGTCACGTTCCGGGCTCCGGGCGTCGAGATCGAGATGATGGTGATGGCGGAGGGCACCCGCCGGCTGGTGGGCCAGCTGGTCCCGCCCCAGCAGGCCAGCATCCAGTTGCGTCATGGCGAGTCGGTCAGGGAGGTCACCAGCGACGGGCTGGGACGTTTCACGTTCGTGGACGTGACCACCGGGGCGGTTCAGATCGTGGTGAGCACCCCCGACGGCAGCCGGGTAGTGACCGAGTGGATGGTGGTCTGACCGAAGTCGGAAGTCGGAAGTCGCAAGTCGGTCATCGGTTCGCAGTCCACGGAGATGGTGGCACGTAGGACCCGCTAGGGCGGATGGCCCCGAGGCTTCGGCGGTGAGCAGCCGTGGGGGGGTAAACCCCAGGTCTACGAGGACTGGTATCCCGAGATCCACCTGCGATGGACACCAAATAGCTCGCCGAGCGCCACTGCTGACGGGGGCCTCGTTGCGAAAGATGCGGTCAAAACCTTTTGACCAGGGGAAACGGCACCCACTAGCGGGCCTGTGGAGCGTCTGTCCAATTTCCTGACGCGGTTAGGGCCGGCGGAACGAACTGATCGTGTAATCGCACGCGCATGCTCCCCGCGCGCTCCGTGGCTGGAAATGGTTACGAGCCCCGGGCGGAGTCAGTGAACCTCCGCCCGGAGCGAGTACGGATAATGGTTTTTGGCGCGTGCAGAGACAGCCGGCATGGCCCAGGCCATGCATGGCAAACCGCGTTACCGAAGAGACTCTTTCTTCCTGCTTTGCCATCGCCATCGACGATTACGGCAGGAAGCCAGTGATGAATGTCAGATCATCGGGTTGGTCGATGCGATACGCACCGCCGATACCGGCACAGTTGCCATTGAGCCCAAACGAGGTGACCCCGACGATGGTGTGGGTTCCAAAGATAAGGCTCGGCCCTCCAGAATCCCCAAAGCAGGTTCCGCCGTTGGCCGCATCGCCGCTCAACACGAACGCCTGATCCGGATTGAGGCTCCCGATACCAGCCACACCCTCAGTGTCGACGATCATCAGATCGGCCTTGAGACGATCCAAATCATCCTGCAATTTCACCGGACCGAAGACCGGATTGAGGACGATCTCTTGGAGCCCGTAACCGACCGCGGTGATGGTGGCGTCCGGATTGTTGCGACCCCTTCCCAGAGTGTCCACCACGCCTTGTGGCGGCAACTGAGCAAAGAGGCCAGGGTCGAATCCCCCCTCGCCCAGGATCACCACGCCAACGTCGAACAGAAAGAAGGCGTCGTTGTCGAACTGGGGATGGGTATGGGTCGATGCCATCTCCACAGAGTTCGGTCCAGGGAATGGGTATTCGCCGGTCCCACCGTCCGGATGAAACTGGTCGACATCCTCCTGGAAGTAGACCCTGCCTCCGACAGTGTCGAAAGTGCAGTGGCCGGCGGTGACGAATACCGTTTCTGAAATCAGCGATCCGCTGCACCGGTGAGTAGGTACTGCGATGTCTGGGGTGTCCGGATCGTCATCGTGGTCTTGCAACGTGTCGAACACTGCCAACCCGACGTAGGGGTGGGCTCCGCCATCGGGCTCACCGTCGGTGATCGCCGAGGCGGGTACTGCCAC
>CAZTXD010000192.1:0-5412 GCA_964617995.1 uncultured Acidimicrobiaceae bacterium
ACCAGTGGGCCGGGCCCGCTATCGGGACCGGGACGATCAACGCCTTCGTGCGCCGACTCCAGGCCTCTGTACGCCATCTCGGACGTCTGATCCGGGCCGACGTCCCCGACCCGGAGCGGCACCGTATCGGCCTCGAGGACCAGGTCAGCGTGGTCGACCTCCACAACCTCAACGACCGGGCCAAGCGATTCGTGGTCGGGGTCACCCTGAAGCGAGCCTTCGAGGACAAGGAGCGCGCCGGTCAGAGCGACGAGTTGCTGTTGGTGGTGCTCGACGAGTTGAACAAGTACGCCCCTCGCGAGGGATCGAGCCCGATCAAAGAGGTGCTCCTCGATATTGCCGAGCGGGGCCGTTCGCTGGGTGTGATCCTGATCGGAGCGCAGCAGACCGCATCTGAGGTGGAGCGGCGGATCATCGCCAACAGCTCGATCCGGGTGGTGGGCCGGCTCGACTCCGCCGAGGCGGCCAGAGAAGAGTACGGGTTTCTGCCCGGGCCACATCGGCAGCGGGCCACGATCGTCAAACCAGGCACCATGATCCTCAGCCAGCCAGAGCTCCCCGTGCCACTGGTCCTGGAGTTCCCCTTTCCAGCATGGGCCACCCGCGCCTCCGAAGCGGTACCGCCCATCGACCGCAAGGGACCCGAAGACCCCTTCGAAGACCTCTGAGCCCTCGCTCTCAGCGAGGGTTTGCCGAACCGGCCTCGACAACCGAGCCCTGGAACGCCCGATATCTCCCGATGATCTGGCGCCGGTCGACGTCTTCGACCCCGAACCGCTCCAGACTGACCTCGAGGAGGTCGAGCATCTCGGCGAAGTCTTCCTCGTTGATCCCGAGCCCGTGATGGGCGCGCTCCACATCGGCCGCCTCGTAGCCGGGCTCTGCCCCCATCACGGCAGCCAGGAACGCCGATTGATGAGCCATCAGGCCATGGACGTCGACACCGTCGAAGTATGGGGAGAGCCTCGGTGACCTCAGCACCGCCCCGTAGAAGTGCGACACGATCTGACGAACACGTACCCGCCCGTACTTGTCGATCATGTTCTCGGGCATGCTTTCCAGACTAAAGGATCACTACTTCAGCACTAACCATCTCGATGCTCCGCGAATCTGTCGGGGTCGATTCCTACGCTCTCGTGTTGTGAAGGTCCTCCATACCTCCGATTGGCACGTCGGGCGCCGGATCCGGGGAAGAGATCGCTCCGAGGAGCACCGTCAGGTGCTGTCCGAGATTGCTGTCATCGCCGCCGAGCACCACGTCGACCTGACGGTCGTTGCCGGCGACGTGTTCGACACCTCGTCGCCGACCCCGGCGGCCGAGGAGATCGTGTGGCGGGCCCTCCTCGAGCTCGCCGCCGTCGCTCCCGTCCTGGTCGTGTCGGGCAACCACGACAGCCCGGCTCGACTCGATGCCGTCGCCCCGCTGCTCGCCATGGGCCGGATCACCGTGGCCGGTGCTCCTGCCAAGCCGGAGGAGGGGGGCTTGGTCCACCTCGAGGACATCGGGGTCAAAGCGGCGATGCTCCCCTTCGTCTCTCAGCGAGGGATAGTCAAAGTCGAGGACATGATGGGTTCCGACCCCGACCAGCACTCCGGTCTCTACGCCGATCGGGTGGGTCGCATCGTGGCCGCCCTCACGGACGGCATGACTCCTGACACCGTCAACCTCCTGGTCAGTCATCTAACGGTCTTCGGGGCGGAGCCCGGTGGAGGGGAGCGAATCTTTGACTACGCCGTGCCCGCCGGAGTGTTCCCCGGCCATCTCAACTACGTCGCCCTGGGCCATCTCCATCGCCAGCAGAAGGTCCCCCACTCCGGTCAGGTCTGGTACTCGGGCTCTCCTCTGCAACTCGACTTCGGGGAGGTCGATGACCGCAAAGGGGTGCTCCTCGTTGACACCGAAGCGGGGAGACCGGCCCGGGTGACCACCATCCCCCTCACCTCGGGACGCCGGCTGATGACTTTGCGGGGCCGTCTCGAGGAGGTGATCTCCCGGGCCGACGAGACCGGAGAAGCCTACGTGAAGGTGGTCCTCACCGAGAAGGGTCGGGTGGGTCTGGCCGACGAGGTGCGCGCCGCCATCCCCGAAACCGTCGACGTGGTGTTGGAGAGCCCGGAGCCGTCGAGGCGGCGGGTCCGGGACGATCGGGAGAGCCTGGCCCCCGGCGAGGCGTTCCATCGCTACCTCGCCGAGCACGACCAGGACGATCCCGAGGTCGAGGAGCTCTTTGTCGAGCTCCTCGAGGAAGCGTTGCAGTGAGACCTCTCAGCATCACCCTCGAAGGCTTCTCCGCCTATCGGAGGCGCCAGACCGTCGATCTCGAGACCGCCGAGTTTTTCTCGTTGTCGGGTCCCACCGGATCGGGGAAGTCCAGTCTGATCGATGGGATGATCTTCGCCCTATACGGGCGGGTGCCCCGGCTCGGCGCCCGCGCGGTGGCGCCGGTCATCTCCGCCGGTTCCGACCGTGCCCGGGTGTCCCTCCACTTCGAGGTGCGAGGGGAGCGCTACGTCGTGTCGCGGATCGCCGAGCGCACTGATTCCGGAGCGACGGTCCGCGAGGCGCGGCTCGAGAGCGGCGAGGGGACCCCGATCGCCAGCGGCGCCGGCGAAGTGACCCGGGCGGTCGAGGATTTGCTCCGGCTTCGATTCGAAGACTTCACCAAAACCGTCGTGCTGCCCCAAGGGGATTTCGCCCGCTTCCTCAACGCGGGGAGCCGGGAGCGCAGGGACCTGCTCCGCGACCTCCTTGGACTCGACGTCTATGCGCGCGTACGCGACCTGGCTGCCGAGCGGAGGGCAGAAGCATCGGGCAGGGCCGCCTCGGCCCGCAGCCAGCTCGAGTCGCTCGAAGTACCCACGCCCTCCGACCTGGAGGCCGCCCGGGAGCGGATGGCGGGCCTCGAGACACTATCGAAGGAGATCGGCGACCGGCTCGAGGAGCTCGAGGATGCCGAGAACTCGGCGGGAAAAGCCGAGAATGAGCTGGAGTCCCTCGATGAGGCCAGGCGACGACTCGGGGACATCCAGCCGCCACCCCATCTCGATGAGCTAGACGAGCGTCTGCTGTCGGCTCGGGAGGCGGAGTCGCTGGCCACCGAGGCGCTCGACGCCACTCATGCCGAGGTGGCACGTCTCGAAGCCGAGATCGACACCCTCCCCAGTGAAGAGACCATCGCCAACGTTCGGGCGGCCCACGAGGAACTGGTCCGGGTCGATCAGCGCATCGGGGGCCTCGATCTCGAGTCGGCGCGTTTCTCGCTCGAGGCCGCCGAGGAGACACTGGCGGCCTCCGAAGCCCGACTCGCCCACGCCGAGAGCGCCGCGGCGGCGGCGCGGGTCACCCACGCCGCTCACACTGTGAGCGAAACGCTCGTCGTGGGCCGACCATGTCCGGTGTGCGCCCAAGAGGTCGAGTCGATCCCCGACTTCGAAACCCCGCCCGGGTTGGACGAGCTGGATCGTGATGTTGCGGAGGCCAAAGAGGCCGTCGTCGTCGCCCGGGAGGGTCTCCAAACGACGCGAGCGGGCGCCACCGAGGCGGCGGCGCGCAGTTCGGAGTTGGCCGAGCTGCGCTCCACACTCGTCGAACGGTTGGCCGGGGCGCCCTCGCTGGAAGAGCTCTCCTCAGACGAGGCGAGCTTTCACGCCTTGAGACGTTCCTTGAAGGAGACCCGAGCAGAGCTCGAAGGTCTCGAAGGTGCCCTCAAGCGAGCCCGTCGCGACCACGAGGAGGCGGCCGAGGCTCTCGCCACGGTGGGCAAGGCGTTGCGCCAAGCCCACGTGCTGGTGGCTCGACTGCCCGGCGTGGAGCTCGATCCACCGAGCTCGGGCAGCGACGACCCCATCGTCGAGTGGAAGGAGTTCCTCACCTGGAGAGACGCCGCCCTCGACGACCTCGACGATGAACACCGGCTCCTCGTCGCCCGGCTGGAGCGGGAACGAGACCGGGCCTCGTCGCTGCGCGACGGCTTGGTGGCCCGTCTCGGGTCGGTGGGCCTGTCCGCCGAAAAGCCCTACGACGTCACCGTGGCCCGCGAGATGGAGGTGGCTCGGAACCACCTCGCCCGGCTCGAGGAGGCCACCGAGCGCGCCGCCACCCTCGACAAGCAGCTCGGTGCCGCCTCTCGAATCGAGGCGCGTGCCGGGGCTCTAGCCAATCATCTCCGCGCCAACGGGTTTGAACGCTGGCTGATGGCCGGGGCCATCGCCGGCCTCGTCGGCGGGGCAAACGAACTGCTCGCCCAGCTCTCGGGGGGAGGCTTCTCGCTCGAGGCGGACGAGGAGGGCAGCTTCCGCATCGTCGACCATCGCAACGCCGATGAGCTCCGCGAGGTGGCCACGCTGTCCGGCGGGGAGACCTTCTTGGTCTCGCTGGCTTTGTCACTGGCTCTTGCCGAAACCCTCTCCGCAGCCGGGGGCGGAGGTCTCGACGCCATCATCCTCGACGAGGGGTTCGGAGCCCTCGACGAGGAGTCTCTCGATGTGGTGGCAGCTGTCCTCGAAGAGCTGGCGGGCCGGGGGTTGATGGTGGGTGTGATCACCCACGTCAAGGAGCTGGCGGCGCGGGCCCCGGTTCGCTACCAGGTAACCCGGGAGCCCGAAGGGTCGACCGTGGAGATGATGGAATGAGATTCACCGTAGAGGCCTGGGACTCGGACTACGGGGCACCCACCGACGCCGAGCTCGACGACGCCAGCCAGAACGTCGACGTTGGCGTAGAGGTGAGACCCGAGGATTGGCGGCCGCTGCTTCCTGAGACCGATCCGGTGGAAGATATCCTCTTCGTCGATGGGGTGAGACGGGTGGACGCCACACTGTGGATCGAACAGCCGCCCGACTTCCCCGGGTTCGCCCTCGCCGCCACCTATGCGGCGGGAGCAGTGCGCTGCAACGGGATGGCCACCATCGAGGAAGCCGAGGTGGAGCGGGGGCTGTTCACCTCGGCTCCGGCTTCCGATGTCGACACACCGGTGGGAACCTACGAGGTGAAGTCGACCAAGGGGACCACCGCCGAGGAGCTCTGGCTCGGCATCCAGCAGAGGATGGGTGCCCTGGAGGCCAGCGTGACCCGGCGGGCGGGAGGAGCGGAGCTGTTAGTCGTGGACGGCCCGCTGTCCCACGCTCGCGACATCGAGAATGCCGTCGGCTACATCAAGACACAGAAGGTGCAGTATCTCCCGCTCGAGTTGCGTCAGGTCCTCACCTCGTTGCCCGCCGGCTACCGCACACCGCTCTTCTTGACCACCACCGGCTGGAGCCGCTTCTCCTGGTACCTGCGTCTGGCCAACCATGCCGGGCCTGCCGGAGGCCTGGTCCGCTGCGAGGTCGACGCCGACACGACCTCGGCCGATGCTGCCCGGGTGGCGACCCGGGTCAGCGCCACGCTCCCCAGATACGCCTCGGCCCGGC
>CAZTXD010000193.1:0-5384 GCA_964617995.1 uncultured Acidimicrobiaceae bacterium
CTGAAGCGCCGCGTCGAACAGGTAACGGGCCCGCCCTTCGCTGTCGACCTGGCCGCAGGGGACCAGGACCGTCGACGCTCCGATCGATCTGGCGCGGGCCATGCCGAGGCAGGACACCATCACCGTGGATCAGCTCGGTACCCGGAACGGGTGACGGAGTCGTGGGTAGATGGTCAGGCGGTCGGTCTCGGCGCGTACATGATGACGGCGACACCGATGAGGCAGATCAACGCCCCGATGATGTCGTAACGGTCGGGTCGGAACCCGTCGAAGGTGATTCCCCAGGCGAGAGAGCCGGCGACGAACACCCCGCCGTAGGCGGCGAGGATTCTCCCGAAGTGAGGGCTGGGCTGGAAGGTGGCGAAGAACCCATAGAGGCCGAGGGCGAGGACGCCGGCTCCGACGAAGAGGAGACCCCGTTTTTCGCGAACTCCCTGCCAGACGAGGTAGGCGCCTCCGATCTCGGCGACAGCGGCGAGAACGAAGAGTCCGACGGATCTGAGAACGGTCATGGCGGTGACTGTAGAGGTTGGGCTCGTGTCGGATCAGAGGCGTTGTTCGATATCGGCGATGATCCTCTCGAGCTGGTATCCGTCGGTCTTGTCGAAGATCTGTTCGCCGTCGACCCGGATGGTGAACACTCCTCCGTGTCCGGTCTTGAGAAGGACCCCGTCGACGCGGCGTCCGAACCGTTCGAGGATGGCCCGCTGGGTGTGGATGGCCCGGTCGAGGTGACCGCACGGAACACAGTATTCGATCTCGACGGTGGCGCTCATTTCGACTCTTCGCGCCGAGAATCAGCCGGCGAATGTCGGCTGTACCGAATCATGCCGCGCTCCCGAACATGGCGCTGATCAGGGGTTGGGCCTCGGGAGGGCCGGTGACCTCCAGCGTTATCCCGTGTGCGTCGATCCCCACGCTGAAGCTGAAGAAGCTGCAGCAGGTCTGTTCGGCGGCGGCCAGGTCGGAGATGGCGGCCACGTCGGTTCCGCGCGGAAACGAGAGGCGAACACCGTTCGGCAACGCCCGGCGGCGGTCGGCCCGCGCCACCACGGCCTGCCAATCATCGATCCTGGCGCCGACCTGATCGGCATCGAGAGAGCAAGCAACACCGGAGGAGTCGCTGCCTGCCAGTGGAACGGCCTCCCAGGGAACTCCGTCGACCCGAGGGGGATCGCTGCGGCAGCCGCATTCGTCGTCACATGCACCGTCGGGTGTATGCACGGCGAGGCGGGAGGCGGTCTCCTGGAGTTGGGCGGCGAAGGCCGCCAGGTCGGCGATCTGCTGCTGTGCGGTGCCGATGCGCTCTGTGATCAGCTGCCGCATTCTGGTCTGCATCGGCCTGCACTCGTCGTCGTGGAAGAGGGCGAGCAGCTCTGTGATCTCGGTCAGGCTGAGACCCAGCCGCTTCGCCCGGGCGACGAACCGCAGCGCCTCCACGTCGGCGGCGCGATAGGTGCGGTATCCGGTATCGGTGCGGTCGGGGACGACCAGTCCTTCCTGTTCGTAGAACCGCAACGCCGACTCGCTGAAGCCGGTGGCGCGTGCGGCCTCGGAGATCTTGTACCCGTGCATGCCGTCCACCCTAAACCCTCAACCCGGGTCGAAGGTCAAGACCCAGTCTCAACTCCAACGACAGAACGGACTTGTTCTCTCTTGTGTCTCGCTCTGTGAGCGGATGCGTCTGCTCGGGAAAACATCGCAGATTGTTCGTCCGCCGGACGTCGAAGACATTCAGCATCGCGAGGTTGCCTGGCTCGGACTGTGCCGACTAACAGAACGGGCGGTGAGTGGATGGCGGTCCCAGGGAAAACCCACCCGCTATGGGCCGGTCGGGACGAGCATTGATTCTGTCGATGAAGCCATGGCTAGGGTGCATCGGATGATCCGGAAGTGCCCCGATGAGGGTCCATCGCACGGCTGGGGTCGAAATCTCTACGGGGGATGTCGGAAGTGACCGTGGATGAGTTTCACCCGAACGTCGCCCACGTCGCTCGTTGCCTCGCAGGCAAGGGAGTGCACGATCGGGTCCGAGTGTTCGCGGAGCGGCTGGCGACCGCAGCGCAGGCGGCTGAGAGGTTGGGTTGTGATGTCGGCGCCATCGCCAACAGTCTCGTGTTCGATGCAGATGGCGAGCCGGTGCTCATTCTCTCCAGCGGCGCGCATCGGGTCGACACCGGTGTGGCCGCCGGGATCCTCCGAGTGGGGCGAGTGAGCCGGGCTTCTCCGGAGTTCGTCCGTGAGTTCACCGGCCAGCCGATCGGTGGGGTAGCGCCGATAGGGCACCCGCGTCCGCTGAGGACCCTCGTCGACGAGGCGTTGCGCCCGTATCCGGATGTCTGGGCTGCAGCGGGGCATCCCAACGCTTTGTTCTCGACGACATTCGACGAGCTGGTCTCGCTCACTGACGGGACACCAGCGAGGGTCGGTGCCTGATCCGAATGGTGGTGTCTGCCTGCCGAAGTGACGGGGATGCGAGACGACTTCAACTGAGAGCATCGAGACGCTTGCGACCAACGAGGAGGTGAGACGTGGCGAGTCCGCCAGTAGTCGTCAACCTGGAGGAGAAGCTGGCGACCTTCGATGACCATTGGAAGCCGAAGATCGTCGGCGAGATGAATGACCTGCACCTGAAGCTGGTCAAGGTTCGGGGCGAGTTCGTGTGGCACAGCCATGAGGACACCGACGAGTTCTTCATGGTGATCTCCGGCCGATTGACGATCCGCTTACGGGACGATGACGATGTGGTCCTCGACCAGGGGGAGTTCTTCATCGTCCCCAGAGGGGTCGAGCACTGCCCGGTGGCGGAGGCGGAGACGGCGGCGCTGCTCATCGAGCCTGCCGGGACGCTCAACACCGGCGACAGCGAGAACGGCGAGCTCACGGCCGACGCCGAGTGGATCTGACGGGGGTCTCGCGTTTGGCCGCCTCCGACGCCCTTGACACCGATCGAGAAGGGTTATAGGATACCCCCCTACTGTATAGGAGACAGATGCGAGGGTATGAGATCAACAAGGACGACTATCTCAAGCGGCTGGCCCGGATCGAAGGGCAGGTGCGCGGGTTGCAGCGCATGATCACAGAGGACAAGTACTGCATCGACGTACTCACCCAGGTGAACGCTGTCTCCGCTGCCCTCAAGGGAGTGGCGATCGGGTTGTTGGACGAGCACGTTCGTCACTGTGTCCGGGAGGCGGCCGAGAGAGGCGATGGGACCGGCGCTGACGAGATGGTGAACGAGGCTACCCGGGCGATCGAACGCCTCGTCCGCTCCTAGGTCTTACGAGGAATCGACATGGCTGATCATTCACATCACGACCACGACGGCGACCACCGGGTCGCTACCGAAGCACACCCCGGTCAGGAGCGGGTTGAGGCAGGACCCCATGGCCATCAGGGCCACGGTGCCCATGCCGGTGGGCATGACAAGCATGCCGGTCACAGCGTGGCCATGTTCCGGGACCGGTTTTGGCTCTCCCTCCTCCTCACCATCCCGGTTGTGTTCTTCTCCGAGATGATCCAGGAGTGGTTCGGCTACACCGCTCCTGAATTCGTCGGTTCCCAGTTGATCGCTCCGGTGCTCGGCGTGGTCATCTTCGTCTACGGCGGGGCCCCGTTCCTCGAGGGGGCGGTGCAGGAGGCAAGCGATCGTCAGCCGGGGATGATGCTTCTCATCGGGATGGCGATCACCGTCGCGTTCATAGCGTCGGCTGCCACCACCCTGGGCTGGTTCGACCTCGAGTTCTGGTGGGAGCTGGCCGCCCTGATCACCATCATGCTGTTGGGGCACTGGATGGAGATGCGGGCCATCGGCCAGGCCCGGGGCGCCTTGTCGGCGCTGGCCGAACTGCTGCCCGACGAAGCCGAGCGGGTCACCGACCACGGCTCCCAGACGGTATCCGTTTCCGCTCTCGGGATTGGTGACATCGTGCTGGTCCGTCCGGGTGGCCGGGTACCGGTCGACGGCGAAATCGTCAGCGGTGATGTGGAGATGGACGAGTCGATGGTGACCGGTGAATCGAAGCCGGTCTCCAGGGCAGAAGGCGACGCGGTGGTGGCCGGGACGGTCGCCACCGACAACTCCATCCGTGTCCGGGTCACGGCAGTCGGTGAGGACACGGCTTTGGCGGGAATCCAGCGCCTGGTCGCCCAGGCGCAGGAGTCGAGATCACGGGCGCAGGTCCTCGCCGACCGGGCCGCAGCCCTCTTGTTCTACGTCGCGGTTGCGGCAGCGGTGGTCACCGTGATCGCCTGGCTCATCGTCGACCAGCCTGACCAAGCGGTGGTTCGCACAGTGGCGGTGCTGGTGATCGCCTGTCCCCATGCTCTCGGTCTAGCCATTCCCCTGGTGATCGCCATCTCCACCTCGATGGCGGCCCGCAACGGGATTCTGGTCAAAGACCGCCTGGCCCTGGAGAGAATGCGCAACGTCGACGTCGTCCTCTTCGACAAAACCGGCACCCTCACCAGGGGCAACCACCGCCTGACGGCAACTACGGCCGCCGACGGCGACGAGGGCCGTCTCCTGGCGGTGGCTGCGGCCGTCGAGTCAGAGTCGGAGCATCCTCTCGCCCGGGCGATCGTCGTCGCCGCCAGGGAGCGAGGAGAGGTCCCGGTGGCCAGCGGATTCAGGTCCATGAGCGGCCGCGGCGTCGAGGCGGACGTGCAAGGGTCGAAGGTGACCGTCGGGGGCCCGGCCATGCTGGCCGAACGCGGGCTCGACGTTCCCCCGGAGCTCGAGGGCACACTCGAGGAGTGGAGGCGAAGGGGAGCGGCCGTCCTCCACGTGATCGAGGATGGCCGGGTGACGGGAGCGTTCTCGGTCGAGGACGAAGTTCGGGCTGAGTCCCGTCGGGCCGTCGACGAGCTGCATCGGCTGGGCGTGGAGGTGGCGATGATCACTGGTGATGCCCGCCAGGTCGCTGAGGCGGTGGCCGCCGACCTCGAGATCGACCAGGTCCTCGCCGAAGTGCTCCCCGAGGACAAGCATTCGGAGGTGGAGAAACTGCAGCGGCGAGGTCTGCGGGTGGCAATGGTCGGCGACGGCGTCAACGACGCCCCCGCGCTGGCCCAGGCCGATGTAGGGATCGCCATCGGGGCCGGGACCGACGTGGCGATCGAGTCTGCGGGGATCGTCCTCGCCTCCGATGATCCCCGCGGCGTCGTTGCTGTCAGGCGTCTTTCTCAGGCCGGATACCGCAAGATGCTCCAGAACCTCGTGTGGGCGGCCGGCTACAACGTGATGGCGATCCCCCTCGCCGCCGGTGCTCTCGCCTGGGCCGGAATAGTTCTCGCCCCCGCAGCTGCCGCCGTGTTGATGAGCGCTTCTACGGTCATCGTCGCCGTCAACGCCCAGTTCCTCCGCAGGCTCCACCTGCGCCCGG
>CAZTXD010000194.1:0-5360 GCA_964617995.1 uncultured Acidimicrobiaceae bacterium
GAGAGGTGGAGTCTCAGGGCCTCATCGATTTCGGCCACATGATTCTGCAATCCGGTGGGCACGCATCCTGTTGGGAACTAGGTGCGATCGCAGGATGGCGGTGCGGGTCCGAAAGTCGCCGGGGTCGGCGAAGGATGACGGCGTGTCAAACGAGCGGTCTGATCAGGACTTCCGTGACCCAGCCCGAGGCTCTTCGAGCTCTTTCCCGTCGTCCTGTCCCCGTTCGAGATAGGTGATCAGCTTCGGATCTGGCTGTCGAGGTGGCCTTGGAGGTGGTTCCTTCTTCTGCGTTTGTGGGATTTCGGCCATTTGGACTATCCAATCAATAAGTCGAGTGAAGCCAGAAGCGCCCCTGCGGTCAGGGCTACCAAAGCCAGTTTCAGTCTACGCGACTTCAGCTCCAGCATCTCGGTCGTCTCGACGAGCATGACTTCGAGCGTGTCTAGGACGGTGAGATGCGTGAACTCGAGCTCGGCACCTGCATAGTCACCGAGGCGAACCGGATCGATGGATGCGAACTTCCGCGGCCAAAACGACGCTACCGATGCGACAGCCGCCAATGCAGCGAGAATCGTTGAAGCGGTCCCGGCGAGAGTTCCCGGACCGTTTCCCAGCGCAATGAGGACTCCGGCGAAACCGAGAACGAGTCCAGCCTTGGTGTCGGGGCTCAGGCATTACGGAAAACTGCGGATCCGATGTCGTATGCTTGGGCCCTGGCCAATTTCGGCAGCCTGCAGTTGCCAAAGTGACTATCGAGAGTCTTTATGCGGTCGGAACCCGTAACCCTCGGAGCCATCGGAATCGCACTCTTAGCTGGTTGGCTTGCCTTCCTTCTCCTCGCCAACTCTGAGTCGACTGAATGCTTCTATGAGAGCGTTGAGATCGACATCGCTGGCGGCGACGATCTGGTTGAGGGGTGTCAGGAACTCGAGACTTTCACGTCGGTCAACCACTTCCTTATGAACGAGCGGAGCCTCGCAGCTGACGAGGACGGTGGCGTACTTCGCGAACCGCGACGAGACCGAGATTTCCTCTGATCTCACTCAAGATGGCGGGTAGCCTCAACTGGACCGCATGCGGGGCGACAACACCTCCGACCACAGGGCCGCCTGTAATCCGTGCGTGCGCCAAAGCGCCAAAGAAAGGGCTGACGTGGCCGAATCCTTACAGGTGGCTCTCCTCGGGACGTTCCCCCCTCGCCGCTGCGGCCTTGCCGAGTACGCCTCCAACCTCTTGCGCGGGGAACACGGCGTTGATCGGATGGCGCGCAGTTGGGTCGTGGCGGTGGACAAAGATCCGGACAGATACTCCGGTTGCCCCATGGTTCGATTCGTTATTCGGCGTGACGTGCCAGCCGACTATGTGGAGGCTTCCGAACTCATAAACGCCAGTGAACCAGACATTCTTCTCGTTCAGCATGAATACGGAATCTATGGAGGCGATCATGGCCACTCTGTCTTAGAGACTTTGCGGCGAGTCGAAGTCCCCGTCATCACGACGCTGCACACTGTTCTCAAACGTCCTAATCCACGACAACGCAGCGTCCTCACACAGATCTCGGACCTCTCTGATGCACTGATTGTTCTCTCTCACAACTCACTCAAACTCCTGGGGAAGGAGCGGTTGGTCGATCGACAGGTCAGGCTCATACCCCACGGTGTACCGGACGTACCCCTGGCTGATGTTGCCCCTTTTAAGGAAGCACTCGGACTCAGTGACCGTCAGGTATTGCTCACAACCGGTCTACTTGGTCCGGGCAAAGGGATCGAGACCATGATCGATGCACTGCCGACTGTTCAGCGGCACCATCCGGATGTCACCTACCTCATTGTCGGTATGACACATCCGGAGATTGTCCGAGTGGAAGGCGAGGAGTATCGCTACAGCCTCGAGCGAAGAATCCAACATGCGAATCTAGGCGATTGCGTTGTCTTCCTTAACGAATTCGTTTCCGCGCCACGATTTCTCGACTACCTGAGAGCAGCAGACCTATATATAGCTCCGTACACCTCCCGAGACCAGGCTGTTTCAGGGACCCTCAGTTACGCACTCAGCGTCGGCGCAGCTGTGGTTTCAACGCCTTTCGGGCACGCGACCGAGCTCCTTGCCGATGAACGCGGGGTCATCGTTCCGTTCAATGACTCGGAGGCGCTAGCGGAGGCCATAACAGTGCTCCTCGATGACAACAGGAGACGTGAGCGTATGCGCAGGCGCGCATACGCTCACGCCCGCCAGACGCTTTGGAAGATGGCTGTCGAGCAGCACTTTGAGCTCTTTCATGGCCTCGTAAGCTCCCGAGTGTCGACTCCTCCTGTCACGCCGACGACCTATGCAGCTGTTTCCGGGCCTTGAGGTCGGCCTCGACCACGTCTGGAGGCTCAGCGATGGAGTGGGAGTCCTGCAGCACGCCCGCCGGAGCACACCTGATCCAGCCCACGGCTACTGCACCGACGACAACGCTCGGGCTCTGGTCGCCGTCCTCAGGGCTTGCGACCTCTTGATCGATCAGAGCGAAGAGTGCGAGGCAGCGGGCCAACGCTATCTGAGGTTCCTCGGACACGCTTTCAACCCCCAAGTAGGACGTTTTCGGAATTTCATGAGCTATGAGCTTCGATGGCTCGAACGCGTGGGCTCCGAGGACTCCCATGGACGAGCGATCTGGGCGCTAGGAGAGGCGGCGAGTCGCGATGGTCATTGGAGATCAGCCGGGGATCTTCTGCGTCGGGCGCTCCCGGCTCTCGAGCGAATCGACCACCCTCGGAGCCTGGCGTACGCACTGCTAGGCCTGCACGCCTACAGCTCGCGACACGCGAGCGATGCAACCGTCCGTACTGCTTACCGAGACGCGGCAGGCCGCCTCACCGATATGTTCCGCGGCGCCTCCAGAGCATGGCCGTGGTTGGAACATAAGGTCACCTATGCCAATGCCCGTATCGCCCAGGCAATAGTGCAGGCGGGTTCAGATTTTGAAGACCCTGCGATGGTAAGAACCGCGCTCCGAGCTCTCGACTGGCTGCTCGAGATACAGATGAGCCAAAGCGGGCACTTCTCTCCAATAGGTAGCGATGGTTGGTACACCCATCACGGGCCCCGAGCTCGGTTCTCGCAGCAACCAATCGAATCAGCTTCAACCGCAGACGCATGCATCGCAGCCATGGAGACGACACATGACGTAGGCTGGCTCGAGCGAGCAGAGACCTGCCTTAGATGGTTTGCTGGGGACAACGACGTTGGGATCCCGATGATCGATCAGGAGACAATGGGCTGCTACGACGGTCTTTGCGACACTGGTGCAAACACGAATCAAGGAGCCGAGTCAACTCTGGTCTGGGTCATCGCGGCGACCAACCTCGTTGACGCGCGCAAGAACGTCTGGACATCGACCACTAGATACGCCGGGGGAGACAATCCTACGGAGCTCGGCTCCAGCAAGGCTCGGAAACGATGAGTGACCCACGCGACCTGACCAGGTATTTCGCCCACGTACCGTACGTTGTGGCGCAGGTCTATCTCGGGGTCTACATCGTTCTTCTGGGATTGCCCGCCGTTGTCTTCGCTTTTGATTCCAACTCATGGCTGGCGGCCGGTCCCGGGTTTTATCAGGAATTGTTCAATACATACCTGGACATCTGGAACTCTTTCTTCGGGGATGCTTCGGCAGCGCAGCTTCTTCTCTTCCTCTTCCTTCTGTGGCCCTTGGGCGCTTTGGTCTCTGAAGCCGGATTCCGCGTCGGCAAGCTCACCCGATACCACGATGACTTCAATTTGGACGTAGGCGCTCCGCCGCACTCGATGGAGCACTTCAGGTTCCGTTCTCAACTGTTGGCGGGCGGGGCCGAGCTACGCCTCTGGGACTGGCAGAACTTCCAATTCAACTTCTTCTACTACATGGAAATCGTCATGGGCCTCCTATTCCTGGCTCTTTCAATCGCGATTATCCGACCACTCTTTGTCACAGCGACCCCCTCAGACCTTGTTGGGGAGTGGCTGTATCTCGCTGTCAGCACTGACGTAGCCATATTCATTCTCTTCTGGTTGATGCGTGGTGCGCGCATACAGAAGCTTGAAGACTTCCGACGCACTCATCAGAGCGTGAAAGCGATCCTCGCGGAAAGAACTAAGTCGGACCCGGCCACACAGGGGCCAGCATCGACCGATCCCACAACACCAGTGTCTGAGTCTTCGAGGTCTAGTGAGTGACTGGAGACGTGGAAAGGCTCCCTCAGAACCCGCTCATCTCGCCACAAGACATCGCGCCGACTCACCCCGACTTTCGTGTTGTAGGAGTGTTCAACCCAGCCGTGACCCGAAAGACAGACGAGGTTCTACTTCTGCTCCGGGTGGCCGAGCAACCGAACCACCAGGACGACCGTTGGGTCCTCTCACCATTCTGGAACCACCGCGCCGGCGAATTCGACACCCTCCGACTGCGTCGCAACGAGGTGGACATGCGGCCCGCCGACAAGAGGCTCTTCACATATGGCGGCCGGACCTACTTGACAACCATCTCACATCTCCGGCTGGCGCGTTCGTTTGATGGTGTTCACTTCCATGTCGATCCACGGCCGACGATCACGCCGGCGCATCCAACTGAGACATTTGGCATAGAAGATCCACGAATCACGCGAATCGGATCCACCTATTGGATCACCTACAAGGCGGTTAGCTCACACGGGCAAGCGACCGCTCTCGCGCGGACCGACGACTTCGAGAGCTTTGAGCGCCTCGGGGTCATCTTGCCTCCGGGAACAACAAATACCGTGCTGTTTCCCAAGACTGGGGACGAGGACTACGTTGCATGGGTCCGACCTACGGCTTCCCCTTTCGGCAGGCCTTCGATATGGGCGTCCAGGAGCCGAGACCTACAGCACTGGGGCGGACTCGTGACTGTCCTAACGCCACGGCCTGAGATGTGGGACAGTGCTCGAGTAGGTCCGGCCGGTGTACCGATCCAAACGCCAGCTGGATGGCTGGCTCTATACCACGCGAGTGACCGAACTGATCGCTACAGCCTTGGCGTTGCCCTTCTCGACAACCATGATCCCGCTCGGGTGCTAGGGCGCTCGAGTAGACCGGTTCTTTGTCCGAAAGAGCCCTACGAGGTCAATGGCTTTCATCCAAATGTCGTGTTCTCTTGCGGTGCCGACATTGATCCCAACGGGACTCTGACTGTCTACTACGGGGCGGCAGATGAATCGACCTGTGCGATTTCGGCAACCGTGGACGGTCTCCTCGGCTATGCCACTTCGGATTAGGTGCGGCAACCGCGATGAGTTGAATCGCCAAGCCCGGAACCAGGTGCGGTTTTAGCTCGACGCCTCGATCAGGGCGACGAACTGGGCAGGGGAGTACACAGGAAT
>CAZTXD010000195.1:0-5293 GCA_964617995.1 uncultured Acidimicrobiaceae bacterium
GTCTCCTCCACGGGCGTCTCTGCCTCTTCCTTCGGTTCGTCGACGTTCTCGTCGTTCCACCACGACGTGTCGTCCCCGGCGGGAGGAGGGGTGCTCTGGGGCTGCTCCGACCAGCTGGGGGCGACGGCAGCGGTGACCTCATGCTCCGGGGTGGCCGGCTCCGCCACCCGGCTCGGCTCGGAAGCGGGGACGGTTGCGGGCGCGCTCACCTGTTCGACCAGACGGGCCCGGGAGAGCTCGGCCATACGGCGGGCGGTCTGGAAGGTGGTGGATCCCAGCCGGCCGGCGAGCTCGTGCACCGAGCAGACGCCGTCCATGGCTGCGAGGAACCGCCAGGCGGTGTCGCTGAGGTTGACAGAGTCCTCGTCGATGGTGGGGACCATATGCCAGGGCACGGTCAGGTCGGGTACCACCGCCTCGATATCGGACCAGTCGGCGGCGCGACGCTCGGCTTCGGAGATGATCGTCTCGACATCGAAGCTCTGCCCGGTCGGATAGTGGGGTCGGGCATCCACCTGGAAGTCGAACTCGCCCCGACCCGGGCGGCGAATGCGATAGAGCGACTCCACGCAGTGCTCACGGACGAGCTCGGTCAGGGCCGAGCTCGCTGCCGACGGGACCAGCGCTTCTGACACGGTCCCTCCCGAGACATCCACGCGGCTCAGGGCCTCATCGGAGACCAGGCCGGAGGCGATCAGGTAGGGACGGAACGCCTCATCGGCCTCCACCGTCGCGAACGTCAGCGAACCCCCTTCGAGATAGATGCGCCCAGAGCCCTCACCCCGGACCCTCAGGCATCCGGCCTGATGAGATCTGGCCAGGAGGCGAAGAACCTCCTCCAGGGGGAAGATCTCGAGATTTCCGCTCAGCGACATGGGTACTCCTTTGGCGACCTGTTTAGTCGTCACGATTGATTCGGTGCCGATCCCGCCTCTCTTGAGTGGTTTCGGATCGCGGCCGTCATCGTCTTCACGGGGGCTTCCCGGCCGGTCCACAGTCGAAAGGAGTCGGCGGCCTGAGCGATGAGCACTTCCAGGCCGTCGACGACGGTGAGGCCCCGCTCGCGGGCGTGAGCGATCGAAGGCGTTTCCTCGGCTCCATAGGGAAGGTCGACGAGAGCGGCCGCCAGCTCGAGCAGCCGGGACTCGAGCGCCTCTCCCGCCATTCCCACCGGCGTGGCGTTCACCACCGTTGCGTTGACCACCGCGGTGCCCCAAGGAACCCGGATGAGGTCCATCTCGAGCTGGTGTCGGAGGTGGGTGACGGCCTCAGGGCGTCGAGCGCTCACGTACAGGGTCCTCTCCCCCGCTGCCAGGCACGCGGCGGCCGCCGCTCCGCCGGCACCGAGGATCAACGCCGGAGTGGAGGTGTCCAGCGGCCACAGGCGCCGAAGAGCCGTGACGTCGGTGGAATGGCCCACCAGCGTTCCGTCCGGTCTACGGACGATCGTGTTGACCGAGCGCGCTAGACGCGCCTCCTCGGACAGGTCGTCGACGAGGGCCGCTGCCACACCCTTGTGGGGCATCGTCACGTTCACACCGTCGAGATCTCCTCGCCGGATGTCGGCGACAATCTCAGCCATCCCGGTGGAGTCGACCTGTATCGCGGTGTATGACCCGTCGATTCCCGCCGCTTCCAGGGCGGCCCGGTGGATGTCGGGTGAGAGACTATGTGAGATCGGATCCCCCACCACCGCCAGCTTCAGGGTTGCGCTCACCACTAAGGAAGCACCCCGTCCTCGCGTGCTCGGCGTACGGCATCGTTGTGGTCGTCGAGGTTGGTGGTGAAGGTGTGGCTGCCATCAGGAGAGCTGAGGACGTAATAGAGGAACTCGGTGTCGGCAGGATCAGCCGCCGCTTCGAGAGAGGCCATTCCCGGCCCCGAGATCGGTGTCGGGGGGAGGCCCGAGATGCGGTAGGTGTTGTAGGGCGAGTCGACGTCGGCGTCGAAGTCCCCGGGCGATCGCGTGTCGAGTGCATAGAGAACCGAGGCGTCGATCTGGAGGAGCATGTCCTCATCGAGGCGGTTGAAGACGACGCTGGCGACGAGCGGACGTTCCTCGGCTACCCTCACCTCGGACTCGACGAGCGATGCGATCACGATGCCTTCGTAACGGTCGAAGCCTGCTTCTTCGAGGCGTGACCAGTCCACGTCCGCCACCCTCTGCTCCATCGTCGAGGTGAGGCGCTGGAGAATGGCGCGGGCGGATGCCGTGGGTGTGAACTCGTAGGTGTCGGGGAACAGCAACCCTTCCCAGTCTGCCAACGTCGGTGACTCGGGCATCTCCCGCAAGTTGGTCGTCACCGTCCCCTCTTCGAGGGCACTCACGAACTCGTCGTGTGTCAGTTCGGTGGCGGCAGCGAGATCGTCGATGATCTCCGTGACACGCAGACCCTCGCGAATCGTGACCCGGACGGCATCGGAGATCGGGCCGGAACGAAGCGCATCGAGAACGTCGGCCGGGTCCATCCCTGTGGTCAACAGATATGTTCCAGCCCGCAGGTCCCCGGCGGCTCCGGCCGTCCGGACTGCCGTCTCGAACTGACCGGCAGATCCGACGACGCCCCGAGCGGCGAGGATGGCGGCGATGTCCTGGGCGCTGGCTCCGGCAGGTATCACCACCTCGATCTCCAATCCCCCCTCGACGTCCACCCCGTTCGTCCCGCCATCGTTGAAGGCCTCCCCCACCTGCTTGCCGAGGAAGGAAGCCCCTCCGACAACGGCGATACCGGCCAGGATCACGACGGCCACGACGGCTCCTGCCCGGCCAAGCCGTGCAAAGCCCGACGGGGGAGGAACGGGCTCCAGGCTCATCGGGGCCCTTCCCGACCCGGTGGAGACCGATCGAGGTAGGCACGTAGCAATACGGCAGCGGCCACCTTGTCGACGGTTTGGCGACGACGCCGACGCCTCACCCCCGCCTCCACCATCATCGAGTCGGCCATGCGGGATGTATAGCGCTCGTCCACCGTGGTCACCTCCAGTCCGGTCACCTCCGCGATCTCCGCCGCCATCCGGTGGGCGGCCCGGGCGGAATCACCCTCGTCGCCTCTCTCGGTGACCGGAAGGCCGACGATGATGTGGTCGACATTCAACTCGGCTGCCAGCACCCTGATCCGCTCGAGTGCCTCCGTGGCAGCTACCACCTCGAGTGGCTGAGCGGTGATCCCGAGCGGGTCGCTGACTGCCAACCCCACCCTCACCGTCCCCGGATCGACGGCCAGCACCCTGCTCATTGGCTCGTCAGCATCCTGGATGCTTCTTCTCGAATGACCGCCAGGGCCTCTTCCAGGGAGTCGCCGTCGGGACCTCCCGCCTGAGCGAGACCCGGGTCGCGGCTGCCGCCCCCGCCCATGGCTGCCGCACCCCGCACGGCCAGGTCGCCGGCCGACACCCCGCCGGCAACGAGGTCCGAGCTGGCGGCGGCCACGAGGGCCCCCTTGCCGTTGTTGCGGGATCCGATCACCACCAGAGACGAAACGCCGAGCCGGTTCCTGACGTCGAGGACCAGCTCCCTCAGGTCACCGGGTGCGAGCTCTCCCGCATCTCCGATCACGATGAGGTGGTCTCCTACCTGCTCGGCGGAGGCCGCCAGCTCTGCCGCCAGCTCGCCGCGACGTCGGGCAGCGCTCTCCTCCAGACGATCCTCCAGGATCCCGATGCGCTCCATCAACGCCTCGACCCGGTCCGGCACCTCCGCGGGCGGTACCTTCAGCAGTCGCCCCACCGACTCGAGCGAGCCCCGGACGGAGGCGAGGTGGCGGTAGGCCTCCTCACCCGTGAGGGCCTCCACCCGCCGGATGTTGGAGCCTATCGACGACTCGGACGTGATCACCAGGGGCCCCACCTGCGCGCCGGTGTGGGTGTGGGTGCCACCGCAGAACTCGATGGAGAAGTCGCCTATCTCGACGACGCGCACCGTCTCGCCGTACTTGTCGCCGAAAAAGGCGAGGGCGCCCATCGCCTTCGCCTCGTCCCGGGTCGTGACGGTGGTCGAGACGGGAGGGTTGGCTATCAGTCGCTGGTTCGCCCTCCATTCGACCTCACCGATCTCTTCGGTGGTCAGACCGGAGAAGTTGGAGAAGTCGAAGCGCAAGCGTCCGTCCTCCACCAGTGAGCCGGCCTGGTTGGCGTGGTCTCCGAGAACGTCCCGCAGGGACCAGTGGAGCACATGGGTTCCGGTGTGGCTCCTTCGAATGGCCTCCCTGCGGGGAGAGTCGATGGCCAGCTCGGCGTCCTGGCCGACCTGTATCGATCCAGACTCGACGGTGACCCGATGGCCGTGAAGGCCCTGAATTGCGTGCTGGGTGTCTTCGACACGGGCTACACCGGTCTCGGTTCGGACGGTGCCGCTGTCGCCGACCTGGCCTCCGGCCTCCGCATAGAAAGGGGTGACGTCGATGAACAGCTCGGCCGGCTGCCCCGTCTCGATGGACTCTCGGTACTCACCTTCCTGGAGTATCGCCAGGATGCGCCCGGAGTCATGTTCCCGTTCATACCCGGTGAAGTCGGTGAGGCCGATCTCGTCCGCCAGTGTCCGGTAGACGTCCGCGGCGGCAGCGCCTTCCCCTCCTCTCCACGCCGCCCGGGCGCGCCGGCGTTGCGCATCCATCTCGGCTTCGAAACCCGCGGTGTCGACGTCGACACCGCGTTCGGCTGCGATCTCAGAGGTCAGCTCGATCGGGAAACCGTACGTGTCGTGGAGCTTGAAGGCGACACTGCCCGCCAGGGAGGCTTGGTCCGCCTTCCCCAGTTCCTCTTCCAAGAGCTCCACCCCCGACGAGAGCGTCTGCCGGAACCGCTCCTCTTCCCGGCTCACAGCCGAGAGGATCAGGTCGCGGCGCTCGACGAGGTCCGGGTACGCCTCCGACATGATGTCGATCGTCGTCTCGACCAGTCGGGGAAAGATCAGATCCTTGCCGGAGTCCGGTCGGAGTTGCCAGGCGTGGCGCACCGCCCGGCGGAGTATCCGTCGCAGCACGTGGCCACGCCCCTCGTTCGAGGGAACCACCCCGTCGCCGATGAGGAAAGTGACGGTCCTCCCGTGGTCGGCAAGGAGCCGCAACGACACATCCGCCTTCTCGCTGTCACCGTAGGACAGCCCCGCATAGCGGGCGGCCGCTTCCAGGATGGGCCACACCGTGTCGACCTGGAAGACCGTGGGAACGTCCTGGAGGATGGCTGCGATGCGCTCCAGACCCATCCCGGTATCGATGTTCTTGGCGGGAAGGTCCCCCACCACGTGGTAGGGCTCGTCCTGGATGTTCTGCATGAACACCAGGTTCCAGATCTC
>CAZTXD010000196.1:0-5292 GCA_964617995.1 uncultured Acidimicrobiaceae bacterium
TACGACGGCCTGTCTTTCCGCCGCCGCCAACAGTTGCACCTGCGGGCGGCACGAGCCTTCGAGCGATCGGCCGCCAACCCGATGACGATCGCCGACCTCCTCTCCCTGCACTACTCGAAGGGCGGAGACGTGGAACGAACCTGGCACTATGCCCGTCTCGCCGGTGATCAGGCCCGAGATGCGTTCGCCAACATCGAGGCGGCTGCGCATTATGTCAGAGCCCTCGACTCGGCGCGGAGGCTTGCAAACGTGTCGGATGATGAGAAAGCCGAAGTATGGACCCGGCTCGGTGAGGTCCGTGAGCAGGCGGGATTGTTCGACGGGGCGCTCGACGCCTATCGGAAGGCCTACCAGCTGCGACAGGGGATCGTTGAACGTGCGGAGCTCATGCTCAAACGGGCTAGTGCCCGGGAGCGAGCTGCCCAGTACTCCATGGCGCTCAGGGAGGCGACCAGAGCCAAGCGCCTCCTCGACGACCGGAGTTCCGCCGAGGCGGAGACCCTGGCGGCGCGGGCACAGGCCTTCTACTCGTTGATCCGCATGCGACAGGGGCGGCCTGTCGAGGCGCTGACCACGGCACGTGAGGCAGTCGAGCAGGCACAGGAGGCGAACTCCAATGCGGCGCTGGCCCGGGCGTATGGCGTCATGGCGTGGGCGCATCTCATGATGGACAGGCCCGGCGCCGAGCAACTCTGGCTTGAGGCGCTCGATCTCTACGCGAAGGTTGGTGACTTGGGCGGACAGGGTTACATGAACAACAACCTAGGAGGTCTCGCCTACTTCGAGGGGAGATGGGACGAAGCGCTCGAGTACTACGAGCGAAGCCGCGACCTGGCCGAACGTCTAGGAAATGCGGTCGACGTTGGAGTGGCCGAGGGCAACATCGGAGAGGTGCTGGTCAAGCAAAACAAGTTCGACGAAGCCGAACCACAGCTGCGACGGGCCGTCCGGGTCGCTCGGGCCAGCGGGGACGTGTTCACGGTGGTGTTTGCCAATCTCCAGCTCGCTCGCATCCTCATCGAACGCCATCAGCTACCCGAGGCCGAGAACCTCCTCAACCAGTCTCGGGAAGAGGCGTTGGCTCTCGACATGAAGGCCCCTGCCTACGAGGCTGCGATCTACCTCGCCGATGTAAAGGCTCGCAGCGGTAAGCCCGAGGAGGCCCTGGAGTTGCTGGATAGTGCGGCCCGCCAAGCCGAAGAGGAGGCGTCGATCTTCACTCCCACCGCCGATCGGGTGCGAGCTCTAGCCCTGGCCGCTATCGGGCGCCGGTCGGAGGCGGTGGATGTCGCTGGTGCTGCTCTCGACGCTGCTCAGGCCCGGAGTCTGGACTACGAGGTGGCGATGCTCCTTCTCTGCAAGGCCGAACTGCTCCAAGACGAGGATGCCGAGGCGGCGGCGGCGCTGCGCGCCGAGGGCCATGCCATCGTCAACCGCCTAGAAATCCGCCCCCTAGAAGCTGTCTAGGGGGCGGATCGTCACTCGGTTTGTCCGTTAGGTCGATTTAGCGGAACTGCGGATCCTCGAACTCGAAGTACACGACGGTGTGCTGGAAGCCGTCTGCGTTCTCTTCCTCGTAGACCTTGCAGGCAGTGTGCCCGGAGGGTTCGGTGGGAAGTTCCGGATACCCGGAGACGAATTCGCTGAACTCCTCGGCGTTCGCCTCACTGATCGAGCACCAGGGCACCTCTTCGAAGCCTTCCGCGGGGCCTCCGTCGTACTGCAGAGCTGTTATGGCTGCCCCACCGTCGAACTGCTTGAAGAAGTCGGCTCGACCTGTGACCTCACCGGTTCCGGTGCCGAAGTCGAGTGTGGTTTCTCCACCTACGCTGAAGAAGAAACCCAGCTTCTCACAGGTGTCCGCGTCCTCAACGCTGAAGATCGTTGCAGTCGCGCCGGTTAACTCACCTTGTTCTCCGAAACGAATCGCGCTCTCTTCTTCACCACACACGAACAGGATCGACGCGATGTCGTAGCAGATGTTGATGTGGCTGAGATTGTTCAGCTGACCGTTGTTCTTCTTTGGCGCATGCAGGTTCTGGTCGTGATCGACGGGATGTCCGAGTTTGCCGTCGTAGTCGTAATGGTTGTTGTGCGGGCCACCGTTGACAACGACGTCATAGACAGCCATCCCCGGGGTCAAGACCCTGAAGTCGAAGGTCTGGCCATCGACAACGATCTCGATTTCGGTTCCATCTGGACCGACAAGCGTCTTTGTCGACGGGTTGTTGTCATGCGCCTCGAACTCCGCTGCGGATAACACAAACTCGCAGGCGCCGGATCCTCCGCCATATTTAACGAGCTCCGGACTTACCCGTGGACCCTCTTCCGGACTCTCATGGTCCGCCATCGCCGGCAGTACACCCACCAGCAATGCGATCACGGCTATCAGGGCCGATACGCCGGACAGGGTCTTCACCCTGATTCTTCCATCCGAAGACTTGAGTTTCCCCAAGATATTTCTGGCTGTCGCCATATCTATTTCCTCCCATTTGCCCGGATTCCGGGGCTTGGACTGCGTCGTATCGGGGTTCCCCCACGCCCACGCGGGCTGTCCCCCTTGTGCAGAAGAGCGGAATCTAGTCACATTGATACACACGCGTGTGTGAAATCGCGAGAAACCGGTAAGCGACACTGAACGCTCGGTGGCCCTCAAGCCGCAGTTACTGACTTTCCAGCCAACCTTCCAGTACCGGCATCGCCGCCTCGTAACCACGCGCCGCCACGCCCGACGGGTCGTCGAACTCGAGCATCGATACGCCACGCATGTCGAGGTCGAGGTAGTGGTCGGCGAGGCCATTGCTCACCTGGGTGTCCCGTTCCAGCATCGAAGCCGTAATCATCGATCGCATCAGCACGGCGGAGATGCGGGGGTACTGGGTTCGACCTGATCCGAAGTTGGCGCGGAGGGCATCCCATCCGGAGACGGAGAGGCCGTAGTCGCCATGAGCGCCGGGACCCCGCGGTGGGGCGACATCGACCGCCACCACCGTGCCGACGGGAGCCTTCGCTCGGGCGACGTCGATGGGCAGGTTGTTGAGCACACCACCGTCGATGAGCAAGGAGTCGCCCAGCGGAACGGGAGGCATGACCCCTGGGATTGCGCTGGTCGCCCTGATTGTCACCACCACCGACCCGCGGTCGTGGACGTGGAGGCGCGAAGTGGTGAGGTCCGTGGAAACGGCGAAGCAGGTCCGCCACAGGTCTTCGATGTCACGATCACCGAACGTCTCCCTGGCTGAACGGGCGATGCGGTCGCCCTTGATCAAAGAGACCATTGGGATCGTGTAGTCGAGAACCTTCGGGAAGTGCTTCTGAGCCCACTCCACGATCTGGTCGGGGTTCATCCCGTTGGCCATGACCAGGCCCATGATCGCCCCAATCGACGTGCCGCCCACGAGGTCGACCGGGAACCCCAGCTCACTCAAGGCGCGGTAGACGCCGATGTGAGCGAACCCCCGTCCACCTCCGCCGCTCAACACCAGGGCATTGGCCCGACCCACCGCCACCCGAGCGAGGCGGGCGGCATCTGCCGCCGAACCCGAGACGACGTTGAAGACATCATCTGCGCCGAATACCTCTCTGAGACGTGCGGCCCCGGTCGGCGTGCTCACCTCCGGCGGATGAAGCAGGACGACTGTCCTGCGCACCGCCACGGGACCGCCGCCGAGGAGCAGGTCCAACTGCTTGCATTCGGCATCGGTGAGGTCTGACGGGATCACGATCAATACCCGGTCGGCCATCCCGAGGGCACGGTTGGCCCACGGCCCTGCTGAGTCGCCTACCTCGAGGAGCAGGTGATCGGCCTCCAACTCTGTCTCGTGGACCAGCTGTGACACTCGGATATCGCCGACCTGGCCCCGCTCCACGTCGAATACCTCTGGAGTCTCCAGTAGGGCGTCGACCCGCTGCGGAGACAGGCGGGCGACGCTTCCGTGACGGGCGAGTTCTCTCGCGATAAGGTCGACGAACTCGGAGCTCAGAGTGCGTGACAGCCCGGCGACCGCAAGCACCGTGTCCGGAGCCGAGTGGAGCCGGGTCTCGTGGCTCTGTTTCACAGTCCTCAGGGCCAGATCGATCATCATCCCCGGGCGGCTCTCCAGCAGGCCCCGGAACGTGGGTTCGTCCAGTAGGGCGACGACAGAGTCCCGGACCGCGGTGACGGTGGCGTTTCGAGGGGTATGACCCAGGACCCCGAGGTCACCTACAACGTCGCCTCTGCCCATCTCCCCGATCTTCACATCACGCCCGTCGATGGGGTCCCGGGCGCTGGCGGCGAGTCTGCCTCGAACCACGATGTACACCGAGTCCGAAGGGTCTCCCTCCCGGAACAGGGTCTCGCCGTGGTTGAAGCGGCGCCACTCGACCCGATCGCAGGTGTCAGCGACCAGGCCTCGATCGGCGATGCTGAAGTGGGTCGCCAGGATCTCGGTGAGCTCGACCTGTTCCACCCGGCGCACCGCAACGGCGACCATCTCGTCGGCAAGGTCGGGATTCGCCAGAAGATACTGTTGGAACTCCTCGGCTGAGAGCTGTAACACTTCGGTCTCGCTGCGTGCGGTAACCGTGGCCGTGCGTGCACCACCCGCCATTGCGACGATCTCCCCGATCACCGCTCCCGGTTGGTCGATAACTCCCAGGACTGCGCTGTCCGTGTCGAGTTGGCGGACGACTTCGAGACTCCCCGCTACCAGCACGTAGACGTTGTCAGCGACCTCGCCCTGGTGAATGAGGACCTCCCCCGGCTTGAGGAAGAGTCGGCTGGAACCGGCGGCGTCCAGCAGCGACTCTGTGTTCTGGCCTCCCACGATGTCGGTCACGAGGGCCGGAAACGTAGCGGACGGCTTCCCGGATCACATCTGTTGTATCGAAATCCCCCCTCCGGGAGCATTCTCGTACCACCGAACAGGACAGCCCCCGGTACTCTGCAGGAAGTCGGGCCCGTAGCTCAATCTGGTCAGAGCAGCGGACTCATAATCCGTCGGTTGCAGGTTCAAATCCTGCCGGGCCCACCCACCAACTCCGCTGCTCCGCTGCTCCGCTGCTCCGCTGCTCCGCAAGGTCCGCTGCTTCACAAGGTCCGCTGCTCCGCAGCGGCCCACACCGCGCGATCAGGTCGAAAGCACCCGAACCTCGGCTGCGGGGAGATCCGACCACCAGCGGCCGTACCGGCTGTAGACGTGAGGCTCCCGATCGGCGAGCAACGACGTTAGAGCGCGTGCCTCCACGTCGAGCCTCTCCCAGTCGGCGTCGTCGATACGGGAGAAGGCGGTCACCTCGATTCCGTCATCG
>CAZTXD010000197.1:0-5184 GCA_964617995.1 uncultured Acidimicrobiaceae bacterium
CGGGCCGGGCACTCGACGACCTCGACGGCCAGGTGGCCACCTTCTTCATCCTCGTGGTGGCCGCCGCCGAGGTCGTGGTGGGACTGGCGATCATCGTCTCCATCTTCCGCCAGCGGGCCACCGCCTCCGTCGACGCCCTCTCGGACCTACGCGGATGACGTCACTCCTCTGGCTCGTCATCGCCCTGCCCCTGGCCGGTGCCGTGTCCCTGCACTTCTTCGGCCGTCACCTGCGGGAGCCTCTCGCCGGCTGGGTGGCCACCGGCGCCATCGGCGGATCGTTCCTGGTGGCCGCGGTGGCGGCGGTTCCCTTCTTCCGGGGCGTCGAGGTGCATGCCGAGCACCTGATGATCTGGGAATGGATGCCGGCGGTGGGAGCCGCCTTCGAGCTGCAATGGGATCCGCTCTCGGCGCTGATGACCCTGGTCGTGACCGGCGTGGGTGCGCTCATCCACCTGTTCGCCATCGGCTACATGCACGGCGACGAGCGCTTCGGGCGGTTCTTCACCTACCTCAACCTGTTCGCCGCCTCCATGCTCACCCTGGTACTGGCCGGCAACTTCGCCATGCTGTTCGTCGGATGGGAGCTGGTGGGGCTCTGCTCCTATCTGCTGATCGGTTTCTGGTTCACCCGGCCGACGGCATCGGCGGCGGCCAAGAAGGCGTTCATCGTCAACCGGATAGGCGACCTGGGCTTCATCGTGGGACTGATGCTGGTCTTCGCCACGTTCGGCACGCTGTCGTTCACCGGTGTCTTCGAGCGGGTGGGAGACGAGCTCACCGCCGGGGTCGCCACCGCCGTCGGGCTTCTGTTCCTGGTGGGGGCAGCCGGCAAGTCCGCCCAGGTGCCCCTCTACGTCTGGCTGCCCGACGCCATGGAGGGTCCCACACCGGTGTCGGCGCTCATCCACGCCGCCACCATGGTCACAGCAGGCGTCTACCTGGTGGCGCGGTCGTCGCCGATCTTCGCCTCGGCTCCCGTGGCCTCGGGGGCAGTGGCGGTGATCGGAGCCATCACCGCCATCTGGGCGGCCTCGATCGCCCTCGCCCAGCGGGACATCAAGCGGGTCCTGGCCTACTCGACGGTCTCCCAGCTCGGATACATGTTCATGGGCGTGGGAGCCACCGCCTATGTGGCAGGGGTATTCCACCTGATGACCCATGCGTTCTTCAAGGCGCTGCTCTTCCTGGGAGCCGGTTCGGTCATCCATGCCATGGCCGACGAGCAGGACATGCACAAGATGGGCGGCCTCCTCAAGAGGATGCCGATCACCGGCGTCACCATGGCCGTCGCCACCGTGGCCATCGCCGGAATCCCGCCGCTGGCCGGGTTCTGGTCCAAGGATGAGATCCTCGGCTCCCTCTTCGCCCGGGGTGGCATGTTCGCCGTTCTGTGGGTCATCGGGCTGGTAGCCGCCCTGATGACCGCCTTCTACATGGCCCGGCAGTGGGTGCTGGTGTTCTGGGGTGAGCCCCGCTGGGACGACGATGTCCACCCCCGCGAGTCGCCACGGACGATGACGATCCCCCTGATCGCCCTGGCAATACTGTCGGTGGTAGGCGGCCTCGTCAACACACCCTTCCGCTTCACGCTCGAGCACTTCCTCGAGCCGGCCTTCGAAGGTGTGTCGCTCCAGCATCCCCCCGAGGGATGGCCGATGTTCGTCGTTCTGGCCGGGCTGGGCACGCTCGCCGGGGTGGCGGGAGCCGCCGCCGGCTGGCTCGCCTACAGCCGCCCACCACGGGCGTGGCGGCGATTCGAGCAGGGGTTCGGCAGGCTGTGGTCCGCCTGGGAGGAGGCCTACGGGGTCGATGACCTGTACGGCGCCGTCCTCGTGGCGCCCGGCCACAAGGCCGCCGAGGTCGCTGCTTTCACTGTCGACGGCCGGGGCATCGACGGTGCGGTGAACGCCACCGGTTGGTTGTTCCGCTGGTTGGGATCGGCCCTGCGGGGCTTCCAGACCGGATACGTTCGCAACTACGGCGCCGGCTTCGGTGCCGGTCTGCTGGTGCTGGTGATCTGGCTGCTGTGGAGGGGCCTGTGAGGGCTCGCTCCGCTCGCGGTGAGGTGCACTCATGTTGAGTGGGCTCGTCTTGTTGCCGGCGGTGGGGGCGGCAGTGGTGCTATTGCTGCCGCGGCGTCGGCCGGAGCTCATCCTGCCGGTGGGGACGATGCTGGCGGTGCTGCCCCTGGGTCTGGCCGGGTATCTCTTCGCCGTGTTCGAGCCGGTGGCGGGGTACCAGTTCGTCGAGCAGGCAAACTGGTACGAACCGTGGGGGATCTCCTGGTACCTGGGCGTGGACGGCATATCCATGCCCCTGGTCGTGATGACGGCCCTGCTGGTGCCCATCGCCCTGGGCGCCTCGACGGCCATAACGACCCGCCGCAAGGAGTTCGTGGTCTACACGCTCCTGCTGGAGGCGGGCATGATCGGGGTGTTCCTGGCCCTCGACCTGTTCCTGTTCTTCGTGTTCTTCGAGGTGGTGCTGGTCCCCATGTATTTCATCATCGGGATCTGGGGATCGGAGAGGCGCAAATACGCCGCCATCAAGTTCTTCCTCTACACCGCACTCGGGTCGGCGCTGATGCTGGCGGCGATCATATCCCTGTCGGTCCTCCATGCCTCCCAGACGGGAAGCCCCAGCTTCGCCCTCGACGACCTGATGGGCCTGGAGCTGGCCTCGTCGACGGCCGGATGGCTCTTCGCCGGCTTCGCGCTGGCGTTTGCCATCAAGGTCCCGGTGTTCCCGTTCCACACCTGGCTTCCGGACGCTCACGTGGAAGCGCCCACCGCCGGGTCGGTGCTGCTGGCCGCTGTTCTCCTGAAGCTCGGCACCTACGGGCTGATGCGTTTCAACCTGGCCCTCTTCCCCCAGACATCGGTGGACTGGGTGCCGGTGCTGGCTGTGCTGGCGGTGGTCGGGGTCGTCTACGGGGCGGTGGTCGCCGTCGTCCAGCCCGATCTCAAGAAGCTGGTCGCCTACTCGTCGGTCTCGCACCTGGGCTTCATCGTGTTGGGTACTTTCGCCCTCACATCCGGGGGACTCCAGGGTGCGGTCATCCAGAACGTGAACCACGGGCTCACCACCGGGGCGCTGTTCCTCCTCGTGGGGATGATCTACGACCGCCGTCACACCAAGATGATCGAAGACTTCGGGGGCCTCCAGAAGGTCATGCCCGTCTATGCCGGTTTCTTCCTGTTCATGGCTTTCGCCTCGATCGGTCTTCCCGGTCTCAACGGCTTCGTGGGCGAGTTCCTCGTCCTGGTGGGCAGCTTCCCCAGTCTCCCCGTCTACACCATCGTCGCCGCCACCGGGGTGGTGCTGGCCGCCATCTATCTGCTGTGGGCCTACGAGAGGGTCTTCACCGGCATCCCGGACAAGGAAGAGAACCGTGTCCTCTCCGACCTCTCGCCTCGGGAAATCGGTGTGTTGGCTCCCCTGGCGGTGCTGGTCCTGGTGCTCGGACTATATCCCAAGATCCTCCTGGACAAGATCGAGCCTTCGACGGAGGCGCTGTTGGATCACATCGAGGCCACCACCGACTACCGGGTGCCGGAGCCGGGCCGGCTGGGGGACGTATTCCTCGCAGGAGGTGACGGGTGATGCTGCTGGCGCAGGTGATGCTGCTGGCGCAGGCGCCCATCCAGCCGCCGGTGATCTCATGGCTCGGGATCGCCCCCGAGTTGATCCTGGGCGTGGGGGCGGCGCTGGTGCTGTTGGTCGAGGTGCAATGGAAGCCGGCGCGAAAGACACTGGCCCGGCTGGCGGCGGCGGTGTTCGGCCTGGCCGCAGTCGCCTCCGTCGTCCTGCACCGGTTCATCGACGCCGGTGAGGGGATCGACACGCTGCTGCCGTTCGCCGGCATGATCGCCCTCGACCACTTCGGTGTGTTCGCCCGCTATGTCCTCCTCGCCTCCGCAGGTCTCGGTCTGGCGGCGGCGTGGCGGATGATCTCCGAGTCCGGAACCAGGGCCGCCGAGCTACTGGCGCTCATGCTGTTGGCCACCACCGGCTTCTCCCTGATGGCCATCTCCACCAACCTCGTGATGACCTTCCTCGGGCTGGAGGTCGGCTCCATCTCCCTCTACGTCCTCGCCGGGTTCGCCCGGGAGCGCACCGATTCCGACGAGGCGGCCATCAAGTACTTCCTGCTGGGCGCCTTCGCGTCGGCCATATTCGTCTACGGAGTCGCCCTGGTGTTCGCCGGCACCGGTGAGTTCAACCTCATCGCCGTGCGGCAGTACCTCACCGGTGTGATCGTGTTCGAGCCGGGCGTGATCCTGTTGGGTTTGGGCCTGGTCGTGGTGGGTTTGGCGTTCAAGGTGACGGCGGCGCCCTTCCATAGCTGGGCGCCCGACGTGTACCAGGGAGCTCCCGCCGGGGTGGTGGGGTTCATGGCGGCCGTCGCCAAGATCGGCGGGTTCGCGGCGCTCGTGCGCATCCTCGCGTCGGCCTTCCCGGCCATCGTCGACGATTGGGCGCCGGTGGTCGCCGGCGTGGCGGCGCTGTCGATGGTGCTCGGCTCGGTGCTGGCCATAGTCCAGGACGACGTACGGCGCCTGCTGGCCTACTCGGGGGTCGCCCACGCCGGGTTCATCCTCACCGGCGTCCTCTCCGGCGGTCGGGGCACCGCCGACGTGTGGTTCTACCTCGCTGTCTACACGGTGCAACTGGTGGCGGCCTTCGCGGTCGTGGCGGCCATCAGCGGCTCCTCGGGAACTCGCTCCGCTCTGGGTGACTACTCCGGCCTGGCCGAGCGGCAGCCGTACCTGGCGGGGACGTTCTCGGTGATCCTCCTGGGCATGGGTGGGCTGCCTCTCACCTCCGGGTTCGTGGCCAAATTCGGGGTCTTCACCGACGCCTGGTCGGCCGGGTTCGGCTGGGTGGTCATCGTCGGCCTCGTCGCCACGGTGGTGGCGTTCTTCCTGTATCTGCGGGTGATCGTCGTCATGTACATGGCCGAGGCCACCGACCGGGAAGCGGCTTCTCCCCTCACCACCCGCTGGGTGCTGGGTATCGCCACCGCCGTCACCATCGTCTTCGGCGTGTACCCGGGACCGCTCCTGGACCTGGCCGCCACCGCCCTCCCCCTCTGATCGATCCCGTTTTCGCGCATCGAATGCGCGCGATAGCGCGCCTTCGCTGCGCGCCCACGCGCTCGGGGGCGCCTAATCAGGGCGGG
>CAZTXD010000198.1:0-5173 GCA_964617995.1 uncultured Acidimicrobiaceae bacterium
GCGGGGTTCGGCTCCCCGCTCTCGGCCACCGCCACCAGATTGTCGAGGAAGCGAGCCCAGGCGGGGGTGATGACCGGGATCACCGGGTTGTCGGGCTCGAAGTCACGATGGCCGAAGAGAAGCTGGGTGCCGCCGTCCTCGCCGTCGGAGAGGTCGAAGCGAATCGTGGTTCCCTTCCACCAGGGAGGGTTCTCGGCGATGTGCCAGTCGATGCGATCGTCTGACATCTCCGCCACCTCCAGCTCGAAGGGAACCGGGCTGGTGGGGAAGCTGACCACGAACCGGTCCCCCACCTTGGAGGCCGATCCCTCGACGGCATCCGACCACCATCCGGCTATCCCGGCGGGATCGTCCAGCCACCGTTTCACATCCCGGCGATCGGCGTCGATATCGAACTGCATGGCGAGGTGATAGTCACCCATGGCTCCTCCATCTCTATTTTAGCCAGTCCTAAAGTACCAAGGTGGGCAGACTATTTCAAGTACGGCTAAAATAGGCGATGATGAACGACCTCCAGGTCCTCGCCGAGCCCCACCGGCAACGCATCGTGCGGCTGGTCTGGGACCGGGAACTGCCCGCCGGTGAGATCGCCCAGCGCTTCGACATCACCTTCGGAGCCGTCTCCCAGCATCTCCGGGTCTTGAGGCAAGCGGGCATGGTGTCGGTGCGCAGGGACGGCAACCGACGCCTGTACAGGGCCGAGGTCGACCGTCTCGAACCGCTCCGGCCCGTCCTGGAGTCGATGTGGGCCTCGACGCTCGATCGGCTGACGGAGGCGGTGACCGAGGACGGCGATGGCTGACCCGATCGTGGTGGAACGGTGGGTCGGGGCTCCACCGGAGAAGGTCTACGGGTTCCTCACGACGAGCGAGAAATGGGCCCGGTGGCAGGGGGCGGGGGCCGAGATCGACGCCCGGCCCGGAGGGATCTTCGCCATGGACATGGCCAACGGCATGCGGGCGCGGGGCCAGTTCGTAGAGCTGGAGGAGGATCGCAAAGTCGTGTTCACGTGGGGGTGGATCGACCATCCCGGGGTACCGCCCGGGTCTACCACGGTGGAGATAGATCTCCTCCCGGAGCGGGGAGGCACCACGATCCGCCTCACCCATCGCGGCCTCAGTCCCGACGAGCTCCCCATCCACCGCCTCGGCTGGGACCACTACCTCCCCCGCCTGGCGGTGGTGGCGGCGGGTGGCGATCCCGGACCGGATCCGGGACCGGGTTGACGGGCCGCGACGACGCCGCCACCTAGCATGGAGCTTCGCATGGCCCGCACCATCGGCATCCTCACGGCGGGAGGCGACTCCCCCGGCCTCAACGCCGCCATCCGCGCTGTCGGCAAAGCGGCCGACAAGGCGTACGGCATGCATCTCGTGGGGTTCCGTGACGGCTTCCGGGGCCTGATGCAGAACCGGTTCATCCGGCTCGGCCCCGAGGACCTGGCCGGCATCCTCGACCGGGGCGGGACGATCCTCGGCACCAGCCGAGCCCGGGTCCACAAGATGGACGTCGGCAACGGAACCCCGATGGACATGCGACCCATGATGCGTCGCACCGTCGACCAGCATCAGCTGGAGGCGCTGGTGTGTCTGGGAGGCGGCGGAACCATCAAGAACGCCCTCCGTCTCGCCGACGTCGGCATCCCGGTGCTGGTGCTTCCCAAGACCATCGACAACGACGTGTCCGGCACCGACGTCACCTTCGGGTACGACACCGCCGTCAACATCGCCACCGAGGCCATCGATCGGCTGCATTCCACCGCCCACAGCCACCATCGCATCGTGGTGGTGGAGCTGATGGGCCACAACACCGGTTGGTTGGCGCTGGGCTCGGGGTTGGCCTCGGGCGCCGACGTGATCCTCATCCCCGAGATCCCCTACGACGTCGACGTGGTGGCCGACAAGATCCTCCACCGCAAGGCGGTCGGTTCGCCGTTCTCGATCGTGGCAGTGGCCGAGGGGGCGATGTCCCTGACGGCCCACGCCGAACGCGAGCGCCTACTGCGGCACAAGGCTGCCGCCGACGGCGACGAAAAGATGGCCGTGAAGACGCAGATCGGGGAGTTCGAGCGGGACCAGGCTAGATCGACCGAGCAGCTCGCGGGAGAGATGGAGGAACGGACCGGTCTCGAGTCGCGGGTGACCATCCTCGGTCACGTCCAACGGGGAGGCACCCCTTCCCCCGCCGACCGGCTCCTGGCTACACGCCTCGGTGTCGCCTGCGTCGACCTGGTCGCCGAAGGCGCTCGCGGGGTCATGGTGGCGGTCCGGGGTGAGGGCGTGGAGGCCGTGGACCTCAAGGAGATCGCCGGGAAGCGCCGCACAGTGCCTCTGGATCACCCCATGATCCACAGCGCCCGCCAGCTCGGGATCTCCCTGGGCGACTGATCGCCGAGATCTCGCCGCCGGGGCCAGGCTGAAGCCGACGTCGCGACATCCCCGGTGGGCGTGGCATCCTGGCGGGCTCCATGGCCGTCCCCCGCTCCATACTCTCCCGAGAGCTCCTCCCTGCCTCGATCGCCATCTTCACAACCGTGGCCATCGTCGCCTTCGAGGGACTGGCGATCACCGCAGCCCTCCCCGATCTCGCGGGTGAACTCGGGGATGTCTGGCTGCTTCCGTGGGTGATCACGTCGTTTCTCCTGGCCTCGGCGGTGACCACCGCCGTCACCGGGACCTTCGTCGATGCCTACGGCACCTCGCTCGTGTTCCGGTGGGCCACCCTGACCTTCGCCGTCTCCTCCCTCGCTGCGGCGGCAGCGCCCTCGATGGTGACCCTGGTCGCCTCCCGGGTGGTGCAGGGGGCGTCCGGGGGTGCCATCATCTCGGTCGGCATCGCCGCCGTGGCCCTGGTATATCCCGGTCACCTCACCGGCCGGGCGTTCGCTGCCAACTCCAACGTCTGGGGCGTCCTCGGCTTCGCCAGCCCCGCCATAGCCGCCGTCCTGCTGGAAGTCGGTTCGTGGCGCTGGATCTTCCTGCTCATGGCACCGATTTGCCTGGTGGCACTGGCGGCCGGCTGGGGGACTCTTCCCCGGGCGGTGGAGCCGTCGCCGGTGCGGGTCGACTGGATCTCGGCCGGTCTCCTCGTAGCCGCCGTCGGTTTCGTCCTGGCCGCGGTGTCGAGCATCGGGATCGGCTCGCTGTACTTCATCGCCGCAGGCGCCGCGGCCAGCTCGATACTGTGGCGGAGGAGCCGTCGGCATCCGGCTCCTCTCGTGGACCCCCGTTTCGTGCGCGAGCATCCCTACGGGTCGCTGGCGGTGGCGGCGTCACTGACCCTGGCCGCCATGGGAGGGATGGCGACCTACCTCCCTGTGTACGTTCGAGGAGCGCGGGGCGGAAGCGCATCGCTCGCCGCGTGGTCGGTGCTGTGGCTCACTATCGGCTGGACGGCGGCCGCCAACGTGGCGGGCCGTGTCACCGACCGGACCAACGAGTGGGTGGTCCTGCTGGCGGGCGCGGTCATCGGCCCCTTCGCATTGGCCGGGGCGTACGTGACCGTGGTGGCCGACGCACCGCTACCGGCGGTGTTCGCCGCCTACTTCCTGATGGGCACCTCGGTTGGAACGGTCACCAATGCCTCCCTTCAGCTCGTGCGCAGAGTCGTACCCGCGGGACTCGCCGGCCGGGCCACCTCCGCCCATGCATTCCTCCGCACGATGGGCATGTCGCTGGGTGCCGGACTGTCCGGTGGCGTCATCCTGGCGGTCGTCGCCACCCGCCTGGCGGACGTCTCGCAGGTCCGGGACAGCCTCGCCGGGGAGGGTGGAGAGCTGGCCGGGCCGGCGGCGACGGCTCTCGGCGCCGGTTTCGCCTTCGCCCACCTGGCCGCCCTGGCTCTGATGCTGGGCGCTCTCGCCGTGGTGTGGCGCATGCGACGGCACGGCGTCACCTCCGGGGGCTGATCGGGCCTGGTCGCCTGTCGCCGGGAGGTCATAAGGTGATCCCATGACGTTCGACGATTACAGCCAGCTTCGGATCGAACCGCGGGACTCGGGCGTGACCGAGGTCGTGCTCGACAACCCGGCGGGTCTCAATTCGGTGGATGCCGACGGCCACCGGGAACTGGCCTACGTCTGGAACGACCTCGACCGCGACCCGGACACACGTGTGGTCCTGCTCCGGGCGGAGGGGCGGGCGTTCTCGGCGGGAGGGGACTACGGCCTGATCGAGGCGATGATCGACGACCCCGAGGTTCACCGGCGCACCCTCAAGGAAGCCCGTGACCTGGTCCGCAACGTGGTCGAGTGCTCCAAGCCGATCGTGTCTGCGATCAACGGGCCTGCCGTCGGAGCCGGGTTGGCGGCGGCCTTGCTGGCCGACATCCCCATCGCCGGCCGGTCGGCCCGGATCGTCGACGGTCACACCACTCTGGGTGTGGCGGCGGGCGACCACGCCGTGGTGGTGTGGCCACTGCTGGTGGGGATGGCGAAAGCCAAGTACTACCTACTCACAAACGAGCCGCTCGACGGCGCCGAGGCGGAACGTATCGGGCTGGTCGCCCGGGTAGTGGACGACGATGTCCTCCTCGACGAGGCGCGATCGGTGGCCGAACGGCTGGCGTCGGGCTCGGCTACCGCGCTGTCGTGGACCAAGCACACCTTGAACCACTGGCTGCGTGCTGCCTACCCGGCCTTCGATGCCTCCATCGCCTACGAGTTCCTCGGGTTCTTGGGCGCCGACGCCCCCGAAGGCCTGGCGGCGGTCAGGGAGAAGCGCCCCCCGGAGTTCTCCGGATGATCCCTTCGGGGTGCTAAGGGCAACCCTGGGTTCCACCCCACGGAAACCGGGGGCCACAGCCCACGGTCCACCGCCACCGGTCACGCCACGCCAACCCTGGGTTCCAGCCCACGCATACCGGGGGGCACAGCCCATGGTCCACCGGCGCCGCCACGCCAGCCAACCCTGGGTTCCAGCCCATCGGACAGCGGGGGACACAGCCCATGGTCCACCGCCATCCGTCACGCCGGGCCAACCCTGGGTTCCAGCCCATCGACACCGGGGGACACAGCCCACGGTCCACCGGCGGCGCCACGCGGAGCTACACCGGGCCGGGACCGTTGACCGTCCTTCCCGGCGAAACCGGCGTCGCGAGCAACAACCACTAGCATGTGGCCGTGACCGACACCGGCCCCCGTGAGGCATGCGGCGTCTTCGGCATCTATGCGCCG
>CAZTXD010000199.1:0-5142 GCA_964617995.1 uncultured Acidimicrobiaceae bacterium
GAGTCGAGGCACAACCTCTACCACACCGTCGCCGAGCGGTTAGACCAAGAGGGTCGTCTTCACCCCGCGTGGGACATCGAGACCGCCACCGACTTCTTGTGGGCACTGACCTCATGGCAGCTCTGGGAGCTACTGGTCATTGATCAGGGATGGTCGAAAGACGAGTACCTCGATCACCTTCGCACCGTGATGCGTCAAACCCTGGTGGCTCGGGACACCGACTGATCTGCGTTGCCGGTCACTCGAAGACGGTCCACGCCAACTAGGGAGTTCTCCCGATACCGGTCAGCCGGTCCACGGCATAGCTTCGCCGACATGGGAACGGAAACGAAGGTAACCGACAGGGCACGGTCTTCCTCGATGCGCCTGCTGGGATATGCAGGGTTCGTCGCCCCGATCGGGTTCACCGTTTCGGCGCTGACGCAAAGCCTGATCAGGTCAGACCACGATCTGTGGCGAGACCCGGTGAGCAAACTCGCCTCCGGTGATCATGGCTGGATACAAGACATCACCTTCGTGGTGGCCGGGGTGCTGTTGATGGTGTTTGGCCTTGGTCTTCATTTGACTCTGCGGCCAAAGAGGCACATGGATTCGGGTCCCGGCCTCCTCGGTCTGTTTGGTCTCGGGTTGGTCGCAGCCGGGATCTTTCCCGCCGTCGACTCGACAGGTGCCTTCGTCGAGGATCGCCTTCCACATGTCATTGCCGGTTTCGTTGCCTTTGCCAGCGCGGGGCTCTCAGCGCTGGCACTGGCTCCGCGGCTGCGTCGGGATCCAGGCTGGAGCGACCTTGCGAGCTACCTACGTGGCGCCGGCCTTGTCCTGGTTCTCCTGTTTCTCGCCGGAGGGATCCTGGTCCGTCCGCCCGGGGCACCGCTTCACGACTGGCTCGGGTTGTTCCAATGGGTGTTCCTGGCGGCGTGGTACCCGTTTATCATGGTTCTGGCCACCCGGTTGATTCGAAGCTCCCTCCACCCATAGGCCGGACTCCCCAGAAGGCTCCGGCCGGTAGCCTTGCACCTGGATGGCAGAGCCAGAGACCGGTATAGACCAGGTCCGGGCCGTCGAAGTGATCGCCTCGATGTGCCTGGCCACCGATCTGGGGATGGGGCTCCCCCTGGAACATGGCCTGCTCGCCACTTTGACCACGATGCGGCTCTGTGACGTCCTTGGCGTGAACTCGGAAACGGCGTCACAGACCTACTACGCCGCTCTCCTCATGCACGCAGGATGCACAACGGAGGCCCAACGTTCGGTCCACATCTTCCACGGCAGCATGACAGAACAAGGCATTCACCGCAGGTTTGGTTCCGCGTTGCAGGGAGCCGCCGCTGCGGTGGCCTCCCTGCCCGATCCTGAAGCGCGATGGCCGGTCCGGGCCTACCAATACGCGGTGGGGATTCCCCGGGCCGCCCGATACCGCATACCCTTCTTTCGCGCCTACTGCGAGGTGGCCGAGATGCTGGCCGACCAGCTCGGTCTCTCTCCCTCCATCAGCGGGATACTCCCGCTCATCACCGAGCGTTGGGACGGCCGGAGCCACCTCCGTCGCGCAAAGGGTGACGAGATCCCGATGCCACTCCGAGTCGCCCATGTCGGCTACGACGCCGCCTATCAACGACTTGTCGGAGACGACGACCACGTCGTGGACACCATCGGAAGGCGGGGAGGACACGCATTCGATCCGGCCGTCGCCGAGGCCTTCGTGGCCAACGCTTCCGACATCCTCAATGCCCCGGAGTCGGTGTGGGAGGAGGTGCTGGCGGCGGAGCCGAAACCGTGGCTGAGCCTGAAAGACGAGGCGATCGACCGTGCCCTGGCTGCGACCGGCGCATTCTCCGATCTGGCCTCCCCTTATCTGTCCGGTCACGCCGCCGAGGTGGGAAAGCTGGCCGCCGCGGCTGGAGGACTGCTGGGACTAAGCGGCAGCGAGGTCGAAGCGGTTCGTCGCGCCGGATACCTCCACGATGTCGGGAAGGTCGCAGTCCATCCCCGGATATGGGAGAAGCCAGGGGCGCTCACAAGCGACGAGTGGGAACAGGTGCGGCTCCATCCCTATCACACCGAGCGTGTGTTCGTCCGTTCCCCGTTCCTTGCCCCGCTCGCAGAGATCGCCTGCGCGCACCACGAGCGACTCGACGGTTCGGGCTACCACAGGGGGATCAACGCTGCCTCCCTTCCACCCGCCACCAGGCTCCTCGCGGCCGCCGACGCCTTCCACTCCAAGATCGAGCCGCGGGCCTACCGGGAGGCGTTTCCCCCCAAACAGGCCTCCGACATCCTGGCCGAGAAGGCAAGGGAAGGAAAGCTGGATCCGGAGACGGTTTCCGCAGTCGTTGAGGCGGCCGGACAAGACCCTCCGCGAATGGAGCGACCCGCCGGGCTCACCGAACGGGAGGTTGAGGTCGTCGCCATGCTCGCTCGGGGGAAGCAGACCAAACAGGTGGCCCGTGCCCTCGGCATCTCGATAAAGACCGCCGACCGTCATATCCAGAACGCATACCGCAAGATCGGGGTCTCAACGCGGGCCGGCGCCACACTGTTTGCCGCCGAACACGGGCTGGTGACCTGGGGAGAACTCCCCATTTCCGGCTGAGAGACGAGCCCGTAGGTTCCCGGGAATGGAACGCGTAGAGACACTTGTCATCGGCGGAGGTCAGGCCGGGCTGTCAGTCGGGTACCACCTGGCCCGTCGGAAGCTTCCGTTCCTCATCGTCGACGCCAACCAGCGAACCGGCGACGCCTGGCGCAACCGTTGGGACTCGCTGCGCCTGTTCACCCCCGCCCGCTACAACGGTCTCGACGGGATGCCGTTCCCAGCGCCGCGTCACTCCTTCCCCACCAAAGACGAGTTCGCCGACTACCTGGCGTTGTACGCCACAAGGTTCGAGCTGCCGGTCCGGCATGGCGTCAGGGTCGAGAAGCTGGCCAAGCGCAACGGCCGTTTCCTGATTAGCGCCGGGCAGGCTGACTTCGAATCCGAGAACGTGGTGGTGGCAATGGCCAACTATCAGGTGCCGTGGATTCCGCCGTTCGCGAAAGATCTGTCACCACATATCGTGCAGCTTCACGCCGTTGACTATCGCAACCCCGCACAGCTCGGAGAAGGAGACGTCCTCGTGGTGGGGGCGGGCAACTCCGGGTCGGAGATCGCCCTCGACGTCGTAGACGGCCGCCGGACCCTGCTCTCCGGAGAGCATCCCGGTTACGTGCCGGTACGGATCGAGAGCATGCTGGGACGTGTGGTGATGACGGTCGCCCTTGGGCTGGTCAACCACCGAGTCCTCACCACGGGCACCCCCGTCGGTCGCAAGGCAAGCCCCAAGATCCTTTCCCACGGCGGCCCGCTGATCAGGACCAAACCCAAAGATCTCGTTGCCGCAGGTGTCGAGCGCGTTCCCCGGGTCGTCGGCATGCGTGATGGGTTGCCGCTGCTCGAGGACGAACAGGTAGCAGAGGTAGGCAACGTCATCTGGTGCACCGGGTTCAGACCCGGGTTCGACTGGATCGCCCTCCCCGTCTTCGAAGACGGGTGGCCGATTCATAAACGTGGCGCCGTAGCCAGAGAACCGGGCCTGTACTTCGTCGGGCTCATGTTCACCTACTCACTGTCATCGGTCATGGTCCAGGGAGTGGGACGGGACGCTGCCTTCGTCGCTGACCGGATCGCGGAGCGAAGCCGGGTACCCGGACCAGTTTGATTCGATCTCAATGGCTTTCGGAGTCCTTGTCGCCCTACCGGGTCGAATAGCTTGCACTTGGAGTGCTGTAGCCAACATCCGTTCCGCCGTCCAGTTCAAGACGCCTTCGCGCGCTGGCCTGAATACCCGACTAACCCCGCAGGCCGCCCGTCTCGAAGCACAAACCGCTAACCCGCCCTCACCCCGACAGCCGGGACCGCACCTCGACGACCTCGTAGATGTCGGGGAACGTTCGGCCGTCGATCACGCGGACTTAGTACTCCCTGACCCAATGAACACGCAGAGACCCGCCGGTCGGCGGGTCTCGCACCCAGCCACCGAAGCGACTGGGAGGATATGACTCTAAGGATACTTGACAAGGGGCTGCTGTCGACAGTCCACAGGCAGACGCCAGACACCAGAACGTTGAACACAACAGATACTCCTCAACCGGAACTTCATTGCCTTCATCCGGCTCGTGCTCCTCAAATCGACGCGCCAACTCGTCGGCATGATCGAGAATGTCTTGGATGGATCGGGGCATTTCTGTCACCTCAGGAACTTGTCTCTTGCCGGCATAGCGTGGACGATGAACTCCAACCCCTCGGCCGCAGCAACACCGATCTCGAGGAGTCTGCGAAACACCTCATCCGGTTCGGCCGGAATGTCGACGGAGTGGGTGATAGCTTCTGCGAGATCCATCGTTACCTCACGACCGGGCGGAAAGCACGTTGGCTCACGGTAACGAAGAGTTCTGAGCCGTCGGCCTGACGGACCGAGGACGCGACGCAACGAAGTACGCCACCGAGCCGGTTGGAGTTTCTATCTCCACATCACGGAAGTGTTCCTCGAGCATCGCCCGGAGACCATCAACGTCGTCATAGCGGTTGTCGAATCCGCCCTGAAGGTTGGCGAGGCGAAGGAACGTGCGCGCTGCCCAAGTGTGTCTTGCCGAGAGTCCGAGGACGGTTCCCCGAACAGCACACCGTCGAGGGTCAGAACCGAAGCGATGTTCTTGATGGCCGGAGCCTTCGCGGTCAAGGGTCCGGGGAGGCAATGGATTACGTGAGTCAGAGCAGCCGAGTCGAACGGTCCTTGAAGGGGTAGGGGTTCGAGAACGTTTGCCCTGACCATGGTGGGCTCCCATGGGTTTTCTGGTGGTAGCCGGGGGGCGGGATCTGAACCGCCACGTTCCGAACGGCTACCAACGAATAGCGGTTGATACCAACGGGTGTTGGGTCGTTTGTCTTCAGTCAGTCTGTCCCAAACGCGGCCCCTGACTCGCCGAAACATGCGACCGTATACGTCGGACAGCGCTTCGTCTCCCCATTTCGGGGATCCATGCGTCTCGCTCGGGCAATAGGCTTGAAGAGGGGCGGATTGGAGGAGAGACAGCGGATGTCGTGGAGGTTCGGCTTGAAGGTCATCTCTGATCTGGAGAGCCCTCCCCTTGTCGGAAGGAGCT
>CAZTXD010000200.1:0-5051 GCA_964617995.1 uncultured Acidimicrobiaceae bacterium
ATGCCGGATGTCTCGGCCACCGAAGCGGCCCGCCACTTCGCCGACCTGCTCGACGGGGTGGAGCACCGTGGCGAGCACTACACCATTGTCCGTCGCGGCAAGGTGGTCGCCCACCTCGAGCCCGTCAGATCAGGACGCGGTATCGATGTCAAGTCGATGCTGCGCCGCTACGAGCCCGACGAAGAGTGGTCCGAGGAGTTAGCCGAACTCAGGAGCCTGCTGGTGATCCAGGACCGGCAATGAGCTTGTTGTTGTTGGACACCACGTTCCTGGTCGACGCAGAGCGGGGCGGTGTCGATCTCGACGAAGCGATCGACGACGACGACGATGTGGCCATCGCCGCCGTTACGGTCGCTGAGCTGCTGGTGGGCGTGAGGCTGGCCTCACGATCGCGACGCGAGGCCCGTGCCGATTATGTCGACGAGGTGATCGAGTCGCTGCCGGTCATCGCCTACGACCGGGGTGTGGCCCGAGAGCACGCCGAGCTCCTCTTGGCAGTCCACGAGAAAGTCCGACCACGGGGCGCTCACGACCTGATGATCGCTGCTACCGCTCGGGCAACAGACCGGACGGTCGTCACCGCCGATCAGGAAGCTTTCTCGGATCTGCCCGGCGTTGCCGCGATCAGCCACCGCTGAGCCCACGAGCCGATCTGGTGCGGTTCTGCGGTCTCGCTGTTGATCGGCGCGGTAGGGTGATGGAAGACTGCTGAAAGGAGGTCGACGATGACTGTCTCGTTTTCGGCTGCCTCCGCACGTATTCGTTGAATCGGCACACGCGGAGCAGCATCCAGTTGTGAGGAGTTGCAATGCTTCGCGTTCGTACTGTCAACGATGTCGACGAGTTTGTTGGTGCACCCGGGGACCCGGACGGCTACGCCGCCACGGTCTCCGGCCTGTGGGAATCGGGTGAGAGCCGACCCGATTGGTCCTTCGTACTGGAAGATGGAGGGACCCGGGTAGGCAGGATCGGCTTCCGGGTCGCCCCCACTGTCACGGATCCTGCGTGGTTGGGCTCGCTGCCTCCCCATGAGCTGTTCGTGTTCGGACTCCACCTGCCGTGGGATGACGACTACCTGGATGCCGGTCGGCGTCTTCTCGCAGAGGCGACCGCCGCCGTGTCCGGCGAAGTGCCCGACCTCTTGGAAGTGCGGATCAACAACGATGTTCATCCGCACCCCGAGGCGCGCTGTCGGCTCATGGCGGCATGCGGCCTGAGGCTGTTCCAGGAGAAACACGGCTTCTCCTGGGTCGATGGCGGGCACCCGTCGGAGGTCGGCGATCGTCTCGTGTTTCGGTCCATCGAAGACATCGGGATGGATGCCTACCGGTCGGCGATGGCGCCGTGCGGTCTCGGCACCCTGGATCGCAACGATCGGTATTACTGGGAGGGTTGCGGCCCGGACAACTGGGCAGCGCAGATGACGGCCTACCTGGATAAGGGTGACTCGCCGATGTGGCTCGTCGGCTACCACCATGGCTCCCCGGTCGGCTACGTGGCTGTCAGCAGGGTCGAGGAATGGGGATCGACCATCGCTCACGTCGGTGTCGTCCCCGAGCATCGCGGCAACGGTTACATCCATGATCTCCTCGCCGCCGGGACCGCCGCCGTGCAAGCGTCGGGCATCGAGACGATGCTGTCAGATGTCGATGTGCTCAACCGGCCGATGATCGAGGCCATGCGCCGGGCCGGCCACACAGAAGACCCCCAGCGGTGGCACGTATGGGTCTACCGAACCGACATCCACGACATGAGCTGCTGACACCGGGAACCGTCGTAGTTTGGCATCGAAGCGCAGTCGGGCTGGTCGCTGTCTCGACGACCGAGAAGTGCCGGTGAACTCAGGGCTGTAGTCCCCGGATTCCGGGGGCCGTGGCCCAAGGTCGAAGAGCCGTCCCCGGCGAGTTCGACCGCGAGAGGTAGCGAGGTTTGGGTTCGGCAGGGTGCCTCAGCCGAACGCCCGATGCAGGAACGCCGCCACCTCGCCCCGGGTGACCGGCCGGTGCGGGCAGAAGTGGTCGTTCTGGGGCGGGTTGCATCCCCGGGTGATGCCGGCGTGGGCGAGGGCGTTGATGTGGTCCTCGAAGATCGAGCCGTCGTCGTCGACGAACGAGTCGGGGCCGTGGGGTAGCTGCAGGGCGCGGTGGAGGAGGGCGGCGAGCTGGCCCCGGGTGATGTCCTGCTCGGGGCAGAAGCGGTCGTTCTGCGGGGGATTGCACCCGTGGGTGATGCCGGCGTGGGCGAGGGCGTTGATGTGGCCCTCGAAGATGGAATCGTCGTCGTCGATGAAGGCGTCGGGACCCGCCTCGAGACCGATGGCGCGGTCGAGGAACGCGGCCAGCTCCCCACGACTCACCGGGCGGTCGGGGCAGTAGCGGTCGTTCTGGGGAGGGTTGCAACCCCTGGTGATCCCCTCCGTCGCCAGCCAGATGATGTCGTGGACGAAGGTGCCGTCGATGTCGCGGAACTGGGCCGCGATGGTGGACCGGTCGACACGCAGCCGGGTGCCGTAGATCGTGGTCTCGGCCAGGTCGCCGAGGGGCTGGCCCTGACTCCCCAGCGTGTCGATCAGTTCGGGAGGGGTCAGCTCCGGGTTGAGTGACAGCATCAAGGCGGCCGTCCCGGCCACATGGGGAGCGGCGAAGGATGTGCCCGAGACGGTGCGGTGGGTGCCCAGGGAGTCGAGGGTGGTCGTGACGATCCCCGCTCCGGGTGCCGCCATCTCCACAGAGGTCCGTCCGTAGTTGGAGTCTTCCCACAGTCGGTCGTCCACATCTGTGGCCGCCACCGCCACGAGGTTGGCGTTGGGAAGGTCGGCGGGAACGAAGCTGGTCCCGTCGATGTCGGTGCCCGTGTTGCCGGCGGCGGCGACGACGAGGACCCCGGCAGCTTCGGCGTAGTCCACCGCGTCGGCCAGCGGTCCCGGCTGGGCGAACCCTCCCAGGGACAGGTTGATGATGTCGGCGCCCAGGTCGGTGGCGTAGGTGATCGCCCAGGCCACGTGGAACAGCTCACAGCTCGTGGTGCATGCCCTGATGGGCAGGATCGTCGCCGTCGGAGCGACACCGGAGATTCCGAACCCGTTGAGCGATGCCACCGCCACCCCCGCCACCTCGGTGCCGTGACCCACCGACGGGTCCGAGGGATCGTTGTCGTCGCCGACGACGTCCCAGCCGTGAACGTCGTCGACGAGTCCGTTGCCGTCGTCGTCGATGCCGTTGTCGGGGATCTCCCCCGGGTTCGTGAATATCCGGTCGACCAGATCAGGATGCTCGAGGTCGAGTCCGCTGTCGACTACGGCGATCACGACGTCGGATCGTCCCGTGGTCTCCTGCCACGCCCGGGCCGTTTCCACGGTGGCGTGCGCCCACTGGTCGGAGCCGAGGGGTTCGTCCTCGGGGTCGGGGGCGAGCAGGTCGAGGTAGACGTTGGGGACGAACTCGTCTCCCGGCCTCACCGAGTCGGCCGGCACCCGCCGCCAGCCGAGGACGTCCTGGCCGGAACCGGCTCTCTGCACCCCTGGAGGATCCTTGACGAGCACGGTGTCGTCGGCCGGTGGCGGTGAGACGGCGGCGAGGAGGAGCAGAGCCACGATCGAGAGCACCCCCGCAGGGTATCGGTCCCGGCGACAAACCGACTTCTGCCGCTCAAGGGGCAGGCTCTCGAGGTCGATGAATCAGGCATGGAGTGGAAGAGCTCTCGCCGAAGCATCGTCCTGGTAGTGCTCATGGTCTCGTCGCTGCTGGCTGCGGGGACACCGGCGGCCACCGCCAACGCCGTCGACGACGAACAGCGCTTCGTCGACCTCATCAACGCCGAGAGGAGAGCGGCCGGAGCGGGCCCGTTGGTGGTGATTCCCCAGCTCGTCGAGGGCGCTCGGGAGCATGCCCAGCGCATGATCGATGCCGACCGGATCTTCCACAACCCCAACCTGGGTGACATCATCGACGGCTGGCGAGTGCTGGGAGAGAACGTCGGGCGGGGAGGCGACATCGAGAGCCTCCATCAGGCATTCATGGACTCGCAGGGTCATCGTGAGAACCTCCTCAACGCTGCCTACGACGCGATAGGGGTGGGGGTCATCTGGTCGGGCAACGTCCCCTACGTCGTCGAAGTCTTCATGGACTCCATCGAAGACCTGCGGGTGCAGTTCACGCCTCCATTCAGCGACGACGACGGTTCCATCCACGAGGCCGACATCATCGCCCTCTACGAGCTGGGTATCACCCGTGGCTGCGACACCAACCGCTACTGCCCGGATCGGAGCGTCACCCGAGGCGAGATGGCCACGATGCTCGTGCGGGCCTTCGGGCTTACCGGCAGCACAGGTGACGTGTTCACCGACGACGACAACTCGATCCACGAGTCGGCCATCCAGACGCTGGCCGCCACCGGCGTGACCAGAGGCTGTGGCCCCGAGCGGTTCTGCCCGGACCGGGGCGTGACCCGTGCCGAGATGGCCACCTTCCTCACCCGCATCCTCGAGCTTCCCCAGGCGCCGTCGGGCAGCTTCGCCGACACCTCCACCAGCGTGCACTCCTCGGCTATCGACTCCCTGGCCGCCGCCGGCATCACCCGGGGCTGCTCCGACGACCGGTTCTGCCCCCAGGCGGAGGTCACTCGAGCCCAGCTCGCCTCCTTCCTCATCCGAGCGCTCGACCACTGAGCTAGGTGGGTTGTCGGGTTTGCCCGCCGCCCGCGTCGGGACGTTGTCGGTCTTCGGTTGTCGGTTTTCGGTTGACGCGTCTCTCACCGATTGCGCCACCGGTAACGGAAAAACTGACAACCGGCCACCGGCCAAGCGCGCGTAGCCAGGCGAACCCGCGTACCCTGTCCCGGATGCTGAGGAGATGGTCGGTGACGCTCGTGCTCTCGGTGGGGCTCCTGCTCGGCGCGGGAGCGGCCCTGGCGGACCTGCCGCCGGGGGGGACGTTCACCGACGACGACGGCTCCATCCACGAAGAGGACATCGAAGCCATCGCCGCAGCCGACATCACCCGGGGCTGCAATCCCCCGTGGAACGACCAGTTCTGTCCCACCCGTACTCTCAC
>CAZTXD010000201.1:0-3696 GCA_964617995.1 uncultured Acidimicrobiaceae bacterium
TACCTGGGGCGATGCCCAAGAAGGGCTCTTGAACAGGGTATTCGCTCCCTGGGTGCGACTTCACGTGGGCTCACGCCGGTACGCTCGAACCTGCTACGGTTCACGTGTCTTGTTCAACCATTGTTCACGGTTTTTGGCAATTCGCCCTGGTAGCCAAAACGGCTCGAATCGGGCTCTTACCCGAAGGTTGTGGGTTCGGTTCCCACGGGACCCACTTTGAAAAGGGCTGCTTTGACATGGACTCATTCTTGAGCCCGTCCGGCTCCACGTCGCCACCATGTCGGCCCACGATCTCGACGAGTAAGCTTCTGGGAAGCGTCATCGACCGTGTCCAGCGCCGAAGGGTTTTCAGCGGTGGGGACATGGGTACGAAGGCTGAGCCACAACAGAAAGGAGCGCCATGAGTCGTCGGACAGTGCTGGCTTTGTTGGTGACGATGGCCCTGCTGGGAGTTGGAGCCTTCCCGGCATTAGCCGCCCCGGACAACAAGAACACCGGAGGGATCGAGGATGTCGAGTGTGATGCCCCGCTGGGCACGATCGACATCACATTCATCGAGCACAACAACAGCGTCACGGCGTTCGGTCCCGATGGGCAGCCGTTGGTGGTTAAGGATTTCGCCGGGAACGGAACCGTCACCATCGCGGTCGACGATGGGCCCACCTTCTCCTTCCCAGAAGCTTTCGCAGAAGAGGTTCCAGGTAAGGGGTTTCAGGGTCGACTGGTCGAGTGCACCGGCACGTTCACATTCGAGGAGACCTTTACCATCAAGAAGCGGGAGGCCGGTTTCCTCATGCTGGGTGATGAGTTCATCGGCGCAACGGCGACCGTGACCGGAGTCATCGACTTCACAGCGATGGTCATCCTCCCGGGAGCATGATCTAAAGACACGTACGGTAGGAGACCCCTGGCACCGCCCCGGCTGGGTGGGCGCGTTCTCAAATGCATTCCGTCACCGTGAACCACGGCGGCGGTCTGTGCGTATGACTCTTGGACGCTCGAACGAGGGAGATTCTCATGCGTCGAACATTCGTGCTCATGGTGACAGCGGCGCTGGTCCTGCTGTTGGCGGTACCGGTACAGGGCGGGGAAGACCGGAACTTCGTGGCACCAATGGAGGGCGAGCAGGAAAACCCGCCTGTGGCCACTGATGCAACCGGTGTGGCCAAGTTCAAGCTCAGCAAGGACACCAGCACCCTCGACTTCAAGCTGATCGTGGCGAACATAGAAAACGTGTTTGCTGCACACATCCACTGTGGAGCCGTGGGGGTCAATGGGCCGGTGGGTGTGACCCTCTTCTTCACACCGCCCCCCAACCTTGGCCGTGTGGATGGGATCCTGGCGGAGGGGAGCATCACCGCCCCTGATCCCGGAAACGCTTGCGGCTGGGCCGATCTGGCGGAGGTGGTGGCAGCGATGCGAAGCGGCGACACCTACGTCAACGTGCACACCTTGCCGGAGAATCCTGGTGGAGAGATAAGAGGCCAGATCAAGTAGCTGCAGTTTCTCATCGACCGTACAGCAGCGGGCCCGGGTCGGGAGAGGAGATCGACGATGGAGACGTTGAAGAGGATCGCGATTGCATTGCTTGTGCCTGTGTTGGTCGGGTCGGCAGTAGCAGTTTCACATACAACCGCTTTTGCCCATCCCCCCGACGATCCGTTCGACGACACGATCTTCGCCCCGATCCGACCCGGTGGTTTCGAGATTGACCTCGAACTGGTGGCATCGGGGCTGACGGCGCCGCTCAAGGCAATCGCAGCGCCGGGCCAATCCGGCCGCCTGTTCGTGGTCGACCAGTCCGGCGTTCTGTGGGCCATCGACCTGGCCAGCGGCGCCAGGACGGTCTTCCTGGACGTGAGCGACCGGCTCGTCGCCCTGGGCGCTCTCGGTCCGGGGACCTTCGACGAGCGTGGCTTCCTCGGCCTGGCTTTCCACCCGGACTATGCGACCAACGGTCTTCTCTACACGTACACCTCCGAGCCGACCGACGGACAACCCACCTTTCCGTCCACTTTGCCCCCTGGGGCCACGCCTGACCACCAGAACGTGGGCGCAGAATGGCGGGTTCCTGAGCCCGCCGACCCAACGTCGGTTGTCGACCCCACCAGCCGTCGCGAGCTCTTGCGCGTCGACCAGCCGCAGTTCAATCACAACGCAGGGGATCTCGGCTTCGGGCCCGATGGGATGCTCTACATCTCGATGGGCGACGGCGGCGGGGCCGACGATCGGGACGGCGAGCCCTTCATCGGAGGAATCATCGTCGGTCACGGTCTGGACGGCAATGCCCAGAAGCTCACCAATCCGCTGGGAAAAATCCTTCGCGTTGACGTGAACGGCTCGAATTCGGCGAACGGGCAATATGGCGTTCCCGCCGACAATCCTTTCGTGGGCACCTCAGGCGCGGTCGAAGAGATCTTCGCCTTCGGTTTCCGAAACCCCTACCGGTTCTCCTTCGACAGGGCCACCGGGGACCTGTTCGTGGCCGATGTGGGCCAGAATGACATCGAAGAAGTCGACGTGGTCGTCTCCGGGGGAAACTATGGGTGGAACCGTAAGGAAGGGACCCTGTTCTTCGATCCCAACGGCAACGACCCCGGTTTCGCTACCACTGTCGATCCGGGCGACGTGCCTCCAGGTCTCATCGATCCGATTGCTCAATACGACATCCATTTCGAGGGTCATTCGGCCATCGGAGGGTTTGTCTACCGCGGAAGCCGGATTCCGCAGCTCAGGGGCCGCTATGTTCTCGGCGAGTTCTCCCGGCTTTTCAACCTGCCCTCGGGTCCTCACAACTTTGGACGGCTCCTCTATCTCCAGCGCAAACCATCCCGCGATGGCCTATTTCGAATCCACGAGTTTCGGGGGTTCGCAGAAGCCATGGCAGAACTCGGCTTAGCCGAGGGGGACGCCGAACCCGGGCCCTTCCCGCAAACACTGGCAGTGCTTGGGATGGGTGAGGACGCCAGCGGTGAGCTTTACGTCTTGGGCAACATCAACGGGATCCCCTTCGGCAACGACGGCGTCGTCCTGAGGATCGCTCCAGTCAACAAGGCGGCGAAGTGAGCTGCGTCTCATCCTTGGAGTCCTCCTCCCTCTCGGATACCTCGCCACCCAGCTCACCGGCCAAGGAATCACAGCCCGTCAGATGGCCGAGGCAGCGGGCTGGTTTCTCGCCTGGTTCGCTGCTTACTTCACCGCCCAGTGGCTGCTCGGTGAGCGGTTCTTCGCCCGGGTCAACCCCTGGGTGTCAACCGTCATCCTCTACGGGCCGGTTTTCGTCGTCCCCTATCTCGATTTCCTCCCACTCGCCTTCCGTGTTGGCCTCAGCCTCTACATAGTCGTATCCGTGCTCGTCGTCGTGTTCATCCGCTACGGAGGATGCGAGATGATCGGCATCCCCGCGCTGATCCTCCGCCGTCGCTATATCGTCTACTGCCCCTGAAACGCCGTCGACCTCGCGGACAAGGCCATCACCGACTCCCGGTGGAGCAACCTGCTGTCTGGCCGAGGACCAAAGCTCACCGCCGCTGCTGCCATGGCAGGCGTCCTCGCCGGATATCCCGAGCTGACACCACCACTACCCCACCTACCCCGGCCGGTGCTCTGGGGGGTGGTCATACTCGCCGGCGCCACGGCGCTCGCCGGATGGGCGGTCGTCCGGGCCCGATGCCAGAACGTTCAGACGCCCCGGCG
>CAZTXD010000201.1:3796-4949 GCA_964617995.1 uncultured Acidimicrobiaceae bacterium
CGCCCTCCCGGCAAGCTCGCGCATAACCCAATCAGGCGCCTCCGGCCACCGATCCGTCCTCCGGGTCCACCGCACCGATGGTGCCGTGTGAGTCGGCCCCGGGCAGAATCACGAGACACCTTGGGAGCCCATCGGGTGACGAACCCGACGAGAGAAGTACCCGACGAGTCAATCGCCAAGACCCTTGAGCCGTAAGGGATTCATGGAGAGTCGGTCTTGTGCTCTGGCTTTGCATCAACCACCTTTCGGGATGAGGACGTGATGATCGACACAAGCGTCTTCGATCCCGTCAACGCAAGACTCTCGGGTGTACAGGGTCTCCTAAGGCCACTTCTCAAGGGATGGGCAAGCCGGGTAAACCAGGGTGGCAAAGACGCCTTCAAAGAGGATGTGGAGAGCCGATAAGTCTGTCCATGTAACCCCAGTACTCGGTCATCTTGCCTTCAGCGTTGAGGTGGAGGAAGTCGGTACTCCCAGTCGGCCGCTGAGGCGCCACGCACAGCGAACATGGCCCGTGGGACTCATCGTGAGAAAGAGTCCAATATGGCTCAGATAGACAACCCGGAGCAGGAAGAGGTTTTCTGCCAAGGCCGGAGAGAACCGAATCCGGGTACCGGGTCTCCTCCCAGGATCACGTCGAGCTGATCGGCTCCCCCAAACGGACCAGCAGCCTTGGGTCGAGCCTGAACGCTGTCCAGGAGATCGTTGGAGCTACCGACGAAGAACCGGTCACCTTGTGGGTGACGGGCGACACTGAGTCCAAGGCGGCTCCCGGAGGCCCACGAGGCTAGAGGTTGCGATGCATGCCACTCTTTTCCGGTCCGTTTCCGCAGATACGGGAGCTGCGTCTTTTCACAGCAAAGGCGACGTTCTTCTTCAGGTGCTGCCGAGCAACTCGTAGATGGTTGCCGGTTCAGAAAAACCCTTGAGCACCTTGGTCTGTCCACCGTCGAACCTGAAGCCCTTTGGGACGCCCAGGTTGTGGACGACATCGGACACATAGATCTGTTCGGGTCCTGCGGAGGAGCAGATCCTGTTTGCCATGGTTACGGCAGCCCCAAAAAGGTCGTCGTCGTGGTCTACAGGCTGGCCAGCTGTCATACCCATGCGCACATCAAGATCGGAGCGCTGCTCAAAGGAGTCGCGGACATCG
>CAZTXD010000202.1:0-4906 GCA_964617995.1 uncultured Acidimicrobiaceae bacterium
TGGACTCCGACATCGTCTCGCGATGGGGCCCTCGCATCGTCGAGTTCGCCGAGTCCGTGTCCGACGCCCTGGGTAAATATGTGAGTGAGGGTTGACAGAGGACGCCATCTCGGTCGAGGCCCGTTCCACTCGGGTCGGATGGATGTCTCTCCTGGCCGGGGTGGTCGCCGTCCTCGGCGCCGCAGCCGTCGGCGCCACGGTCGGGGCAGCGGGAATCGATGCGGTCTCGGTGATCCGCGCCCTTGCTGACACCATTCCCGGCCTCAGCCTGGATTCCGGGCTCAGCGATATACAGACGAGCATCCTCTTCGAGATCAGACTCCCGCGCGTGGTGCTCGGGGCGATCGTGGGAGCGGTCCTCGCCGTCGCCGGCACCGCCTACCAAGGGGTGTTTCGCAACGCCCTCGCCGACCCCTATCTCCTGGGGGTGGCGGCAGGCTCCGGTCTCGGGGCAACGATCGCCATCGCCGTGTCCGGGAATCCGACGCTGTTGACGCCGCTCGCCTTCATCGGTGGCATGGCCGCCGTCGCCATGACCTACGTATTGGGGCGGTCGATCGCCGGACGGTCCGCCACTTCCCTGATACTGGCCGGGGTGGCGGTGGCGGCCTTCGCCACGGCCATCCAGACATACCTCCTGCAGCGTGACTCGGACACCCTGCGCGAGGTCTATACCTGGATCCTCGGTCGGTTGGTCACCGCCGGCTGGCGAGAGGTCGTCCAACTCCTGCCCTACGCCCTGGTCGCCGTGGCGGTCATCTTCGGGGGCAGACGAGTTCTCGATGTCCTCAGCCTGGGCGACGACGAGGCCGGCGCTCTTGGCGTCGATGTGGGAAAGGTTCGAGCGGTGGTGGTGATCGCTGCCACCCTGGCCACGGCGGCCGCGGTTTCGGTGAGCGGGCTGATCGGGTTCGTTGGGATCATCGTGCCTCACACCATCCGCCTTCTCTTCAGTTGGAGCTACCGGGTGATCGTCCCGCTTTCCATTCTCTTCGGTGCCGCCTTCCTCATGCTCGCCGACGTCACCGCGAGATCTCTCGTCGCCCCGGCGGAGCTGCCGATCGGCGTGCTCACCGCCTTCTTCGGCGCACCCTTCTTCCTGCTAGTCCTCCGAACCATGCGAGGGCCGACATGATCACCTGGGACGAAGTCGCGGTGTCCTACGACGGCCGCCGGGTTCTCGGGCCGATCACCGTCGAGGTGGGCGATGGAGAGTGGCTCGGGCTCATCGGCCCCAACGGGGCCGGTAAGACGTCGATGATCAAGGCCGCCGTCGGCGTGGTCTCTCACCTCGGCGCCGTCTCCCTGGGCGGTCGCCGGCGCCGTCTCGGAGCCGATGTCGCCTGGATGCCACAGAGACCCCACCTGCCGGAAGAGATGGGGGTTGCCGACTACGTGATGCTGGGTCGAACACCCCACCTCGGATATCTCGCGGCAGAGACGAGACATGACCTCGACACGGTTCACGGGGCGTTGGAGAAGCTGGACCTGACCGGCTTCGCACGACGCCCATTGGGCACCCTCTCCGGTGGTGAGGCACAACGAGCCGTGTTGGCGAGAGCCCTGGCCCAGGAGGCACCGGTCCTCCTACTCGACGAGCCGACTGCCAGTCTCGACGTGGGCCATGCCGTCGAGGTGCTCGACGTTCTCGATCATCTCCGCAAGGTGGAGGGCCTGACCGTGGTCAGCGCAGCCCACGACCTCACTCTCGCCGGACGGTATGCCGATCGACTCCTGCTCATCAGCGACGGCCGGATCGCGGCGGACGGGACGCCGCCCGAGGTGTTGACTGAGCGCAATCTGAAGGCTCACTACGGTGCCGGCATCAGGGTCATCGAAGACAGGGACGGCCCGATCGTGGTTCCGATGAGGTACAGCCACAAGTGACCAGTCAAACCCCGCCCACACAGTCGCCGCCGAAGGGGAGTGTTCGCCCCCGGTCACTGCTTCTCATCAACACCGGCGATGGGAAGGGGAAGTCGACTGCCGCCTTCGGGACCGCCCTGCGAGCCATCGCCAGAGGGTGGAACGTGGCGGTCATCCAGTTTCTCAAGTCGGGGGAGTGGAGTGTCGGAGAAGAGAAGATCGCACGTCGACTCGGCGTCGACTGGTGGGCCCTGGGCGATGGCTTCACCTGGGACTCGAAGGACATGGACGAGTCCCAGGCGATCGCCGTCGCCGGTTGGGAGCACGCCGTCGCCACGGTCGGGTCCGGGGAATACGACCTGGTGATCCTCGACGAAGTCACCTATCCCATCAACTGGGGATGGGTCGACCTCGACGAGGTGGTGGGTGTTCTCGAAGGGAGGCCGGAGGGCGTGAACGTCATCCTGACCGGTCGTGACGCTCCGCAACGGCTCATCGACATCGCAGACACGGTCACGGAGATGCACAAGATCAAACACGCCTACGACAGTGGTGTAATGGCTCGTCGGGGTATCGACTATTGATCCTCCTGTTGGGAGGGGCGCGCTCGGGCAAGTCGTCCCTGGCGGTGTCCCTGGCTTCCCGCATCTCACAGCCGGTCTGCTTCATCGCCACCGCACGACCCGACGACGAGGAGATGGCCGAGAGGATCGCTCATCACCGGCGTCAGCGACCCGAAGAGTGGACGGTGATCGAAGCCCCCATCGAGGTTCCGGAGGCACTGCGCGGCGCCTCGGATGGTGAGACGATCCTTCTCGATTGCGTGACCTTGTGGATCTCCAATCTGATGGTGGGCGACGACGAGGACTCGATCCGGGACATGGTGGAGGACGCGCTCACTGCGTGCCGTCGCCACCGGGGTGAGGTCGTTGTCGTGAGCAACGAGGTTGGGATGGGGCTCGTGCCTATGGCCCCGGCGGGTCGTCGGTTCCGGGACCTACAGGGGTGGGCCAACCAGAGATTCGCCGCGGTCGCCGACATCGCGTATCTGGTCGTCGCAGGCAAGACGCTTCGGCTTGGGGAGGCCGATGATGCCGGATGACCGGATCTGGCCCGCCACCGTCACCCCCGACGACATCAGCGCAGCGGCGGTAGCCGGCCGTGCCGAACGGGTTCTGAGACCCCGCGGCGCGCTCAGGCGTCTCGACGAGCTGGCCGTGTGGTTGGCGAGCTGGCAACGGACGGATCGGCCTGCGGTGGAGAACCCGCTCATCCTCGTCTTCGGCGGGGATCACGGAGTCGCGGCCGAAGGGGTCAGCGCCTACCCGGCATCGGTGACGGCGGCGATGGCGAAGGCGATCCGGGCGGGAACGGCGACCGTGGCGGTCATGGCCCGCCACGTCGGCGCCCATCTCCAGTTCGTCGATGTGGGAGTGGGTCGGCCCACCGGAGACATTCGCCGGGAGCCGGCGATGGACGAAGCGGGTTTCCTCGAAGCCCTCGACGCAGGACGGACCGCGGTCGCCGGCGCCGACGACATCGACCTGCTGATGCTCGGCGAGGTCGGAATCGGCAACACCACAGCCGCCGCGGCCGTGTGCCTTTCTCTATTGGGAGGCGAGGCCAGAGACTGGACGGGCCCCGGGACAGGTCTGGATGCGAGTGGCGTAGCCCACAAGGCGAGGGTGGTGGCCGAAGCCGCGGGGCGCATCTCGGATGTGGGGCCGATGGAGGTGCTGCGCCAGGTGGGAGGTCGGGAGATGGTCGCCATCGCCGGTGCCGCGATCGAGGCCCGGCAACGGTCGATCCCGGTTCTCCTCGACGGTTTCGTCGTCAGCGCGTCTGTGCTTCCCCTCGAGCTGACCCAGGCCGGCTACCTCGATCACTGTTGGCCGGCCCACGTCTCAGGTGAGCCCGGACACCGGCGGCTCGTGGCGAGGCTGGGTCGGCCGCCCATCCTCGACCTGGAGATGCGTTTGGGGGAGGGCAGCGGGGCGCTCGCAGCCCTCCCGCTGGTGTCGGTGGCGGCGCGATCGGTCGTCGACGTCGCCACATTCGAGGAAGCGGGTCTGACATGAGCGGGCTTGTCGACGCCTTCCGGATGCTGACACGTCTTCCGCTCGGAGCAGGCACATCCGACAGGGGACCGCTCAAAGGGGTGGCAGGGTGGTTCCCCGTCGTCGGTCTCATCGTGGGTCTGGTGGTAGGAGGCATCTACGCCCTTCTGTATCCCTGGGTCCCGTCGATGCTGAGCGCAGTAGTCGCAGTCGCGTTTGGAGTCGTCTTCACCGGAGCGTTCCACGAGGACGGTCTCGCCGACAGCCTGGACGCGCTGGGCACGGGAGAATCGGGAGACGGCGCGTTGGCCGTGATGCGCGACCCCCGTCTGGGAACGTATGGGACTCTGGCCGTCGTCTTCTCGGTGCTATGGCGTGTCGTGGCCCTGGGCTCGTTGGCTCCAGTCGTTGCCGTGTCGGGTCTGGTTGCCGCCCACGTTCTCGGCCGGACCGGAGCGGTGACTCTGATGGCGATCGCGCCGGCCGCCCGTGACGACGGGTTGGGGAGGTTGGGGATAGCGAGTCTCGATGCCCGGAGTTCCGTTGCCGCCGTCACCGTTGGCACCGGAGTCGGCCTGGTTGCGCTTGGGTGGTGGGTGGGTGTGGCCGCCGTCCTCATGGTGGCGGCAGTCGCGCTCGTCGCCCGGTTCATCTCGATGCGGCGGATCGGCGGGATCACCGGTGACATCCTCGGCGCCTGCGAGCAGCTCGGCGAGATGGCGTGTCTGGGCCTGGTCGCCGCGGTGGCGTGGGGCGGATGGTCCCCCTGGTGGCTATGAGCGATCCCAGCAATACACGACGCCTGACGGCGACGCCCTGGATGGATGAAAATGCCGCCGGAGGTGATATGTCGTCATACATCATTCCTGCCGCCAGCGACCTGGCCAGGCGGGCTACATACATCCCAGGGTTGCAGTCGTCGCTGAGCGCGGTCCACGGCCCTGAGAATGGCTAGGCGTTCAAGGTCGCCGGGCCGCGGCGAG
>CAZTXD010000203.1:0-4875 GCA_964617995.1 uncultured Acidimicrobiaceae bacterium
ACCGAGGTCCATTTCTTCTCCTGCCACACCTGTGAGTCGAAGTGGTGGGACCGTGACGGCGACCCGGTCGACCTCGGTCAGATCCTCGACATAGTGCGCAACACCGAGCGGTGACCTGGCCGACGGCAACCAGGGGGAGATGGTGGGTTCCGGCCTTCCTCCTCAGCGCCATGGCCCTGGTCGTCCTGGCGGTGCTCAACCCGTCCTTGTTGTTGAGCGCCAACACCCCCACCGGTGGGGACATGGGAGCTCATGTCTTCGGCCCCGCCTATCTGCGCGACGTCCTGCTGCCGCAGGGCCGGGTCCTGGGATGGTCCCAGTCGTGGTTCGCCGGGTTCCCGGTCTTCTACTTCTACTTCCCTCTGCCGTCTTTGGTGATCGTCCTGCTCGATGTGTTCATTCCCTACGGGGTGGCCTTCAAGCTGGTGACGGTGGCCGGTCTGGCAGCCACCCCGCCTGCCGCCTACTACCTGGCTCGCTCCCTCAGGATCGGACGCATGACTTCGGTGGTGGCGGCCTCGGCGGGTGTGATCTTCGTGTTCATGGAGAGCTTCACCATCTACGGCGGGAACATCGCCTCCACCCTGGCCGGGGAGTTCACGTTCTCGTGGTCGTTCGCTTTCTCCCTCATGTACCTGGGTCATCTGATACGGGGAGTGCGCGACGACCGGCGCCACCTGGTGTGGGCGGCGGTCTTCCTGGCGCTCACCGCTCTGTGTCACATCATCACGACCCTGGTCGTGGTGGCGGCTTCGATCCCCGTCCTGTTCTGGAAAAGGGGGTCACGGACGGTGGGGGTATGGGCAGGCGGCTTCGCCCTCGCCGGGTTCTGGGCGCTGCCCCTCCTGGCGAGTGTTGCATACTCGTCGGATATGGGCTGGACGCCCCTGCGTAGCCTCGAGGAGTTGCTGCCGGCGGAGATATGGCTGCTGCTCCCCCTGGCCCTGGGAGGGGTCATCTGGCTGGCCCGACGCACACCGCGGGTGGTGCCGATCATCGTGATGACATTCCTCCCGCTGGTGTACTACCCGCTCCCCAACCTGATCACCGAGGCCTTCCCGGACCTCATCTCGGACCCGAGGTGGAAACTCTGGAACGGCCGCCTCCTTCCGTACTGGTACTTCGGGGTGGCTTTCCTGGCGGGCACGGCGGTGGGAGCGGTCACGAGGTGGGTCACACGTCAGCTTCCCGGCAAGGTGTCGGCCCACATCCCGCGAGGTCTCCTCCTGGGAGGGGCGGTGCTGGCGGTCTATGTGGCCTCCACCAGCGCCGGTGCCCCGAACTGGTTGCCGTGGGCGATAGGCGTGGCGGCGGTGGCCGTCCTGGGGGCGTCGCTGATGTGGCACGGGCCGGCCAGGACCCGGTCGGTGACCACATCGGTGGCGGTGTCGGTGCTGGCTCTGGGAGCCCTCGCCGGTGTCAGCTTCGTCAGCGGGTGGGCGCGCTGGAACTACTCCGGATACGAAGGCAAGGAACCGTGGCCCGAGTACCAGGAGTTCATGGGCACCATAGCGGGGCTGGAACCGGGGAGGGTCCAATGGGAGTACAGCAAGGACCACGACCGGTTCGGCACGACCATGTCGCTGATGCTCATCCCCTACTGGGTCGGGCACGAGCACGCCTCGATGGAGGGGCTGTTCTTCGAGTCGTCGCTGACCGTACCCTTCCACTTCCTCAACCAGGCCGAGATGAGCTTCGCTCCCTCCGCCCCCGTCTCCGGGTTGCGGTATCGCACCTTCGACTTCGATCGTGGCATACCCCATTTGGGGCTCTACGGCGTGGAGTACTACGTGGCCTACACCGAGGAGGCGGTGGAGAAGGCCGACGGGGACTCCCGACTGACCCGCATCGGCACCACCGGGCCGTTCGTCGTCTATCGCCTCCCTGACACCCAGCTCGTGGAGCCGCTCGCCTACGAGGTCCCGGTCTACGCCGGGGACTCGTTCCACGAATTCGCTCTGGACTGGTACGACGACGTCGACAATCTCGATAGGCCGGTGGTGCGAGCCGGTCCCGACTATCTCCCGCCCGTTCAGACCCTCGATGAGCTGGCGGATCTTCCGGCGGCCGGCGGCTCTGGCGAGGTCACCGATATCGTCGTGGAGGACCACAGGGTCAGCTTTCGGACCTCCGCCGTGGGGGTGCCGCATCTGGTGAAGGTCTCCTACTTCCCGAACTGGAGAGCGGCCGGAGCCGATGGCCCCTACCACGCCACCCCGTCGCTGATGGTCGTGATCCCCACCGACGAAGAGGTGGTACTCGACTTCGGGCGGCGGTGGACCGACTATCTGGGCATGACGCTGACAGGGGTGGCGGTGCTGTGGCTGGTCGCCTACGGCATCAGGCGCAGGGTCGAGACCCCTACAGGGTCCTGACGGGCGGGCCCGGGTCAGTCCTCGCTGCGGCGGCGGGACCGCCGCAGCCGTTCGTCCCGAACCGACCACCAGGCGAGACGCAGGGCATCCCGGCCCAGCTCCCAAGCCATCGCCGGTCGGAACGACGCTCCCCGGGCCGACTCCGCCAATTCGACGGGGGCCTCGACGATGGTGTGTCCCAGGCGGTTAGCCCGGACCAGCAGCTCGAGGTCGAAGGCGTATCCCATGATCCGCATGTCGGGTATCACCTGATCGAGCACCCCGCGCCGGAACAGCTTCAGACCGGTCTGGGTCTCATCGACGGGGAGCCCGAAGAGCCGACTGGTCGACGACGAGTAGAGGCGGCTCAGCACAGTCCGCATCCGCGGGTAGTTCCCGGCGTCCATCGACCGGCGTTTCGTGCCCACGACGACATCTGCGGCTTCGAGGCGATCGATCAGCGCCGGTATCTGCTCCGGGGGCAGATCGAGGTCGGCGTCGAGGAAGACCACGACTTCGCCTTTGCTCGACCGCCAGCCCGAGACGAGGGCCTCGCCCTTGCCACGGTTGTGATCATGGGTGACCACCCGGATCCGTGAGTCGGTCCCGGCCACCGCCGAGAGTGCCCGGGGGGTGTCGTCGTCGCTTCCGTCGTCGACCACCACCACCTCCACGTCTTCCACCGCCCCCAGGGCTGTGATCACACGGCGAAGGTTGTCGGCTATGACGTCACCCAGGCGGTACGCGGGCAGCACCACAGAGACACGAGGTGGGGGCATCGGCGGGACTATAACGGCGCGTCCTGCTACGGGGTCAGTGCCCGGCAGCCATCAGGAGACGCAGAACTCGAAGCCTCCCGGATCGCCCATCGTCACCCACATGTGAGGCCCTGGTGTCCATCCCACAGTCGCGTCGCCCCGGCGGTCCCCGCCGCCCGGACGGACTCGTAGACTCCCGGGCAGAGAAGGAGCGGCTTCATCGACCTCAGAACCATCTTCAAGGCCTACGACGTGAGGGGTCGAACCGACAACGGGGAACTGACCCCGGAGGTCGCCCGCGCCGTCGGCGCCGCCTTCGCCTCCTTCGTGGATTCCTCGCCCGTAGCCGTGGGGCGCGATTGCCGCCTGTCTTCACCCGCGCTGGCGGAAGCCTTCATATCGGGCATCACCTCCCGGGGGGTGGATGTGGTCGACCTGGGGGAGGTGGCCACCGACACCGTCTATTACGTCTCGGGTGTCCGTTCGATACCGGGAGCGATGATCACGGCCTCCCACAACCCTCCCAACTACAACGGGATCAAGGTGTGCCGGGCGGGCGCTGCACCCGTGGGGATCGAATCCGGCCTGGACGAGATCCGCCGCCTGGCCGAAAGCGGCCCGCAGCCCACCGGCGGCGCCGGCTCGGTGACGCGGTTCGATCCGGTGCCCGACTACGTCGACCACCTGCTCTCCATCGTCGAGCCGGGGGCGTTCGCGCACCTCGAAGTAGGCGTCGACGGCGGCAACGGCATGGCCGGGGTGGTGGTCGAGACCGTATTCGATCGCATCCTTCCCACCCTCACCGGTCTCTACCTCGAGCCCGACGGCACCTTCCCCAACCACCCCGCCGATCCCATCGACCCGGCCAACCTCGTCGACCTCATCGAGCTCGTCGAGAGCGGCGGCCTGGATCTCGGTGTCGCGTTCGACGGAGACGCCGACCGGGCGTTCTTCGTCGACGATCTCGGGATCCCCGTCCCGGGTTCGACCACCACTGCCCTGGTGGCACGCTGGTTTCTCAGCCGTCATCCCGGCGCCTCCATCGTCCACAACCTGATCACCTCCCGCGCCGTCCCGGAGACGGTGACGGCCCACGGCGGGCATCCCATCCGCACCAGGGTGGGTCACTCGTTCATCAAGCAGGTGATGGCCGAGACGGGTGCGGTATTCGGCGGTGAGCACTCGGGGCACTATTACTTCGCCGACAACTACCGGGCCGACTCGGGAATGCTGGCCATGCTGGTGCTGATCCAGGTGATCTCCGAGGATGGAAGGCCGCTGTCGAAGATCCGCCGGGAGGTGGAGCCATATGCCGCATCAGGGGAGATCAACATGACCGTCGACGACCAGGCTGCCGCCATGGAGTCCGTGGCCGGGCACTTCCCCGATGCCGTCATCGATCGTCTCGACGGGCTGACCTTGTCGTGGGACGATCGCTGGTTCAACCTGCGGCCGTCGAACACCGAACCGTTGCTCCGCCTCAATGTGGAAGCCCCCGACGGCGAGGCAGTGGAGGGACTGGTCGCCGAAGTGCGGGCCATCGTGGAGGACCGGCCGTGATCGATCCCGAGCTGCGCGCCCTGCTCGTATGCCCGGTGGACCACGGGAGTCTGACCGACACCGAGGATCCTCCCCGTCTCGTTTGCGACGTGTGCGGCCGCCGTTACCCGGTGGTCGACGGGATCCCCGTCATGCTCATCGACCAGGCCGAACCCCCCGAAACCACGTGACAAACCCGTTTTCGCGCATCAAATGCGCGCTAT
>CAZTXD010000204.1:0-4837 GCA_964617995.1 uncultured Acidimicrobiaceae bacterium
CCACCAGCAACACCATCCGGGAGAGGATGATGCAAGGCCGATCTGAGACCACCCCCTAGAGGTGCGTCGTGTCATCGATGGTTGCCGGTTCGTTCGGCTGGCGTCATAATCGGGGCCCGATCCGAGAGTGTTGGATGCGGCACGACCTCACGTGGCCGCTGGTGGGCCGCGACGAGGAAATCATGGCAATCGCCGACCTGATGGGCGACCGAGATCGGCAGGGGTTGGTGATCGCTGGGGCGGCTGGTACGGGCAAGTCGCGGCTTGCCTTAGAGACGTTGGCGCTGGCGAGCAAGATCGGATGGGTCGGGCTGCGCGTGGCTGCGTCGCGTGCGGCCGCCACCGTTCCGCTGGGGGTGTTCGCTCCGCTCTTGCCGGGCCGCCACGATGACACTGCGGGGACGTTCGAAGGGCTCAACTGGGCCGCTCAGGCCCTGATCGATCGCTCCCAGGGGCGCCGGATAATGCTGGTCGTCGACGACGCCCACCACCTCGACCCTGCATCGGCCACGCTCGTCCATCAGCTTGCGCTAGAGGGGGCGGTGTCCGTCGTCGCGACGGTCCGTTCGGGAGAGGGGATGCCGGATGCGGTTGTCGCGTTGTGGAAGGACGGGCTCGCACTCCGGCTCGAGCTGCAGCCGTTGTCTCATGATGAGACAGCCAGGCTGCTCGGACTCGCTCTGTCGGGGGAGGTGGACATGGCCACTGCCCATGCGCTGTGGAACGCATCGACGGGGAATCCGCTGTTCCTGCGCGAACTCGTGCTGGCCGCCCTCTATGAGAGTGTCTTGATCGAGGAGAACGGCGTGTGGATCCTGAACGGGCAGTTGCAGGTGCCGTCGTCGATCCAAGACCTGGTCCGCCAGCGTCTGACCGGGATAACACCTACTGAGCGGGAAGCCATGTACACCCTGGCATTCGGCGATGTGCTCGGGCTGGATCTGATGCGGACTCTGCACCCTCGAGCGGACCTGGAGGCGCTCGAACGACGGGGATTGATCCGGCTCGATGACGATGGCCGACGCAGACCGGTGGCTCTTACCCATCCCATGTATGGGGATGTCCTGAGGGCCCAGGCACCCGGGACCACCGCGGTCGCTGTGGCTCGGCGCCTGACGACGGCGGTGGAAGGGTTGGGTGCCCGTCGCCGTGAGGATGCTCTTCGGGTGGCTACCTGGCAGCTGACCGCTGGCGGCGAGGCCGAGCCGGGCCTGCTAGCCGCCGCAGCACACCAGGCCTATCACGCCGCCGACTTCGACTTGGCCGAGCGCCTGGCACGGGCCGCCTTGGCCGGCCGGTATCAACCGGCTGTCGCTGTCCTGCTGGCCCAGCTGCTCGACGAGCGGGGCGAGCACACCGAAGCGGAAGCCTACCTCCGGCGGCTCGAGGTCCCGGCGCTGGCCCCACCCTTGAGAATACGTGCAGCCTTGGCACGCGCCGACAACCTGTTCTTCGGTCTCGGCCTCGAAGCGGAGGCGCAACAGGTTCTCACCGACGGCGAACGGGCATCCGCCGGCGCCCCTGCCGGCGAGCTGATTGCCAACAGCGCCTGGATGGCACTGCACGCCGGCCAACCCAGGGTTGCGCTAGGGCGGCTGACAGCCGTCGAACCGACGGACACGCGCGGCGCCGTGGCCGCAAACATCGTCACCTCTTGGGCAACAGCGCTTCTCGGAGACACCGCCGTGGCTATCCGCGCCGCCGAGGAGGCTGCAGTCCGCGAGCAGCCACCAACGTATCCCCACGTGAGCCGTCATGAAAGCTTCCCAGAACTTGCACGAGGGCACGCGTTGCTTCTTGCCGGCCGTCTCGATGAAGCCGAAGAGGTCGCCCGAGAAGGGCAGGCCGCCGCGATCACCGCTGGCCCGTCGTTCCTGCAAGCCCGTTGGACGACCCTTCTAGGGGCCGTCTTGTTGGAGCGGGGACTGGTGGTGACAGCCGCAACTACCTTCCAACAAGCCGCAGCACTCCAACGCAGGCTGGGCCAAACCGGACTGCTTCGCGCCAACCTGTCGGGTCAGGTCCTCGCCACCGCCCAAGCCGGTGCTGTGCCAGAGGCAATCACCGCGATGGAAGAACTGGACCAGCTCCCCACCACTCCGGAGCGGCTCTTCGAGGCCGACGTACTGTCCGCGAGGGCCTGGCTTGCCGTCGCCCGCGGAGAGCAGTCGAAAGCCGCCCTGTTGCTACGCGAAGCAGCCGACACCGCCCGCCGTTCCGACCTGGTAGCGACCGAAGTGCGCGTCCAACACGATCTCGTTCGCCTCGGCCACGCCGGCGAAGCCGCTGCACACCTAAGTGACCTTGCAGCACGCACCGACTCAGTTTCAGTCCAAGCCCGGGCACGACACGCCGCCGCAACCGTCGACGGTTCCTCTGACAGTCTCGAGAGCGCCGCCAAGGTGTTCGACAGGCTGGGGCTGTGGCTTCTGGCAGCCGAAGCCTTTACCAGCGCCGCAGCGGCCTACGCCAATGCGGGCCGGCGGCGAGCCCAAGCATGCCGTCGCCGGGCGGCAAGCCTGCGGACACGGTGCCAAGGCGCCCGCACACCTGGCATGCTGCTCGAAGACCACGTGTCTCCTCTCACGCCCCGGGAGCGAGAGGTCGTGACCATGGCCGCCAACGGCCTGACGAGCAAGACCATCGCCGAACGGCTCGTCATCTCCGTCCGGACCGTGAACAACCTCATCCAACGTGCCTACCTCAAACTCGGCGTCCACAATCGGAGAGAGGCTGCCGCAATGCTCGGCCTCGGAGCGGACCCGACGTCTACATCGCAGAACACGTCGTCATAGCAAACCGGATGCAGGGGTGTGGCGAAGCTGTTCGCGATACCGCGAGAGCAACGCGGTAGTGGGGTCGTTGGTCGGTGTCACCTGACCACGGGACCCATGTTGTTCGTGTCCTGAGACGGGTCCCCGGTACTGGGAGGCGACGCGATCCATGTCCATGGCCATAGTTGGATATATGAGCATCCGTTACTCATGACCAGCTCGCTTACGACGGTGACAATGGTGTCTAACCGGCTGGCGTTCATGGGGAGCCTCGACAAAGTGTCGCATGATGCTGAAACACAGACGTTTCTGAAAAGACGTGTCCCGCACTGCGTCGGGTGGTCTCGGGTCGGCATCGGGTCCCGGCGAAGCGGTCTGGGTCGAAATCGATCGACGCCATCCGCCCTTTGTGAGACGTGGGATCGCCTACACGAGCGTACCCACGGATAGGAAAGAGAAGGTGATGAGGCCATTGGGGCCACAACCCAAGAGGGGAGATCAGACCATGGAAGAGCAGATAGGCCTCGAAGAAAGAAGGGAGCGCGCCATGAAGCGCACCACTGTGCTGCTGGCAGCAATGCTGCTGACACTGACTGTGATGGGTCCGGCCTGGGCAAACCAGCCAGCATTCAGGTTCACCGAAGACGTCACCGGCGACGTCTTCGAGTGTGAAGGTGATATCTACACCATCACTGCCGGAGAGCTCCGCGTCGTCATCCACGAGGGAGAAAGCGCCTCTGGAAACACGAACTTCACTGGGACTGTCACCCCGCAGGGAGTCGTGGCGGAGGACAGTGATGGCAATGAGCACCGCATCGTTGGAGCCGTCTGGTTCGGTGAGACTTTCAACGCCAACACCGGCGGCTTCCAGGCGACATTCACCGCAAAGCTGCAGATCGTCGGTCAGGGCGTCGGGACTGCCGACAACGTCAACCTGACGTTCCACATCACAGCTCAACCCAACAACTTCGTGCTGAACGAGTTCGACTTTGGCACCTGCGAGTTACCGGAGGAGTAGAGCCGACAATAATCATCCAATAACCGTCTCCGTGACCGTGACCCGTCGTTCCCTGCTCCGATCTACCTGACCGACCAGCTGCCTCGATGGCGAATGTCCGAGCTAGAGAACTGGGTCCACTCCCGGCGTAGAGCAGAACTGGCTGGGGTCCGTCCCTCTCTGTTGAGCGGCGGCCACAAGCGTGGACCAGTGGGACGACACAAGACCAGCTGACAATTGTGTGTGACTCGGAGCCGACCGATGTCGAGCCGAACCGAGTCGACTGTTATGGCGAGGAGCTCGCCCCAGCGCACCCCGGTGAAGGCGGCCGTGGCGGCCATCACCCCGTAGACGGGCCTGTCGGAGGCCATCCGGATGATCAGCCCGATGACCTGATCGTCGGTGGGGATCATCGAGAGGTCGGGCCGGCCGTCTTCTGCAGTCCGCTGAGAGCGAGGAATGGTCACCCCGACCAGCGGGTTGCGGGAGGCATCCCAGACTCCCCGCTGTATGCCCTCATCCACAGCCAGACGTTCACATTCCGTGTGTGCTTGAGGAAGTCGTGCGAGTACCCAGCGGCGCCCATCACTTGGAGGAGCCCAGCGACATGCTGCCGGGTGACCTGTCCGGCGGGAACGTGGCCAAGGGAGGGAATGATGTGGATCCGGGCGATCCTCTCGACCCGGTTGGCCCACTCCTGTGTCCAGGTCCTGTGGCGAGGATCGGTGGCGGCCGACAGGAGCGCCCGAAACGGATCGCCGGCGCTGGCCGGACGATCACCGTCGGTCCAAAGGCGAGCGGCGACGTCATGGGCGATTGCTTTGGCGTCCTCGAGGGTGGTGGCTCCTTGTTCCCGTTGTCGTCGCGCCTCGCTCCAGAGAACCCGGTATCCTTGGCTTGCGATTGACAACTCGAACTGGTCCGGCCTCGTAGACCCAGATACTCGCCAGATATTCCTGAGACGATCTGAGACAGTCACGCGGGTCGCTGACCAGGGAGAACGTCGATATTGCGGGTGTAGTTCAATGGTAGAACACGAGCTTCCCAAGCTCGGAGCGAGGGTTCG
>CAZTXD010000205.1:0-4821 GCA_964617995.1 uncultured Acidimicrobiaceae bacterium
GTCGGGGACGAACCCGAGCTCGGCCCCGTGCTGCTTGGCCAGGTCCAGCGCCTCTGCGCGGACGTCGACGGCTATCACCGAGGCGGCGGTGGTCGCCCCCAGGATCTGCACCGCCATGTGCCCCAGGCCACCAACTCCGATCACCACGGCGGTGGCGTCGGGTGTCAGCTTGGGAAGCGACAGTTTGATGGCGTGGTAGGGGGTGAGGGCGGCGTCGGTGAGGGGAGCGGCCACCGCCGGATCGAGACCGGCAGGCAGGGGAACCAGGTGGCGCGACGACGGGACGAGCAGCCGCTCGGCCATCCCGCCGTCGAGGCCGAGGCCTCCTCCGCCTCCCATCACGGGAGCGCCGGCCAGGTTCTCGCAGTAGGTCTCGAAGCCAAGCCGGCAGCGAGCACATGTGCCGCAGCCCCACGGTCCGTAGACAGCCACGGGCTGTCCCACCTCGAGGCCGGTGACGCCTTCGCCGAGCTCGTGCACCCAGCCGGCGTTCTCATGGCCGAGGGTGAACGGAGGACCCCACGGCAGCACGCCCGGCTCGAAGTCGTCCATGAGGTGGAGGTCCGAGTGGCAGGCACCCGCCCCCCCGACCTCGATCACGACCTGACCCGGGCCGGGTCGGGGATCGGGGACTTCGACCAATTCCGGCTGGGACTTCCATTCCAGGAGGCGCAGGGCCTTCATGTGTCTCCTCGCTGTGACGCGTACGTCGTCCACGATGCCGGGAGAGCCGATAGCCGGGTAGGGACATAGGTCACCATCGACGGGTGCGAACGTCCCGGGCCGGGAGGTTGCGTTCGTGACGAATGGCCCCGCCCCAGGGACCTTCGTCCCTGGTGGGGGAGAGGGTCGGTAGTCGATGATGCACAGGAGGTACTCAGCCGAAGGTCGTTGTGAAAGGAGACAACATGAGCATCCTGGTACCCCTCGACACCTCCGCCGTGTCCCAGCTGGCGATCCCCGAGGCGGCTCGCCTCGCAGCCGCCACCGGCGACAGCATTCTCTTCGTCACCGTCGTTGACGAGGTCACGGTGCGGTCGCTGGCCGAGCTGGCTGCCGCCGAGTCCGAGGACCCGGTCGACATCCTCGAGGCGAAGCTGCGGGGCGCGGCGCTGTCCCTGTCGGACATCCCCGCCCGCACCGACCTGTTGGCCGGCAAGGACGTGGCCGCCGCCATCGTCGACCGGGCCGACCGCCCCGACGTGTCGATGATCGTGATGGCCAGCCACGGACGCAGCGGGATTTCCCGGTGGCGGCTCGGCAGCGTGGCCGAGCGCGTCCTGCGGGGCTCCTCGGTCCCGGTGATGGTCGTGCCCGCTCCCTGGCGGATCCGTCTGCCGGAGGACGTGCTGGAGGGCGTGGCTGTGTGAGCGACTCCCGAGAGCGCCGACGCCGCGTTCAGGCGCGGTTGCCGCCGGGGTAGGCGGCCTGCCTCAGGTTGGCGCTGATGGCCTCGGCGCTCTCGAGGAGCATCGGCAGGAGCGTCTCCTCCAGGCAGCGGCGTGTGACGCGGCCGGCGTGGGTGGAGAGGTTCACCGCCGCCACCACCCGGTTCTCGTCGTTGCGGATGGGAGCGGCGATCGAGCGGAGACCCTCCTCCAGCTCCTGATCGACCAGGGCCCAGCCCTGCCTCCTCACCCGGGTCAGCTCCCCCCGGAGCCGGTCGGGCTCGGTGATCGTCCGCTCGGTGAGGGCCGACATCTCACCGTTGGTGAGGATCGCGTCGAGCTGGTCGTCGGGGAGATGAGCCAGCAGCATCCGTCCCATCGAGGTGGCGTAGGCGGGAAGACGCGACCCAAGGCCCAGCGAGATGGCCATGATGCGGGTGGTGGGAACACGCGCCACGTAGACGATCTCCGCCCTGTCGAGCACTGCCGCCGACGACGACTCCCGGGCTCTCTCGACGAGGGCTTCCATCGGCCCCTGGGCGTAGGAGGCCAGGTCCAACGACGACAGGTAGGCGTAGCCGAGGTTGAGCACCTTGGGGGTGAGCTCGAACATCTTCCCGTTGGTGCAGGCGTAGCCGAGCCTGACGAGGGTGAGGAGCAGCCGGCGGGCCGTCGCCCGGGTCAGCCCGGTACGTTCGGCCACCTGACTCAGCGACATGCGACGGTGCTCGTTGCTGAAGGCGGTCAGGACGGCCAGACCCCGCTCCAGCGACTGGACGTGGTCCCGGCTCGAATCCCCTCTTGACATGGTCCGACCCTCCTGTCCATGATGTGTACGGGTAGCGTATCAGTGTGCGCAATCCGCACACAAGTGGCGAGGAGCATGGAAGCGGTCCCAGCACCCACGGGCGAGTCCGGGACGAAGACGTGGAACGACGTCGTGCCCTCCTTCGTGCACGTGTCCCATCCGCGCCGGGTGGTCTTCGGGGTGGGAGCCCTCGCCGGGATTGCCCAGGAGGTGGCGGCCCTCGGGTGCGAGCGGGTAGTGGTGGTGACAGGGGGTGCCGCCCGGGAGGTCGGCGCCGGGGTGGCTGGGCTGCTGGGCAGTCGCTGTGTCTCCGTGCTGGATGAGGTACGTCAGCACGTCCCCGAGGAGCTAGCGGTGGCAGCCGTGGAAGAGGTCAAGGGGGTGGGCGGTGACGGTCTGTGCAGCGTCGGCGGGGGATCGGCCACCGGGCTGGCCAAGGCGGTTGCGGTGGAGTTGGACCTGCCGATCGTGGCGGTTCCCACTACGTATGCGGGCTCGGAGATGACCCCCGTGTGGGGGATCACCGGTGAGCACAAACGCACCGGGCGCGACGCCCGGGCGGCACCCCGGGCGGTGGTCTACGACCCGGAGATCACCATCGGCCTCCCTCCGCGGGTTAGTGCGGCCAGCGGTCTCAACGCCCTGGCCCACGCCGTCGGCGCCCTCCTATCGGGGCGGGACCCAGTGGCGTCCCTGCATGCCGCCGAGGCGATCCGGATGCTGGCGGCGGCGCTGCCGGAGGTGGTGTCGACTCCCGGCGACCTTCCGGCCCGTACCCGGGTGCAGTTCGGTGCCTACCTCGCCGCCAGCGCCCTCGAGGCCGGGGACCTGGCGGGGATACACCATCCCCTCTGCCACATCCTCGGCGGCACCTACCGGCTGATCCACGCCGACGTGCACGCCGTGCTGCTGCCCCACACCCTCGCCTACGAGCAGCAGCGCAACCCCGAGGGTGCGGCGCGGGTGAGGGCGGCTGTGGAGGCCGCGGACCCGGCGCTGATGGTCTGGGAGCTGGCGCGCCGGGTCGGCGCCCCCGCCGGCCTCGCCGAAGTCGGCCTGCCGGCCGGGGCGACGGCGGAGGCGGCGGCACGAGCAGCCGAGGGGCTGGGAGTCGACGCCGGACGGATCCGCCGGCTCCTGGACGACGCACACCGGGGGGGACCACCCCCCGCCGAGACAGAGGAGCAGAAAGGAGCAGCATCATGAGCTGGAACTTCTTCGAGGCAGCGAGCCGGGACAACATCCGGCAGGCATGGCAGCGGGAGGCGGAGGGGATGCTCTCCCTCGCCTCCGAGCCGGAGGTATGGGAGGCGCCCACCGGGGCGGGGCATTGGCAGGTGCGTGACGTGATCGGGCACCTGGTAGACACCACCGAGGCTTACTTCAAGTCCTTCGACGCCGCCCGCGGGGAGGGAGAGGTACCGCCTGCCTTGGGGGTGCGGGACATGGCCAAGTACGTCGACGAGGGCGCCCAGGGGTTCCGGGGCACCCCCCACCAGGAGCTGATCGATCGCCTCCGCGAGGACCTCCAGCGGATGCTCGAGATCGAATCGGAGCTGACCGACGAGGAGTGGGCCGGGCTGATGGTCCCCCACAAGTACATGGGCCCGATCCCGGCCGCCTTCTACCCGATCTTCCAGGTAGTGGACTACACGGTCCACTCATGGGACATCAGGGAGGGAACCGGCAGCGGTCACAGCATCGCCGGCGACGCCGCCGACCTGCTGGTCCCGCTGTGTTTCATCGTGTGGCAGAGCACCGCCGACCTGGCTGGCGTCGATCCCTATACGATCGGCATCCGCATCACGTCGGGAGCCAACGCCGGGGACACCCGGGTCAGCGTCACTCCCGACGGGATCGAAATGGAGCCGGGGTCGATCGACGACCTGGAGGATGTGATCGAGTTCGACCCGGCCAGCTTCGTGTTGACCGCCTACGGTCGGACCAACGCCGGGACATATCGGGGTGACCGGAACGTGCTGGATGCGTTCTGCAACCTCTTCTTCCGGATCTGAGATCGAGGAGGCGAAATGACACAGATCGACCTGAACCGGATCAACGCCGAGCGGGATCGGATCCGCGACGAGTACCTGGCGGACGAGGAGAGGACGAGCAGCGCCCGGGGGCTCCACCATGTGGCATTGCTCTCCTCCGACGTCGAGAGGACGGTGCGCTTCTACCAGGACGTGCTCGGTTTCCCGCTGACGGAGATCTTCGAGAACCGCGACTACCAGGGGTCCAACCATTTCTTCTTCGACATCGGCCATGGCAACCTGCTGGCGTTCTTCGACTTCCCCGGCCTCGACCTCGGGCCCTACGCCGAGGTGCTGGGTGGCCTCCACCACATCGCCATATCGGTGGAGCCGGAGCAATGGGCGGAGGCGAAAAAGCGTCTCGACGAGGCGGGAGTGGAGTACATGATGGAAAGCGGCAGCTCGATCTACTTCCGGGATCCCGACGGGGCCCGCCTGGAGCTGATCAGCGACCCCCTGGGCGAGATGTACGGCTCGAAGGTGCTCTGACAGCAAGGCAGGATTGGCGCAGCATCAGCCGCCGGATAGAATGTGTCGCACAAGCGACGCGGGGTGGAGCAGTCTGGTAGCTCGTCGGGCTCATAACCCGAAG
>CAZTXD010000206.1:0-1148 GCA_964617995.1 uncultured Acidimicrobiaceae bacterium
CCATGAACCCGGTCTTCCTCCTCGACGAGATGGACAAGGTCGGCGCCGACTGGCGTGGGGACCCTTCGTCGGCGCTGCTCGAGGTGCTCGACCCGGCCCAGAACCACACCTTCCGTGATCACTACCTCGAGGTCGACCTCGACCTGAGCGACGTGCTCTTCATCGCCACCGCCAACGTGGCGGAGACCATCCCCGGTCCACTCCTCGATCGCACCGAGATGATCCGCATCGACGGCTACACCGACCGGGAGAAGGTGGAGATAGCGCGTGACCACCTCCTCCCCCGTCAGGTTCGTAACGCCGGATTGGAGCCCGAGGAGCTGGAGGTCACAGAGGCGGGTCTCGCCGCGGTGGTCGATCGGTACACCCGCGAGGCCGGGGTACGCAACCTGGAGCGAGAGCTGGGCAAGCTGGCCCGAAAGGTGGCCACCCGCATCGCCAGCGGGAGAGCCGAGGTCGATGGAGCCATCGTCGTCGACGAAGGCGACGTCATCGAGTACCTGGGCAAGACGAAGGTGTGGAAGGACGAGGCCTCCGACCGCACCGACGTTCCCGGAGTGGCCACCGGTCTCGCCGTCACTGGCGCCGGTGGAGACGTGCTCTTCATCGAGGCGTCTGCCATGGACGGCGAGCGGGGTCTAACCCTGACCGGACAGCTCGGCGACGTTATGAAGGAGTCGGCCCAGATCGCCTTGTCCTATGTGGAAGGCCATGCCGACCAGCTCGGGATTCCCTCGGAGCGGCTCACGGGCCGCTACCACCTCCATGTCCCGGCGGGTGCCGTGCCCAAGGACGGCCCTTCGGCAGGTATCGCCATGCTCACCGCACTCGTCTCGCTGCTCAGCGAACGCAAGGTGAGGGACACCGTGGGTATGACCGGCGAGATCACCCTCCAGGGCAAGGTCCTACCCATAGGTGGGGTGAAGCAGAAGGTGCTGGCGGCTCATCGTGCCGGGTTGAAGGAAGTCATCGTGCCGCGGCGCAACGAACAGGATCTCGACGACGTGCCCGAGCAGGTCCGCCAGGACCTCACCTTCCACATCGTCGACACGGCCGGAGAGGTGCTCGCAGCAGCCCTCAGCTGACCGCTATCCGCGAACCCAGGGTTCCAGGCCCCGCTCAGCGAAGTCTGGCGCCCTGAGTTCGCG
>CAZTXD010000206.1:1248-3271 GCA_964617995.1 uncultured Acidimicrobiaceae bacterium
CGGGCCTCTTCAGCATCTCCCCCGACCACCACGGTCTGTTCCGGTGCCAACAGAGGGCCGTCGCCGAGGACCTCGCGGGCGAGACGGGTGTGACGGGGTGTGGTCAGATAAGGATGGGCTCCCAGAGTCCGGTCCGCCGATACCTTGAGGACCTTCGGGCCCAGGGCGGCCAGCACCACCTGCTCCCGGGGCACCCCGGCGGCGTCGAGATGGTCGAGGTAGTCGACGATGGTGTCGTAGGGCTTGCGGTACTCCGAGGTCGCCTCCGGGTGGCCGATTCCCACGCCGAGCAAGAACCGCCCCGGATGACGTTTTTCGATGCGATAGAACGAGGTGGCGACCAGGTCGGCGTCGGCCCGCCACATGTTGACGATCCCGGTGGCCACGAGCAGCGACGAGGTGGCATCGAGAATCGCCTCGATCTCCTCGAGATTCCCCTCGGGGGAGCCTCCCGGCCACAACGCCCCGTAGCCGAGCCCCTCGACCTCGCGGGCCAGCTCAGGGGTGATGTCGGAGGTGCGTTGCCAGATGCCATATCGGTCCAGTTCGATGGACATGACCGCCCACCCTAGAACCCGACCAAACGGGAAACGTCAGCGGACCCGGGCCACCCGTCGCAGCAGGGAGCGGCGGAAGGCGAGAGCGATCACCAGCCCGAAGACGAACCCGCCCACATGGGCCTCCCAGGCGACATTGGTCCCGCCCAGACCGAACTGGCCGACGAACCAGAAAGCCAGAAAGACGATCGCGGGCAGCGGCACCAGGAACCACCCGACAAAGGTGATGATTCGGTGACCGGGGAAAAGCACCGCGTAGGCCCCGAGAGCGGCGGCGATCGCACCAGAGGCACCGACCAGCGGCACCGTGGAGAACGGGTTGAAGAATACAAAGGCAAACGTCGCCACCACCCCTCCGACCAAGTACAAAAGGAGGTAGCGGAAGTGGCCGAAAGCCTCCTCGACGTTGTTGCCGAAGATCCACAGCGACCACATGTTGAACAGCAGGTGGGCGATGCCCCCGTGGAGGAACATCGAGGTGAACACCGACAAGAGCGGCTGCTTGGCGGGGAACACCGGCTGACCGGGCTCGGTGCTGCACTGCTGGGTCTCGATCTCGGTGATTGAGAGCGGCTGGCCGGTGAGGATCTCACAGGAGACGGCGGCCCGCTGGTAGAGAAACTCGACCTGCTCCCGCTCCGTCTCCTGGTTCTGGAGACCGAAGAACACGGCGACGCAAGAGACGATCAGCAGCAGCGTCACCCACGGGGTGATGCGGGTGGGGTTGACGTCTCGGATCGGTAGCACCGGCGGTCATCGTAAGCGCAACCACTGCGAAGGCGCAGGCGGGTCAGTGGAGGCGTTGCAGGCCGTCAGCGGACACCCGCCACTGCCCGGGCCCGTCGATCTCTCCCACCACCACAGGGCACTCCACCCCGTAGAGGAGACGTGCCACCAACACGCCGGTCACGATGATCGAATCGGGTTCGGCAAGGACGAATGCCGCCGGGCCGGTGCCGAGACGGAGCGCCTCGGCGATGACCGCTGACGACGAGCTCGAACCCCGGCCGTGGGCCATGACCACCACCTTTCCTGCCAACGACTCACCCCGCTGGGGGTGGGACCGGTCGACGATCGTCCCGGTGGCCGGGTCGTAGCCTCCCCAGAAGGAAAAAGGCTCGTCGAGGATCGCCGCCGCTCCCCTGGCCTCACCGTCGACCAACACCTCGGTCATCCCAGGTCCCGGACCCGAATCTCTCCGGTTGCCGCCGACTCGACGCAGTCGGCCAGACCGGCCAACACCACATCGACGCCGAGGTTGGCAGGGGCGTAGTAGGCCCACTTCCCGGAGTTGGTCATCACCGCCCCGTCCGGCTCGTCCATGATCGGTGTGATGTAGGTGCAGGTGTCGGTTACCACGGTGGCCCCGAATTCCTCGATCGCCTCGAGATGACCCGATCGCTCCGCTTCCTCGAAGGTGTCACGCCCGGTGTTGACGTAGAAGGGGACGGTGCTGTGGCGGCCCT
>CAZTXD010000206.1:3371-4768 GCA_964617995.1 uncultured Acidimicrobiaceae bacterium
GCGACGTAGGTGAGCTCTTCGTCGAGCAGTCCGTCGTGGACGACCACGTCAACCTGCAACGTCGCCCGCCGGCCCTCGTCGAGGTGGAGACCGGCGGCCGGGGCCCGGCCGGTGACGGCACAGCAGATGTCGATGAAATCTCCGTAACGGTTGGTGCGGGCACCGAGCACCGAGTTGGCGAAGACGATGGCGTTGGACTCGCCCCAGGCGATTTGGTCGCCCAACGCCGGGCGTTCGGCGAGCTGGAACGGAGCACAGGTCCAGGTGGGGCTGCACCCCATCGACTCGTAGGCGTCCATCAGAGAGCGCGCCTGGTCGGCCAGTTGTCGGTCGCCGCGGAAGAGGCCGGGATGGAGAAGGTCGAGGGACGAGACGTTGAGGGTGGTGGGAACCGCAACCCTGGCTCCCAGGTCGGCAAGCTTGGCGGCGAAGTCGAGACTGGCCTGCCCGTGATACAGGCAGCTGTCGACGTGGGCTGCGCTGATGTCGAGGAGACGCTCCGCTCCCATCGCCCGACCGGCGGCAACGACGAGGTCCATCGCCATGGCGACAGCCGGCCCAAAGTCGCCGGCGAGGGCCGCCTCATCGGTCTGGCTGAGAAGCATGAATTCACGATACGGTGTCCGCTTGACCAAGAGCCAGCGCAGCACCGGACCCCCCGCCACGATGCGTGAAGCCCTCCCGGGGATGGTCGTCGTCGCCAGTGGACTCGTCCTCGCCGCCCTTCCTCTGTTCATGGTCGGGGGCCTCGCCGTCCAAATCAAAGAAGAGTTCGAGCTTTCCGAGGCGGCGCTCGGGGCCGCGGTCACCATCGGCTTCGTGGTCGGTGCCCTCACCGCACCGTTCGGGGGCCGTCTCGCTGACCGCATCGGCCCCAAGACCTCCCTCTACCTGGGCAGCACGTTGAGTGTCGCCGCCATGTTCGGTCTCGGGATGCTGACCACGGGTTGGGGCTCCCTGGTCGGGTTCCTCTGCCTCGCCGGCGCGGCAGTGGCGATCATCGACCCGGCGCTGGCGATCCTCGTCGACCGGGCTATTCCCCTGGCGCGCCAGGGCCTCGCCTTCGGGATCAAGGAAGCCTCGATACCGGCGGCCACGCTGGCGGCCGGTATCGCCGTCCCCGTGATCGCCCTCACGGTCGGCTGGCGTTGGGCTTTCGCCGTCGGGCTCCTCCCCTGGGTGGTTTTCCTGGTCCTGTTGCCCCGGCTCGACACCCAGCCCCGCGCCAGCCGGCTGGCCGTGACAGACAGCGACGGTCCTCAGGTCACCGGGTCGAAGCGGCGCGCCCTTCTGCTGGCATCCGCCGCGGCCGCCATGGGCACCGCTGCAGCCAGCGGGGTGGGGATCTTCCTCACCGACAGCGCCGTCGCCATGGGATTGAGTCCGGCCAATGCCGG
>CAZTXD010000207.1:0-4634 GCA_964617995.1 uncultured Acidimicrobiaceae bacterium
GGGTTGGTAGTGCTCGTGGCGGCCACTGCGGTCGGGTTTCTGGGGGAGACATTCTGGATATTCGATCTCGCCGCGGCACTGCGGGTGCATTACGCCATCGGCTTTCTGGTACTTACCGTCTTGTTCGCCTCCACGCGGCATCGATGGCTGCTCGCCGTGAGCGTGCTCGGGCTGTTGACCAACCTCGCTCTCATCGTTCCTCTTTACGTGGGCGGACCCGGCCAGGTGGCCGCGGATGCTCCGGTGGTCAGGGTCATGTTCCTCAACACCCAGATCCGAGAGGCAGATGTCAATGCGTTGATCGAAGACCTCACCCGCGGTGAGCCCGACCTCGTGTTTCTCTCTGCAGCCACCGACGCATGGGCTGATGCACTAGAGGAGGCTCCGATTCCCTACACGGTGGCACAGAGACGCCCACGCGGTGTCGATTTGGAGTTGGTCGTTCTTGCCAGGGTGGGGCTTTCGGTGGAAACTTCGCTGCAGGACTTCGGCGAAGGTGGCCGGGATATGGCAGTTCAGGCGGTCTCTCTCGGGGCAACGCCGGTGCAGTTTCTCGCTATGCATCCCGTTTCTCCGGCGACGCCCGAACGCGCCGCAGCGCATCGTGAGCAGATGGAAGCGATCGCTGACTGGGTCCGCAGGCAGGACGATCCGGTGGTCGTCTTGGGAGACCTGAATGCCACCCCATGGTCGTCCGCTTTTCAAGTGCTCCTGGCGGAAGGCGACCTGGTCAACTCGCAGAATGGATTCGGTGTTCAGGCGAGCTGGCCGGCGTTCCTCGGCCCGCTAGGCGTTCCCATCGACCACGTCCTTCACAGCCGGGGCCTCACCACCGTGGAGCGATCTCTCGGGCCCGGCTTTGGATCGGAGCATCGTTCGATCCATGTAGCGATCGCCCTTGCCGAGACGGATTGAGTCGGCCCGCAGAGTTGGGTCCCGTAGTTAGCGGAGGGTCTCGGAGAGCAGTTCGGCGGCTTCGAGCGGATCGTTGTACTCGAGCCGCCACACCCTCAGGTCACGGGCCACATCGGAGGCCAGCCGAAACGCCCGTTCGTGATTCTTGTAGTGATTGAACGAGTACTGGATCAGGGCGGCCACGGCCTGTGATTTCGGCAGCGGCTCAAGACGCAGGGCGTCGTGGCCGTACTCCGAGACGACCAGGTCTGAGAGCCGGCCGCCGCGGGCAGTCGTCCCTCCGAGCTCTGAGGCGGTGACGAGGGTCTCTCCTTCTCGCTGCGGCAATCCGAGGAGATCCGCGCTCCATGCTGACAGGGCGAAGGGTTTCGGATAGGGAAGCACGTTTGCGTCGTCATCGATGATTAGGGCCTCGTCCGACAGGTATTCGAACCCAAGTTTGACCAGAGAAGCAGTGAGTGTCGTCTTGCCATATCCCGATTCGGCCGGAATGGCGAGCATGCCACCCGACCAGACGACCACTCCACTGTGTACCGCGAAGTGAGGGCATTGCTCGATGGCGGCGTTGTTGAGCCCTGCCACGACCGCCGCCGCAGCGTGTTCCCGGGTGGCCTCCCGAGCCAGCCGGGCGCAGTCGTGATAGGTGTCGTAGGGGCGATGGTCGTCTCCGGTCACCTGGATGATGTTGCGTGCCCTGGCGGGGGCGGTGGTCTCCTCGAAGCCGCTCAGGACATGAGTCAGGTCTTCGGCGAGCGCTTCCGACTGGGTGAGGATTCTGAAGGTTGTACCCAGAAGCTGGAACCTCTGGTCTGTGACCCAGACCTGGTCACTGAGATCGTGCCGTCAGCCGGGCCGTCGGATAACTCTCATGCGCTCAAAAGTTCGGCCTCGACGAACTCGTCGATCGCGCGGGTCACCTCGTCCCTTATCCGTTCGACATCGACGCCGTAACTGCTCGCCAACAGACTTATGATCTCTTCAGCCGAGTGCTCACCGTCGCACAGCATCCACACGTCGCTCGCTGTCCCGTTGAGGATCGTGACACTCTCGTTGCCCGGGTTATACAGGCTGATGTCACCGTCGATCTCGGTTTCGAGGATCTGCGGTACCGGCGGCCCCACCTTCTTGTTCTTGTTACCACTCAACTCCGCCCCCTACTCGTCCAGAGAATACGATCTTCGTCGTACAGACGGGTGACCGCTGCTCGCTTAGAGTAGTCATGTAGTTGTGACATGGACTAGCCGTGTCCGAAAGTGCATGCGTCAATGGGAGGCATCGTGGGCGAAGAAGTAAGCCAGGGAATAACAAGGCGTGACCTGCTGCGGAGAGGAGCTGTTCTCGGTGGCGCTGTGGTTTGGACGACGCCGGTGGTGCAGACACTAGGCATGGGACGGGCGTTTGCCCAGGCAGCGAGCCCCGTTCAAGAGCCGTGTACTCCCGAGGTTTCTTTCATCGCGATGTGTGTCACTTGCGATGGCGAAGACTACCTCATCAAGTGGGAGAATGAGGGTGACGGCAAATGGGATACCAGGGACCCTGTGTGTGGCCTCGATTGTGGACCGGAGTCCACCGCTGTGTTGGGGAGCGATCTCAAATTCACCGTCACCGAAAAGTCGGATGGGAGCGGTTGCTTCATCGTCAGCTGGCCGAGCACAAGCGATTGCACGGTCAACAAAGTGACGGTCTTTGGTGGGACCATTTGTGATTCCCTTAGCGGCACATTCTCGAACGGCTTCGAGGTTTGCTGCCCACGCCGCACCTAGCCGATTAGGTCCAACTGCCGTAGCTGCTCCAGAGTCGAACTAACATCTCGCTCGGCGTGCTCTGTGCTCAATCCGGTAAGCTCGGAGATGGCATCTGCCATCTCCGAAGCGTTTGTGTTTCCATCACAGAGTTCCCAAATGGCACGGGCGCTGTCGTTGAGGACATGTAGAGAGTCTGTCTCCGGCACGTATACCGTCCATCCTTCGGAGGACGCCGACTGAATTAGCTCGCCGCGGCGCTGGGGATGGTTACTCATTTGTATCTTCCTTGTCTCCACGTCCACCGTGGACCGCGAGGGTCATGAGTTCTGCTTGGGAGTGAATTCCCAGTTTGCGGTAGACCCGCTGCAAGTGTGTCCGGGCTGTGGCAGGGCTGATGTAGAGACGCTCGGCGATCTCTTCCTTGCGAAGACCTTCGGCTGCGAGCTCGAACACTTCGGTCTCGCGATCTGTAAGCGAACTCAGGTCCACGTGAGAGCGTCTCTGCCGTCGCCGCTCGACGAGGTGATGGAGCACCGTGCCGAGGAGATCCGGTGGTACCACCGCACCTCCATCGATGACCGTGCTTGCCGCCTCGGAGATCTCATCCAGCGAGGCGTCGGCATCGAGAAAGGCGCGACATCCTGCGTCGAGAGCCGTCATGAGCTGATCCGCTGAAGCGAGAACGAGTGTTGGCGTCGTTGTCGAGACTCCCCGTAACACGTCACCGGGAATGTCACCGTCGAAACGCCAGATCAAGGCGTCGACGGGGATCTCGATCTGCGTTGGGTCTTCTGACACATCAACCTCGCTGCCATCGAACATCAGCCTGAGGGCCATGTTGAAAGCATCGTTGTCGCTACAGATCACCACGCGCTTGCGGTCGCCACCCACGGTCTTAGTCTGGCAGCCGATCGATGACAGATACGCGCCGACGGGGGGAATTTACGAGGCATGATCCGCTCAGTGAGTTGCTGATAGCCCTCACCGCCGACCGACTGCAGGGTCGGGAAGTCAGCGTCACGCCTGGAGCGGTCGAGCTAGCACAGCGGCACGGATTGATATCCCTCCTTGCCGATCAGGCCAGGGATGATCTCGTGAGAGCGATCCAGGCGAGGGAATCGGCGCGCGGTCAGGTGCTAGAAGCGCACCTGCGCGGGATCCTGGAACGTTTCGCTGACTCGGGAATAGCTGCGGCCGTTCTCAAGGGCCCCTCGATTGCCGGCCGTTACCGGAAGCCGCACCATCGCCAGTTCAGCGACATCGACCTTTTGGTACCCGAGCAGGACGTATCCGGAGCTCTCGATGCGCTCGCCGACTATCCCAACACCCTTCGCGTTCCTCCAAAGCGGCCGAAGGCGGACAAGCGTGACGTTCTCATCGAGGACGACTCCGGGGTCCGCTTCAATCTCGACCTTCACTGGGACCTCTTCTCATACAGTCAATTGCGGAATTGCGCTGACGGAGCGACGGAGACAGCTTGGAAGGATGCTGTGTTCGATGCCGGCTCGCCGATTGGGCCGGCATGGGAACTACCGGACGCCTATCGAGTGGCATTTCTCGCTACGCATGCAGTTCTCGATCATCGCTTCCGGCTGATCCTGTTCCGCGACTTCCTCGAGCTCGCGCTAGGTGGGATCGCCTGGTCGGAGCTCGAGCAGGTCTCCCGGCAGTGGGGTCTCAGGTCGACCACCTACCTTGCCTTGTGGCTGAGCAGGGAGCTAGTAGGTGCTGAAGTGGATGAAGGGTTTCTCGACGAGGTTCGACCGGCGTCTCTTCCACTCACGTACCTGGAACGAACCCTTCCCCGGACCGACATAGTTCGATTCGACGGGCACCGTCCCCGTCCCGTAAACCTCGCGTCGGTGCTGCTCCACGATTCACCCAGAGCTCAACTGTCGCTCCTCGTCCGGGCCCCCCGAGCATTCCCGGCATGGCACAGGAGGGTGGCGGGCGACGGAGCAGGCTCTTCCACGC
>CAZTXD010000208.1:0-3968 GCA_964617995.1 uncultured Acidimicrobiaceae bacterium
AGGCAGGCAGCGAAACCCCTGGTCCAGCCATCCGTGCGACAGCCTCTGACCAGGGGTGTTGCTCGCCCGCGTCAAACCGCGCGCTTGGAAACCGGGTGCGGTGGTAGGGGAGACAGCTGTAGTCGTTGGGCAACTCCCAGCTTTGTGGGGTCAGGTCAAACAATGGGCAAACACGGTCTTCTCTATCCGGCGGCTTGACGGTACGACTAGTAGGAGCCATTCAGGGCGACCGGTTATGCCGGAACCCCCGAGGGCTCGTGCTCGAATATCGATGTGAGGACCAGCAACCAGTGCCATCGCGGATAGCGTTGGCTCTGACGGTCCGGGATCATTGGTTGACTAGGTTGGATGCGGCTGGTGACGGCAGTGAAGTCGAAAACTCTCCAGGGATGTCGGAGGGAGAATCTGGCACGTGTCGCGAGACCTAGATAGTCGAGTCGGGATCATAGGTGACTTTGACCGAAGGGCACTTCACCTCGGGAGGGCCCTGCTGGTCCTAGTGGCCCTTGTTGCGATAGTGGTCGTTCTGTATGTCTTGGAATCGTCCACCGAAGGCTCGGCGATCTCGCTAGCCAAAGAAGTGATGCTTGCGGCTGTGGGTGCGTGGCTCGGCTATGTCGTCGGCAAGGTCGTCGTTGATCGAGAGCGAGACAGACTCGTGATTCTGACTGCACAATCGTCCAGCAACCACATGCACACCGTCGCGTATCAGACCTCCCAACTCGCACTCCAGGCTAGAGGGCTAGGGACGAATCAATCTTCAAGACTTCGTTTCTCGTCTATTGCCCGAGAGTTGGATGCAATCAGCACTTCGATCAAGGTGGCCATCGGTACTCTGGGCAATCTCGTTGATAGGCCCCTACCGCCACCCAGAGAGATCCTGGAGATTCAAGCTGAATCGTCTGGGGTTACATGTCCTGCAACCAATGAAAGCTTCGACATTCAGTTGTCAAAGGCACCGGGTTCTCTTCTCGAGGTCGAATGTCCTGCATGTAACAACAGTCACCACCTCATTCGCCTTGTCGGAGAAGTAGGAGTCGATCATGGCATCTAAGCGGGTTTCGCTTGCTGTGCTAGAGGAACTGCTGCAAGCCCTCGGCAAAGAGGTGACCGTTGAGAATTCGTCCACCCTTCGTTTCACGGACCAAGGCCTCATCGTCAAGCAGGAACAATCCGTAGTAGCGGGTAGACCATCGGTCATCACCGAGGCTGACATTGTTGACGTAGCACCAGACTTTGTCGTGGTTGATGACAATTTGTCGGAGGACCAAGAAGGAAGGCTGAACGCGATTGTTGAGGGTGTCGCTAAGGCGTCGTTGTGGACGATCAGCGGCTTCGTGGACATGCTGTGGTCGGCCATAGATGCGGCTGAACATTCAATAGAAGACGCAATCTCGTTGGGTGATCCTACGTTGCTGGCTCAGTTCCGACGTGAGGAGCGGAAGAGCCCTGTCCAGACATACTTCCGCCAGAAGCTGACGGTGGATGATGACAGCGAGTATGCCGATGATTTCATACTTCGAGTTCTGAATGATCCGGATGGAAGTCTGCCCGTAATCGTGGGTGGCGCCGGATCAGGCAAGACCGAACTCTGTCGAATAGCCGCCTACCGATCCGCCAACAACTTGCGGAGCGTTGTGGGGCAACAACCCGGCGAGAGGATCGGAAGCCGAGGAGCTGTAGCTGTTCGGATTCCCCTGCGAATTACTAGAGATGTGTCGCTGGACGCTATTTCCAGATTCCTGAGGGAGGAAGCGGGACTCGATCGGATACGCAATACAGACACGCTTCTCACCCTGCTTCGTCTAGGTCGAATAGGGCTCATTCTGGACGGATTGGATGAGATTCCTGCTTCTCTACTGTCGTTCGACGAGGCCTTCGCCGAACTCGCGGGATTGGCCGCCGAAGGCTTGCCGATTTGTGTGACGACACGCCCGGCGACGCTAGGAGTAGATCCCGAGGGTTGGCGGATCTCGTACGGAAGCAACGTAAGAGCGCTCGCTCTTCAAGGCCTAACGACGCCTGAAGACCAACTCGAGTTCCTTAAGAAGTATGGAGCTAATGATGGCTCCGCAGAGTCCGCAAGGTCTCTAATCGGGCCAAGACTTCGAGAAGTACCGCTGATGCTGCTTTGGTCTTATAAGGCATTTGGAGGCAGCGAGGAAGCTGTGGACGATGACTTTACGCGTCAAGACCGACCAGCTTCGGTCGTCTTGCTGGAGTTGGTGCGCGCTTTCTGCGCACGTGATGCCCGCCGTGTGGGGAAGTCTGCAGATGAGCAAATGGAGTTTCTTACTGAGTTTGCCTACTACCTAGCTCTCAGAGGGCCACTCTCGGTTCCTGACGCCGAGATTTTGGCAGGGGAAGAGCCAAGTCCATTGGTGCGGAACCCTCATGCTCTCCTTGCAATTGATGGAGAATCGTCAGTCTCATTCAAGGACTTTTACTTTCATCGCCTCTTCCTCGCGAACGCGCTAACAGAAGAATGGCAGTCCCGAGCTCAGCGGGGCCAGTCGGTCTTGAAGGATTGGCTGCGAGACATTTTTGACCAGATCCTTCTTGACCAACTTGCTGCTGATTACCTAAGGGACATGGTTCTCGACTCGGATCTAAGTAGTGCGTGGCAGGCAACCTCGTTGGCTCCCTACAGGTACTCGATGAACCTGCGTCGCAACCTATTCGCTCTTGCGTTGGCGAAGGTAAACGCCCGCTCTACGTTGGACGATCGACCGGGGCGCTCCAATCTTCTGCGCGAGATACTCGGCACGAACGACCTTCGAGGCTTGCGGCTTTCAGACCTTACGGTAGAGGTACTCGATTTCGTGAGATGGGACCTCGACCAAACATCCGGCGAGGACCTGAAGTTTGTCAAGTGCCGCTTCCCAGCCGGAAGGGTGTTTTTCGGAGCCACCTTCGTGGACTGTGAGGTACCAGGATCCAGCGACGAGGGTGTGAACGAAGCTGTTGCTGACACTCTCCGTCGATGGATCGATCTTTGGGCTGCTCCACCGGGGGAGCCATGGGACTTCATACCCGGGCTATATAGCGAGAATGAGACCGTTCAACAGCACGAGGGCGAACTCAAGCTGATGCGAAGAAACGGCTTGGCCTTGACCTCTCGCGCCCAGCGAGGGCAGCAACGATGGACTCTGACCGAGAGAGGGAAGGACGTACTGAGCGCGGTCATCGGCGAGGACTTCGAATCCAAGGATGTTCAACGGGTGATGTCCTTTCTCAAGTCACGAGCCCGATTCCAATAAGCTTGCCTTTGCCGTTCGTGTGTCGCCAGGGAAGGCGTATGTGTCGAGGAGCGCCTCTCGGAACCGTGCCCGGCCGGTGCGTCGCTGCGCCAGCGCCAGATCGCGACGTCGTGTCGCCGGGTCGAGCCAACGGCGTTGACGGTCCCGATCGCAGCGGCGTCGATGGGCATCAACTGGACGCCAAACGTCAACGACTCCGAAGTATCCTCGGTGATAGGAATCGGCCCACAAGTCCTCGTTCAGACCTTCCTGGGCACGTCCTCTTCCTGATCACTCTTCGCGAGCTGCGCGGCGATTGCCATGAGAATCAGGGTCACTATCAGGTCTCCAAGTGGTGACAGATTCTCGAGTTGCCATTTCAACGTCCATAGAGCAATCGTAGATTGAATGAGTTGCTGAGTCGTCCATTCGATCATCATTAGTAGTTGGGCGTGGACGACCGTCGCGACGACGAATGCCGCTGCTCCGATCACGATCTGCGGTTGCAGCGGTACTTGCCCCGATACACCGCTCTCGCGAACTCCGGTGGCAGTGGTTTCGGTGGGTGTGACGGCTGCCGCCAGCTTTTCGATGGCCGTGGGGTCGATGAGGTTCTCGAACGCGGTGGTGCTCTTGAGCAGTTCCTCGAACGGTTTGGTGTCGATCTTGGGCATCAGCTTTTCGATGGCCGTGGGGTCGATGAGGTTCTCGAACGCGGTGGTGCTCTTG
>CAZTXD010000208.1:4068-4599 GCA_964617995.1 uncultured Acidimicrobiaceae bacterium
AGCAGTTCCTCGAACGGGTTTACTCGTTTCGTGGCCGATTTCTGTCTCGATCGAGCCCGATGTGCGGCCTGCCTATGTGAATTAGAGCAAAACTTGGGTATTGGCCCGCGAGGACTCCTGCGCATGAACTCGTCACCGCACCACTCGCACCTGAGCGGATCGCTACTCGATGCTCGCCTGGCCACGTAACAAGTGTAACGAGTGTTACGAGAACGCCTTGTTCTTCTCACCCACCGCCCCGAAACCTCTCCCACCGTCTCTCCAGCCCCTCCACCGACGGCCGCTTCTCGGGAGCCCGCGGCAACGCCAACCGTTTCCCGTGCACCTCCTGCGGCCCGTGTCGCAGCATTGGCCCGTCGGTCTCCTCCAACACGTCACGTCGCACCTGCGCTACCCCGTCGGGTCGCACCCCCACGATGTCGGAGTCGTAGGCGGCATGATGGATCTTGCAGAAGGCCAACCCGTTGGTGACCTGGTGGGTCCCGCCCTCGGCATAGGAGACGATGTGGGCGGCATCCAACAACTCCCGAT
>CAZTXD010000209.1:0-4546 GCA_964617995.1 uncultured Acidimicrobiaceae bacterium
CACCGATCGAACCATACGGCGCTGGCCGGCCGGTTGCTTGGGCGACCGTTGATCTCTCGAGCTTCGCGGCATCCACTAGCGATCATCGCCAGGCGCGGTCGGAATTCGCTCGGATTGTCAGAGAAGCATCGGAGTGGCCCGGAGACCGGTGTGAGGCGACCGCCGTGCCGAAAGGAGTGAGGGCACCTCGAGGGTTCGCTCGAACAGTTCGTCGACTCGTAGACTGAAGGCCGACAGCGGTGGGCCGGCTGCTGGTCGAGCGCTGTGCCAAGATGTACCGGCTTTCGCAGACAACGGAAACGTCAACTACAAATTGATGAATTCGGGGACGTAGCTCAGTTGGAAGAGCACCGGCTTTGCAAGCTCAAACGGCCGAGCGCTGTGCTAAAGGGTGTCTCCCCGGGTCACACAGCACCGACAACGAATTGTTATCTGCTCTAGCACCCGTCGTGAGGCCTGCAGGATTGATCCGGCTCATGGGAGAAAAGGCCTCGAAGCAAGTTTTCGAGGCCTTTCTCAGTGCCTGGTTTCGTCTAGACTTATTTGGTCGGCTGCGTCGCTATCTCACCGCAGGCAACAACGGCAAAGTCGTCCGCGACGGAACGGATTGAGACTGTGTCGAAGCGGTCGAGGTTCACATACAACATGTCGAAGAACCCAAACGGCGGAGCGAATCCAAAGTTCACGGCGTTGAGGGTGCCGTTCCCGTCTCCGTCCACCGTCCAGATTCCAACAATCATCTCTTCGAACGTCAGCTCGTTGGCGTTTGCCGGATTACCTGGATGCAAGAAACTCGGTTCACAGGCGAACGGGCCGCCCGGTACCGAACCGTTGTCGTAGATCAACGACACATAGAGCCCGAATGGCTCCAGGCCGGTGGCGGTGCCGGATATCGTGACGGTGTCGACACCATTGTCCTCAAAGGTGATATTGCCCATTACTCCCGACTGGCTCACCGGATGGAGCTGTGTTCGTCCAGTTGCCTCACCCGAATGGGCAGCGTTGCCGACAGCCGGAAGAGCCACAAGCGTAGCGGCTACTAACACGGCCAGTATTTGTCTTCTCTTCATGGTTTAGTCCTCCCCGTAGTACTGCGAACCTCATAACGAGACTCCGCAAGTGTTCCTCGGTTTCTTCTCTCTATTTACCTCCTTCCTTCACCTCCTTCCACCCAAATGCAACGCGACCCCTCAAGACCTAAACCTCTCCACCACCCCCTGCGGCCGTGCCGGACCATGATGTTCGAGCCGGGCGGCGCGAAGATGGTCGTCTCGAAGCTGCCGTCGGACACGACGGCGTCGCCGTCGACGAACGCCTGATGGCTCGTGTCGAGGTTGATCACCTGCACCGTCCGGCCGGGCAACACGGCCCTTGGGGGCGCCGGTGATTGTGGCCTGCCCAGCTCGTCGAGCGGCCCGAACGTGATCAGATCAGCGCGCGGCGGTTCTCTCGGGATCACGGCGGACGGCGTGCTGTCCTGCCCGCGCGCCGGGACCGTCAGTCCTGCCGCCAGCAAAAGGAATGCAGGAGCAGCGCTGAACCCCCTCCTCGAATGAATCGGTTGAAAGCCCACAGCCGTCCGGCCCTCCCGAGGTGTCCAGAATGCCTCGCCGAGCTTAAGTTGGCGTCGACCAGCCGTCATGAGCACAGGCATGCTCAATTCGGTAGCTCCGAGTACGATTCGCCTACATGCCACACATGTGGCCCCTGACCGGACGCGATAGCGAGGTTGGCCTCATCCAGGAGGTTCTCGGAGGGGGTGGCGCAGGGGTCGCCCTCTCGGGTACTCCCGGAGTCGGCAAGACGCGACTGCTGCACGAAGGTCTCGCAGCAGCCCAAGCCGACGGTCTTCGAACCGCCTCAGTAACCGCTACATCTAGCGCGGCGTCGATCGCATTTGGAGCGTTTGCTCCTCTGCTTCCAGAACAGATCGCCTCAAGCGACCAGGAGCCGCTTCTTACTAGACACAATCTGTTACGTCGCGCCGCGACCGCTCTAACGGAACGACTCGGGGAGGCGAATGACCGTGGGGCGAGTCACGTTCCGATCCTCGGAGTGGACGACGCTCATCTGCTGGATTCCACGTCCGCCGCCCTACTCCACCACGTTGTGCTCGAAAGGCTAATGCTGGTTCTCATTTCGGTCCGGACCGCCGTTACGGCTCCGGACGCGGTGGTCGCCTTGTGGAAAGAACAGCTCGTCCGTCGTATCGAAGTTCCACCCCTCACGTCAGACGAAACGGCCGAGTTATTAGAGGCCGTTCTTGACGGCCAGGTCGCCTCAAGCACGTCATACAAACTGTGGAGAGCGACAGGGGGAAACCCCCTATTACTTCGCGAACTCGTGACGGCTGCCCGGCAGACTGGAGCGCTCGCACACAGCGGAGGGGTCTGGCAGTGGCACGGCGACTTCCCGGTGTCCCCGTGCCTAACCGAGACTGTCGAAGATCGACTGACTGGCCTGTCCGACTCGGAGCGACAGGGCATCGAGCTTCTAGCAGTGGCGGGACACCTGAGGTCATCCATCCTCGTCTCGTTATGTGACCTGAACACAGTCAGCGCGCTCGGGCACCGGGGCCTCGTAGTGGAGGATGTCGTCGATGAGCATCCGACAGCGCGGCTCGCCCACCCGGTCTACGGCGAGGTGATCGCTGCACAGATGACGTCTACCAGGATTTCCTCCATCAAAGAGCAGCTTGCCGGAGCGATCGAAGGGGCTAGCCCGCGTCGCCGCGCCGACGACTTGCAGGCTGCTGTGTGGCGCGTAGAAGCCGGTCGGGATGTGCGTTCAGAGCTTCTCGTCGCCGCCTGTCGGCAGTGTATGGATGTGCTCGACTTTCCGTTGGCCGAGCGATTAGCTCGGGCGGCTGTGGAGGCTGGCGGTAAGGTTCCCGCCTCTCTCGCACTGGCAGAGGCCGTCATAGGGCTTGGAAGAGCGGACGAGGGCGAGAAGATACTTAGCGAACTCAACCTCGTCGCAGGTGATGACAACACACGATCGGCCGTGGCCATCCAGCGGGCGCGCAATCTCTTCTGGCGGCTCGGGCGACCAGCCGAGGCACAGGGTGTCCTCGAACGGACAGAACCGACTCTCGATGACACCCGACTCCGTGACGACATCGCGGCCGATCGCGGCACGTTCCTGCTTTTCTCCGGTCGCACCACGGCGGGCAATGATCTTCTCACAGGCCTCATGACCCGGCCCGACGTGTCGGCAGACGCCAAGGTTCGGGCCGCTCCACCCTTGGTCTGGGGGTTGAGCATTGCTGGCCGCCCAGACACTGCGACCCAATTTGTTCGCGCTACGAAGGCAGAGACGGCGGAAAGTGCGAGCGACGACTGGTTCGCTCCGATCTGGCTCGACGTCAACCTTGGGGGGGCGGAGCTATACGCTGGCAGGCTCGAGGCCGCTGAGGCAATCTCCGGACCTCTGTACAAAAAGGTTGTGCAGGAGGGACCAGAGCTGCTCCGCGGTGTCCTTGCCTTCGCAACCGGCCACCTGGACCGACTGAAGGGACTTCCCGCATCCGCCGTTCGCCGTCTCCGAGAGGCGGTGTCATACCTACGGGAAAACGACTTCTTGAGCTTGATCACTGCATGTCTTGCTGAGCTCGCGCACTCATTTGCCTTATTGGGAGACGTCCCTTCGGCTGAGATGGCTCTATCGGAGGCCGAAGAACGAATGTCACCTTCCATCCGGATGGGAGAGGCCTATATGGGGTTAGCACGCGCCTGGACATCAGCCGCGCGCGGTGAAATCTCCGCAGCGATCGACACGGCCATCCGAACAGGTGAGACGGTCAGAGAACTCGAGCAATATGGACTTGAGGCCATGGTCCTACACGATGTAGTTAGGTTGGGCAATGCTCCCAAGGCCGTCGGCCGTCTCGAGCAACTCGCGCAAGAGATTGAGGGCGACATGGTGCCGATCTTCTCCGCCCATGCCAGGGCCGCCGTCGCCGCCGATGCGCCTGCGCTCGAGGAAGCGTCTCTAGCCCTCGAGCGAATGGGTGCTCGCTTGTATGGAGCTGAATCCGCGGCCGAGGCCAGCCGCTACTACCGACTCTCAGGTCGAAAAGCATCCGCTCTCCGAGCGGCCTCGCGAGCCCAGAGTTTGCTTGATCAATGCGAAGGAGCAATGACACCGGCTCTCGCCGACTTGGAGCCTTTGCCGATCACACCACGCGAACGAGAGGTCGCCACCATGGCAGCTCGCGGGGCCAGCAACCGCGAAATCGCCGACCGGCTTTTCTTGTCGGTGCGGACGGTTCACAACCATCTTCACCGGGTCTACAAAAAGCTTGGCGTAACGGGCCGTTTAGAATTGTCCGACATCCTGAATCGTCAACAATGATCGGGAGTGCTAGACGGGTCCCCTGTATGTATCTTTCGGGTTGTATCTCCAGTTCGTCTTGAGGGATGTCACCCCCGCGTGGAAGGCGTGAGTCGGGACGACCGAATACGTTATCAACCATCTTGTCGCAGCCGACGGGGAATTAATCAGCGGACGAGCGGTCAGTCGGTGACACGGTGAACAGCACCCGGTT
>CAZTXD010000210.1:0-4532 GCA_964617995.1 uncultured Acidimicrobiaceae bacterium
AGGGCGAGGACGGCGTCTGCCCCACCCATCGCCTCATAGATCGTTCTCATACCTCCCATGGTGCCTCGGAACGGGCGTCGCTGTCTTGGACAAATGGGAGATCCTCGGTCGCCAGCCACTCGGACGGGGGGCACCCGATGAGATCATTCCAGTCCGGCGCTAGATGGGCCTGGTCGTAGAACCCGGACATCACCGTAACCTCCGACAGCGTCGGCATCCCATCTAGGTCACCTCGTCGGCGCCGCCGCTCCCGGCGACGCAGTAGGTCTGCCGAACGTTGGAACCGGACCAGACGCGCCGTCTGTTTGGGCGTTGTTCCGTACTCGGCGACGAACCTCTGGTGGAGGTGGCGGCGGCTGTAGCCCACCTCTTCGGCCAGGTCACCGATCGAAAGTCGCGCCTCCGTCGACACCAACAAGTCCCAGGCGCGAGCCAGAGGATCGCCCGAACGAGTCACGTCGCGTGCCCTCCTGTTGAGAATGGAGTCAACAGCTGCGAAACGAGCCAGCCAGTCGTGTATGCCCTCGACCTCGACTCTCACGACGAGATCATACAGAAAGTCACCCCAACAAGACTCGGACAACCCGCACAGAATGAGATGGATGACACGGGCATGACGAACACACCGTGCGCCCGTTGCGGCTGTGTGTCAAACTCGCCGGTTCCACTCGAATCGCGCAACGGGTCAGGATAAGCCGAGGGTGCCAGGCACGACGAGGGCGACTCGACTTGGATCGGCCCGCTCGATCACACGCTCGCCGGGTGAGTGGTGGCTGTCGGGCATCATCGCCTCAATCATCTGCCTGAACCACTCAGAGACCTGCTCGAGATATTGGTAGTAATCGCTCGGACCGCAGATCTCCAGACAAGGCAGGTCTAGCTGATCTGGCTGGCCGCTCTGGTCAGAGGCTTCCTCCTGATCGTCGCACTCGGCCTCATCACGCACGTCGGTGACCTCGAGGGAGAAGGTCCCATCGGGCTCGGTGGTCGTGACCACGAGCACCATCTCTCCCAAATAGACACCCTCCTCGGTGGGGAACGGCTCCCATCCGGCACCGCCACCGCCCGGGCTTCCAGGGCGATAGGTGACGATCACGGAGTCACTCGGAGAGCTCTCGATGCAGGCGAACATGCCCGGATCGATCGTGAGATGCAACCGCAGGGTGCCGAACGGCTCTACCTCGCGCGGAATCGTCTGTTTGCCGGAGATCTGGCGCTTCTCAGCGGGTGGCGTGTATGCGATGTTCCCTCCACCGGAGTCCTGAACCGAAGAGTCGCTCAAGGCCTCGACGAACCCGTGGAAGACCTCACCCATCCCCGCAATACCGGCCATCGCCAGTTCGTGTTCAATCGGCTCGTTGCTGGCGGGAATCTCGTCGACGAGGCCGATGACCCCGGCGAGCCCGCCCTGCCACCACAGATGCTGGAAGAACAGCCAGTTGGCATCCTGGCGCTGCATCATCGGTATCGTCGGCTCCTGGGCCTGCATCGCGCCGGTGAGGCGCCACTCCAGGTCGCAGCGACCGTTGGCGCACGTCGCGGCGGGGTAGACGACGTTGCTCAGGAACTCGGCCAGAGCACCGTTCCACCAGCGCCGATTCGTGAACGAGGCGATTTCGAACTGGTCGGGCCAGTTGACCGGGACGATGCAGTGGGCGATGTCGCGGGCGATCTCCTGCTTGAACTGAGCCTCCTCCCTCGCCTGCATCGGGGTGTTCAGAAAGATGCCGCACACCCCGGTCAGCGTCGTGTCGAGGACGTAGCTGGATGACCCTCCATGGACGGACAGCATGATATGGAGGCACGGAGAGGAGCTAGCGCTGTAGATGTTCAGTGAGTCCTGGACGGCCTCAGTGGCCCAGATCAGATGTGTCTCCGTCCAGCCGGGGGTGAAACCGGATTCGGGGTAGATGATCTGCGCCTTGAACGGGCCGACGTCCTCACCGAAATAGGCGGGGACCGCCGTCCAGCCATTTCCGCCGGCATCGTCGCACTCACCGACCCCCCACGGGTCGCCGTGGGGCGGCAGGTACGACTCATCCTCCGGGAAGTCGGGTGGTGGTGCGTATCCCTCGTCGGGAAGGTCGGGCGGTGGTGCGTATCCTTCCTCTTCCTCGGACTCATCGGGGTCTTGCGGCTCCTCGTCTTCCTGAGCTTGTGCGACAGCAGCCAGTAGAAGGTGGCTCATCGAGGCTTGCCGCACCGCGCTCAGCGCCCCCGCACCGGCATCGGGACCGACCCGGGCTGATGCGATCAGCAATGCTGACTCAGCTTGTTCGGAAGGATCGTCGTCGGGCCCGAGCGTCGGGAGGTCAAGCACGGCGAGAAGATCTTCGATCTCCTGACGGATGGCGTCGTCGGGACCGTCCTCGACATACGCCCGAGCCATCCGGATGAGCTCGGTGCCTGATTCGTCCACAAGCTCGTCGTCACGAAGTACGGCGCCCGAGTCGGACGCGCCCGTGAACAATTCGAGCGTAGCGACGATCCCCTCGCCGATGGTCCACTCACCGTCGGCCTCTCGCGCCAACAGGTTGTCTACGAAACCGAGATTGGAGACATCGGGGGTCTCCAGGGTCTGGGGGACGACCTCGCCATCGGCGCCGGGAAGACGAGTCAGCGCGGCCAGCGCCAGGAATCTGGCGGTGCTGAGCTGCTCAGCTGAGTCGAGATCGGGAAGGGCGATAGTGATGCGGAACATGGCCTCCCCTGCTCTGACCGCGATGATGTCGGTGTCATGGGGTGCGGCGAAGCTACGCCGGCCGGGAACGTCCTCGAACCACACTGCCTCGTCTCCGACAGCCGAAATCGGCTGGCCGTCGACCCCGTCGATCTGGGTCCCGGGCTCGAAGTCGGATTCGGACGCCATGGCGGCGGTGACGTAGATCTCGGTGAGGATCAGCTTCTGGCATTCAGTCTCGCCGGCCTGGGATATGTCGGCGACCTTGGGCGATCCGCCACCCATCACCTCGTCCCTGGCGGCTGCCCTCCCCTCCCGTTGCGGCCCCAGCACGCGTTCGGCGTCCTCGTCGCTGATCAACTCGCACAGGTCAACCTCCACCGGCGGCGGAGGTCCGAAGCGGATTCGCTCGATTGCGGTGCTCACCAGGTCTGCGGCCAGCTCCCGACGAGTGGCGTCGTCTACTTCGGGGCGGTTGATGGAGAGCCTCACGAAAAGCAAGCCGTCCTCGGTCTCCTCGACGGCGCTCATCGTCCCGGTGCCGTCGCCGGGGTACCATACGGCAAGATCGCCCACCGACGGGTAGGGGGTGGACGTGACGCCGTCGACCTCCGTGTCGGGTGCGAAGTCGCTCTCCTCGCCGGGGCCGAGCTCACATCGACACCTCGTTTCCGGTCTCGTGGATCTCGGCTTCCCATCTGCAGGTTTCGCCGAAACCGAGGACCAGCATCCCGCTCGACCTGAAGTTGCCCTGGTCGTCGACCAGCCCTAGGGCCTCATCGACATCGTCGTCGGGGAGCAGGCTGCAGGTGTCGATCGGTGCCACCTGCGGGCCGTCAGGGCTGGTCGCGGTAGGCGCAGCTTGGGGTACCGCAGTCGTGGGTACCGAGACGGCGGGCGAGTCATCCGAGCCCACCGCGATGAGGATGACGATGATGACTAGCACTGCGCCGGCGACCGCAGCGGTGCCTTTGGCACCGAGACGTTCGACAAGGCCACGAATGGGCGTCGCCCTCCGTTCGTTCGGCCCGTCCGGTTCCACTCCCAACTCCTGCTCCCGCTGCTATCTACCCAAGATGTTTCGACCATACCCAATCTTGCTGGGGCCCGGGACAGGTCTCACCGAGATCTACGGTGTCGGCCCTGTCGTCGCCGGCCTGTTGATCGGATACACCGGAGATGTGACCCGGTTCCCGACCCGACACCACTATGCCGCCTACAACGGGACCTCACCCATCGAGATGTCTTCAGGTGGGCGGAAGCGGCATCGGCTCAACCCGAGAGGCAACCGGATGCTCAACCACGCGATACATCTCATCGCCATCACCCAGTTGCGGTATCCCAACACCAAAGGGCGGGTGTTCTACGAGCGGAAACTCGAAGAAGGCAAAACGAAGAAAGAAGCCATCCGCTCGCTGAAACGACGACTCTCCGACGTCGTCTACCGGCAGCTCAACGCAGACCGCAACAAGTAAGACCCGGGGGACACCCAGGGGCGTCTATGTAATCAGCGCGGCCGCTATTCCACCCTGATCAAGCGGCTCTTCGATTCAGTCACCCCGGGCCAGCCCCAACCCTACGCGATCTCATCCACCCCGGTTCAACCGAGACACTCAGCCGCGCTCTAAACAGCCCTTGACAGACAAACAGGCATCGATTTCTCTCGGGCTCGCAAAAAGTGCGTTATCGCTCGAGATTGTTGTTCCCGATTGGTTCGAGGTGTGCGTGTGTGGCGTCAGCGCGGTGGCAGAGGGCCGGTCAGTTCGGGAGACAGCATCTCTACATCCCAGATCATGAAGATCGGAATCCCATCGGCGGAGGCGCCGGTGACCAGCCGGATGACGGTCCCAGT
>CAZTXD010000211.1:0-4471 GCA_964617995.1 uncultured Acidimicrobiaceae bacterium
CGGTCGAGGAAGGTGTTGAACATCGCGCGGGCTGCCGTGGGGCTGGTGTCCAGCAGCTCGTCGAGTGCCGACTTCGGGATCGCGACGAGGTCCGTCTCGGTGCGCGCACGCGCACCGGCGATCCGCGGCTCCTCCTGCAGGAGGGCCATCTCCCCGATCACCTCGCCAGGACCACGGACCGCCAGCAGCACCTCCCGGCGCTCGGTCGCCTTGAAGATCTCCACCTCACCGGCGGTGATGACATAGGCGCGATCTCCGTGGTCGCCCTCCTGGAACAAGGTCGTGCCCGGCGTGAGGTGGAGGTCCTGGACGTCGGTGCAGATGCGTTCGAGGTCGTCGTCGCCCAGCCCGTCGAACAGCTCGACAGTGCGGAGGCGGGCGAAGGCATCCGACATCACATGCTCGCCAGGTACTGGTGGACCAGCGAGATGCAGATCGAGCCCTGCCCCACGGCCGCGGCGACCCGCCGGACTGCGCCATGACGGACGTCCCCGGCGGCGAACACCCCCGGGACGCTCGTCTCGAACGGATAGGGGTCCCGCTCCAGCGACCAGCCGGCGGGTCGGCTCCCGTCCTGCAGCAGGTCAGGACCTGTCAACACGAAGCCCTTGTCCGTGCACGCCAAGGTGTCCCCGACGAACGAGGTGTGCGGGATCGCACCGGCGAAGATGAACAGCCCCGTCGCCTTGCGCGTCGTCTGGTCACCCGTGGGCCCGTGCGTGGTGACGACCTCGTCGAGGCTGTCATCGCCGTGGACCTCGGTGACGGTGGTGTCCAGCTCGACGGTGATGGTGTCGATGTCGGCGATCTGGTCGATGAGGTACTGCGACATCTTCGCCTCCAGCGAGGGGCCGCGCACGAGGATCGTGACCGAACGCGCATACCGGGCGAAGAGCACCGCCCCCTGCCCCGCCGAGTTGGCACCGCCGACGACCAGCACGTCCTCGTCCTGGTAGGAGGCCGCCTCGCTGAGCGTGGCGCCGTAGTAGACACCGCGTCCGGTGAGACGCTCGTAGCCCGGTACGTCCAGCTTGCGGACCGTCATGCCGGACGCGACCACGACCGCGCGCGAGCCGATCTCCGATCCGTCACTCAACCGCAGCATGCGGGCGGGGCCGTCGACGTCGAGGCCGACGACCTCCACGGCGGTGAGGATCTCGGCACCGAAGCGCTTGGCCTGTGCTGCAGCGCGCCGGGCGAGGTCGTTGCCGCTGATGCCGTTGGGGAATCCCAGGTAGTTCTCGATCCGCGAGCTCGACCCGGCCTGCCCTCCGGTCGCCTGCCGCTCGACGACGGCGACCTCGAGGCCCTCGGTGGCGCCGTACACGGCAGCGGCGAGGCCTGCCGGCCCGGCGCCGACGATCGTCAGGTCGTAGAAGGGTGCTGACGCGGTGACCTGCAGGCCCACCCGCTCGGCCAGATCACGGTTGGTGGGCTGGCCGAGCGCCGTACCGTCGGTGAACAGCACCACCGGCAGCGCTCGGTCCGCCTCCGGCACCGCCTCCAGCAACCTCTCTGCCTCAGTGTCGCGTTCGACGTCCAGGAAGCGGTAGGGCACCTGGTTGCGGGCCAGGAAGTCCTTGGCATCGTGGGTCGCGGCCGACCACCGCGTACCGATGACGCGGATCCCGTCGAAGGTCGCCGGGCGGTTGGCGGCCCAGTCGACCAGCAGGTCGTCGAGGATGGGGTAGAGGGTGTCCTCGGGTGGGTCCCACGGCTTCAGCAGGTAGTGGTCGAGGCCGACGTCGTTGATCGACTGGATCGCGGCCTCCGTGTCGGCGTACGCGGTCAGCAGGACCCGCCGCGCCAGGGGGAAGTGCTCGCGGGCGGCCAGCAGGAACTCCGTGCCCGGCATCTGCGGCATGCGCTGGTCGACCAGGAACAGCGCGAGGTCGTCCCCGCGCAGGGCCAGTTGCTCGACCGTGCCGAGCGCAGCGGCCCCTGCCTCCTCGGCCACGATGCGATAGTCACGGGCATAACGACTGCGCAGGTCGGCCCGAACGGCTGCCAACACCTGCGGGTCGTCGTCCAGTGCCAGGATCGTGGGCTTTGCCATGTCAGGCGACTCCGTCGTTGGTCAGGGGCAGGTACTCGTGCCGGACTGCGTCGCCGGCGACCTCGACGAGCCGGAACCCCGACGGGTCCTCGCCCAGCGGGTAACCCACCGGACCAGTGACGGCCACCTCCAGGTCGCCGTACCGGCCGCCGCCGTTGCGGTGCCAGTGGCCGCAGAGGTAGAGGCCGACGCCATGGTCGACGAGCAGGTCCAGCAGCAGCTGCCGGCGTGGCTGCGGGATGTTCCAGTAGTCGTCTGGTTCGTCGGGGGCACGGGTGAACAGAGGGTGGTGACCGCAGACGATGACGGGCCCTCCCCGACGCTGGGCTGCAGCCAGCTCGGTGCGCAGGAACGCCAGCTGGGCATCCCACTCGTCGGGAACGGCCTCGGCGTGGGCCCACACCACGGTGTCGACGACCACGAGGTTGGCGCCGCCGTGCTGGAACGCGTAGTGGTCGGGGCCGAACCGCTCGCGGTACGTGGCCATGCTCGCCGGCGACGGGACGTTGGTGTCGGCACCGATGTCGTGGTTGCCGGGGACCCAGTGCATCGGTGCATCCAGTCCGGCCGTGATCCGCATCACCTCCTTGTACTGCGCCTCGTCATCGGGGTCGTCGACCATGTCGCCGCCCATGACCACGAAGGCCGGGTCGAGCCGGTTGGCCGCGGCCACGGCCTCCTCGTAGCGCTCAGCGTCCCACGCGAAGCCCGTCACCGGGGGGACCCGCGGCACGACCATGTCACGAACGGCGAAGCGCTCGACGTCGGCGGCGCCCATGCCCGAGAACGTCGCGTAGCACCCGAGCTGGCAGTCGGCCATGAACACGAAGCGGAACACCACGATGCTCACCCGACCCGCGCGCTGGACTTCAGGAAGCTCCGGCGCGTCGCATGGTCCTCGACACGCGACGCGACGTCGGCGACGACGTCCGACAGTCGCTCGCGCGCCTCGTCGGCCTCCCGGTCCATCCCCCACTTCCCGAGCAGGTCACTGGCCGCACGCAGGACCAGGATCGCATCCAGGCGCAGGCCCCGGTCGAGCGCGTCCTGCTCCGCCGCCTCCAGCAGCGGCCGCGCCCGGTCGCGGTCTCCGGTGGCGGCAGCGACCAGCCCCCTGCCCAGCAGGGCGCGGCTGCGATACAGGTCGAGACCGGTGGCCTCGACCATGTCCAGCGCTTCATCGAAGAGTTCCCCGGCCCGCGTGACCTCGTCACGCGCGAGCGCGATCCCACCGCCGCAGATGAGGATCTCGGGCGCCGCGAGCTTCGCCAGTGCCGAGGACACCTCCTGCGCGCGTCGGATCGCGGCGTCCGCCGCATCGACGTCACCATCGAGCAGGTGGCTGAGGCCCGTGCCGGCCAGGGCGGCGGTGGCAGAGGTCCGCCCCATCGTCGTCTCGGCGCTGGCTCGCGCGCGCTCGCGCTGGTGCTCGGCTGCCTCGACGCCGGGGCCGTGGGTCCACTGGGTCACCGCGGCGAGGCCGGCGTGCGCCACGGGCGCCAGGAACGGGGGGCCGCCCTGGTCGGCGATGTCGATGACCACCTGGAGGTGCTCACGTGCCGCGTCCAGATCTCCCATCTGCAGGCTGGTCAGACCCATCACCAGGGCGCCGCCGGCAGCCTCGACGTGCGCGGCGACGCGCGACGCGAGCTCGAAGCCGCGACGCGCCAGCTCGTTGGCCCGAGTCGGGGCGCCGCAGTACATCTCCATCAGCCCCTCGGCGTACCACGTGCCGGCCAGGTGGGCGTAGTCGTCGTCGAGCTCGGCCTGCTCACGCGCGCGCTGGATCGCCTCGCGGGCCTCGTCGAAGCGCAGCTGGAAGATGATGCTCTCGGAGTAGTGCAGCAGCCCGAAGTTGCGGTGGTACGGGTCGAGGGTGAAGCAGACCTCGGCGGCCTCCCCGAGGTGGCGTTCGGCCTCGTCGAGCCGACCCTGCGAGACGTTGAGCACGCAGTAGCCGACGTGGAACTCGGCGATCCCCGGCTGGTGGTCCTGCGCCTCGGCCAGCTGTTTCGCCTCCAGCATCGACTCCTCGGCGGCCTCGACCTGGCCGGTCATCAGCAGGACCATCCCGGCCTTGTTCAGTGCCGAGACCTCACCGATCGGGTCACCGTGATGGCGACTGAAGGTGAGCATCTCGCGGAACGTCTCCTGGGAGGCCTCCATCTCGCCGAGGTACATCAGCGCGTTGCCGAGCCCCTCGTAGGCCCGCCGCGGCTGCTCGAGGCCGATCTCGGGGCCCCACAGGTCCAGCGCCCGGCGGAAGTAGTCGGCGGCGTCGGCCCGCGCGAAGGCACCGAACGCGGCCTCGCCGGCTGCGACGAGGTACGGCACGGCCTTGGTGGGCTCGTCGGCCTCGGCGAAGTGCCGCGCGAGGTCGAAGACGCGGTCCGGATGGCGTTCCTCCACGAGCTT
>CAZTXD010000212.1:0-4442 GCA_964617995.1 uncultured Acidimicrobiaceae bacterium
CGTTCACGGTCGACGACGGCGAGATCCTCGCCGTCGTCGGCCCCAACGGGGCCGGCAAGAGCACCCTGCTCAAGACGATCAGCGGCCTGGAAAGCCCCACCTCCGGCGATGTGCAGCTCCTCGGTGAGCGCCTCACGGGTCTTTCCCCGCACCGGATACGCCAGCGCGGGGTCGCCACGGTCATGCAGACGCCCCAGACGTTCTCGTCGATGACGACCCGCGAGAACGCCGTTCTCGGCGCCATGTTCGGCAGCCACGCCGGCGTCGTCTCCGAGTCGGAGGCCCACCGCCGCGCCGAGGAGGCGTTGGCCTTCGTCGGCCTGGACGATCGCGCCGACGCTCCCGTCGGTACCCTCAACCTCCATCAGCAGCGGTTCCTGGAGATGGCCCGGGCGCTGGCCGGGCATCCTCGCCTCCTGTTGCTGGACGAGGTGATGGCGGGTCTCAACGACACCGAGCTCCAGGCGTCCATCGCCATCGTGCGCACCGTCCGCGACGAGCTGGGAGTGACGATCATCTGGGTGGAGCATGTGATGAAAGCGGTGATGAACCTGGCCGAGCGGATCATCGTGTTGAATTTCGGGAAGCTGCTCACCGAGGGTGAGCCCGACGAGGTAATGCGCAATCCGGCGGTGATAGACGCCTACCTGGGGGAGACGGATGTTGCTTGAGGTCGAGGGTCTCTCGGCGGGCTATCTGGGAGAGGACGTCGTCCACCGCGTCGACATCGGCGTAGAAGTGGGTGAGACGGTGGCCGTCATCGGGTCGAACGGTGCCGGCAAGACCACCCTCTTCAAAGCCATCTGCGGGATGCTCCCGCCGTCAGAGGGTCGGGTCGTCTTCGACGGTGAGGACGTGTCGGGACGGCCCGCTCACCGTATCGCCCGGGCGGGCCTCGCCTACGTCCCCGCCGAGCGGCACCTGTTCCCTCACATGTCGGTCACAGAGAACCTCTCGCTGGGGGCCTATCCAGATCGGGCCGACCCCGCCACCCGCACCTTCGTCCTGGACCTGTTCCCGCGTCTGGCTGAACGCCGGACACAGAGAGCGGGGACGCTCAGTGGAGGAGAGCAGCAGATGCTGGCCATGGGTCGAGCGCTCATGTCGCGTCCCCGCTTGCTCCTGCTCGACGAGCCCTCCACCGGTCTGGCTCCCATTCTCGCCCAGGCCGCCTACGAGGCATTGAGGGCGATGCGAGCGAGCGGGCTCACCGTGCTCCTGGCAGAGCAGCAGGTTCCCCTGGCGCTGTCGCTGGCCGACCGGGGATGTGTCCTCGAGAACGGCCACATCCAGATCGAAGGGTCTTCCGAGGAGCTCAAACGCAACCCCGACGTCCAGCGGGCCTACCTCGGGGTGGCATGAGAGCAGTCGTCCTCGACGGTCTCGCCCTCGGTCTCCAGTTCGGCCTGTTGGGCGTGGGCATGACCCTCGTCTACGGATTGGGAGGGGTTCTCAACCTGGCATACGGCCAGATGGCTGTGCTGGCGGCGATCGTCGTGTCGCTGGGCATGGGGGCCGGGTTACCCGCCGGCGTCGCCGTCGCCCTGGGACTGGCAGTGGCGGGAGCCCTCGGGGTGCTGCTCGACGGAACGCTGATGCGGCCCGTGTACCGGCAGCCGGGCGAGCACCGGGTCCTCCTCAGCCTCCTCCTCACTCTCGGGGTGGGCTTCGTCATCGACGGTCTCCTGGTGTGGCGTTACCCGATCGGTGCCCTCAGCCTCAACATCGGCGGCGGAGCGGTGTCGGTGCTGGGGGTCCGTATGCGCATGGGGAGCCTGGTCGCCTCGGGCATCTCGGTGGCGGTGGCGGTGGCCCTGCTGGCCTTCTTCCGGGGATCCACTCTCGGCAAAGGCATCAGGTCGGTGATCCAGGACGAGGTCGGGTCCCGCTTGATCGGCGTGAACCCGACTGCGGTTCGCAGTCTCATCTTCGGCCTCAGCGGGGTTCTGGCCGGCGTGGTGGCAGTCACGCGTTCGATGACGTCCCCGGTGAACGTCACCGCCGGGATCGACTTCACGATCCTCGCCCTGATCGTCACGGTCGTGGGAGGCCTGGGCAGCGTGACGGGAGCCTTCGTCGCCGGTGTTCTCCTGGGGATGATCAGCACTGTCAGCTCGTTCTACATCGGCCAGTACATCACCACCATCGTGCTGCTGGTGGCGGCGGCCCTCACCATCGTCCTGCGACCGTCGGGCCTGTTCGGGAGGCGGACGTGACCGCCGACGCCGCCCCCCTGGGTGTGAGCACCCGCCCCAGTCGGAACCTCATCGGCCTCTTCGGCCCGATCGTGGCCGTGGCGGTGGCGCTGGCGCCGGCGCCGCTGTGGCTGGGCGACTCGCGGCTGATGATGGGTCTGGCGGTCGACGCTCTCCTGTTCGCCGCCTTCGCCATCGCCTTCAACATGATCTTCGGGTCCACCAACCAGCTCTTCCTCTGCATCGGAGCGCTGGCGGGCGTCGGCGGTTACGCCACCGGAATCCTCACCGACTCGGCCGGCCTGCCCCTGCCCCTGGGGGTGCTGGTCTCGACGGCTCTGGCGGGACTCCTCGGGGGTCTGTTCAGCTGGGTGGCCGTCCGTCGCTCGCTGGATGTGATCTTCACCGGCATCGTCACCCTGACCTTCTCTCTTTCGTTCCACAACCTCGTTCTCGGCCAACGCGGACTGACCGGTGGGGAGACGGGCCTGCTGGTGAGCACCGGCCGAGATACCTTCCTCAGCGGGCGGGTCGCCGCCTACTACCTCTACGTGGCGCTGGTGGCCGCCTATCTGCTGGTGTTTCGCCTCCTCCAGCGCTCCCACATCGGGTGGGCCTTCCGGGCCATCCGCGACGACGAGACCGCCGCCGAGCTCGCCGGAGTGAACGTGGCCCGCTACCGCATCTACGCCGGCCTCATCGGATCGTCGATGCTGGGATTGGCCGGTGCGCTCTACGCCCACCACAAGGGGTTCATCAGCCCCTCCACCTTCGACTTCGGCCACGTCGACGTGCGGGTGTTGGTGATGCTGGCCTTCGGCGGACTGGGCACGCTGCTGGGGCCGGTCATCGGGGCGGTGGTGTTCGCGTTCCTCGACGAGTGGATGATCGGGTTCGGCCAGCTCCGCGAGGTGGTATACGGAGCCTTGATCATCGTCCTCTTCCTCGGATTCCGGCGCGGTTTCGTACCGGCGATCGCCGATCTGGTCAAGGCCAGGATCGGGTCCGAACGCTCTTCCCCTCAACCCACTCCCGCCGCGTACCCTGACGATATAGACCCTCCAGAGAGGTGATTCACCATGGGCACCAGACCGCCGTTCCGCGCCGACCACGTCGGCTCGTTCCTCCGGCCCCCCGCCGTCACCGACGCCCGCAGTCGCCGCGAGGCCGGGGAGATCGGAGCGGACGAGCTGCGCTCCGTGGAGGACGAGGCGATCCGTGAGCTGGTGCGGCAGCAGGAGGATGTGGGGCTGCGGGGCATCACCGACGGCGAGTTCCGCCGCTTCATGTTCCACATCGACTTCCTCGAGCAGCTGGAGGGAGTGACCGTCACCGAGGGGGACTTCCTCGCCAAGTTCAAGCGCGACAACGGGACCGAGGTCGAGTTCGCTCCTCCCAAGATGGTGGTCGACAGCCCCATCCGTCATGAGCGCCCCATCCAGGGTGCCGACTTCGACTTCCTGGCCGCCCAGGTGAGCGAGACCCCCAAGGTATGCATTCCCGCTCCGTCCATGCTCCACTTCCGGGGTGGCCGCAAGGCGATCAGCGAGGACGTCTACCCCGACCTCGACGCCTTCTTCGACGACCTGACGACTGCCTACCGGGAGGAGATCGCCGACCTGGCCGATCGGGGATGCACATATCTGCAGATGGACGACACCAACCTGGCCTACCTGTGTGACCCGGAGGTGCGCGAGCGGACCGCCGCCCGCGGTGACGACCCCGACGAGCTGACCCGTCTCTACTGCAAGCTCGTCAACGACGCCATCCGTGACCGACCGAGCGCCATGGTGGCGGCGATCCACCTGTGCCGGGGCAACTTCCAGAGCGCCTGGGTTTCCCGGGGTGGCTACGACCCGGTGGCGGAGACGATGTTCAACGACATGGAGGTGGACGCCTTCTTCCTCGAGTACGACGACGAGCGCTCGGGGGACTTCGCCCCCCTCCGTTTCATGCCCCCCGACAAGGCGGTGGTGCTGGGTTTGATGAGCTCCAAGCGGCCCGAGGTGGAGAGCGCCGACGACGTGAAGAAGCGCATCGACGAGGCGGCGGCCTACGTGCCCCTCGATCAGCTCGCCCTCAGCCACCAGTGCGGGTTCTCCTCCACCGTCCACGGCAACGCCCTCTCCCACGAGGACCAGTGGCGTAAGCTGGCCCGGACCGTGGAGATCGCCACAGACGTGTGGTCCTGACCGTTTTCGCGCATCGAATGCGCGCTATAGGGCCTGTCGCTTTATGAACCGTGGG
>CAZTXD010000213.1:0-4434 GCA_964617995.1 uncultured Acidimicrobiaceae bacterium
GGAATGGGTGGACAGTTCCACTTGGACGCTGAGACCTATCTCGCCATGATGCGATTGGAGATCGATCGCTACGACGAGCTTCAGTCCGCTCTAGCCGATGCGACGGCTGATATCTCCGCTGAAACGATTCTTGATCTTGGATCTGGCACGGGCGAAACAGCCATGGCCACTCTGAAGCGACATCCTGGCGCCAGGGTGGTAGGGATCGACAAGCAGTGAAGGAATGTTGTCGGTTGCCCGCCGACAACTCCCGTCTGCGACGTTCATCGTGGCCCGGCTCGAGGATCCGCTTCCCGGGGGTCCGTTGATGTCGTTATCTCAGCCTTTGCCATTCATCACCTCGAAGCGGAGCAGAAGGCCCTGTTGTTTCGACGCATCTCGGAGGTGCTTACGGCAGGCGGACGTTTCGCAATGCTCGACGTGGTAATTCCGACAGAGCCGGTGGTCGCGCCAATCCCCCTTGAAGAAGGTGTCGACAAACCGAGTTCGGTTGACGACATGCTCCAGTGGTTGGACGCCGCGGGTCTCCGAGCCGAGACGGTGTATTCAGCCGGAGATCTCGCCATCCTGGCGGCGACCGCCCCGGAAATCTGAAGCTGACCCAAGCAGCCCCAGATCGCACCAGTTCCCGAGCGATATTGCCCACATCTGAGACCGTCCGATATCGGCACTTCGTGCTCGGCTAGGTCTTGACTTGAAAGGACACTGGCGTGCAGGTCTGGACCTTCATCCGACGGGATGAAGGAGTGTCTCATGTTCAACTCAGACAACGTGTTGGTCCCCGAGGTGGTGGAGGCCGGATTTGACCCGTTCCGTGCCCGGGTGGCGATGGGTGGCTTCCTGGCGGGCTACTCCGGTACGACGTTCGAGGCGTACGGACTGGATCTGCGCCAGTGGTCCCAGTGGTGCCTCGACCACGACCTGGATCTCTTCGAGGTGCGTCGTGCCCACATCGAGCTGTTCGCCCGGTGGCTGGAAGAGACCGGCAGGGCGAAGTCGACGGTCGCTCGGCGGCTGTCCACGATCACCGGCTTCTACCGGTATTGCTCCGAAGAACAGCTGATCACCCATTCGCCGGCGGCGCACGTGAGACGACCCAGGGTGTCCTACGAGTCGAACCAGACGCCACTGGACCGAAACGAGGTGGGCATGTTCTTGGTGCAGGCCGGTATCAGTGGAGGCCGGGACCACGCCCTGGCCTGCCTGTTGGCGCTCAACGGTCTGCGGATCTCCGAAGCGCTCGGCTCAGACATCGAACACCTTGGAGTGGTACGGGGTCACCGCACCGTGACCGTCACCAGGAAGGGAGGTGCCATCGTCACCATTCCGTTCGCACCCCGCACTGGCCGGGCCATCGACCTGTGCATCGGAGAACGCAGCGTCGGGCCGATCCTGTTGAACCGAGAGGCCACCGCCCGTCTCGATCGTCATGCCGCCGCCCGGATCGTCCGCCGGCTGGCCAGGAGGGCAGGGATCGACAAACGGGTCACCCCACACGCTGCGGCACGCCTTCATCACCGCTGCGCTTGACGCCGGAGTACCCCTCCGGGACGTCCAAGAGGCAGCGTCGCATGCCGACCCCAGAACCACGATGCGTACGACCGGGCCCGGGGATCCCTCGACCGTCACGCCACCTATATCGTCGCCACCTACCTGGCCGGAGCGACCAGGTAACCCAGCGACCCGGGGCGTCGCCCAACCGGCGGCGCCCCAATCCATATCTGCCGGTTCTCGGAAGCTTGTGATGGCTGGAAGAGCAATCCTCTTCTTGGTGTTCTGTGCGGTTCGTGCTGGCGTGGCTCTCCCGGGTGCTGATGTTCTTGTCGTACAGACGGGCGCCTGATTCGTCTATAGGGTGATGTTGTCTTCTGGGAGCCTCTGGGATGCCTGATGATGATCGAGCCGAGGTTTTCACGGAGTTTGTCCGGGAGGTGGAACCGCGGCTGAGACAGTCTCTGGTCGCGGCGTTGGGTGGGGAGGCGGGTAGGGAGGCCACTGCTGAGGCACTGGCCTGGGCTTGGGAGCATTGGTCCCGGGTGGAGGGGATGGACAATCCCGGGGGCTACCTGTACCGGCTGGGACGCAACCATGCGACCACCATGTTGAGGCGCCGGCCGGTGTTCTCCTCTCCCCCCGAACCTTCCGGGGATGGCCCATGGGTGGAGCCGGGGCTGCCCGCAGCGTTAGCTCATCTCTCCGAGGTGCAGCGGGTGGTGGTGATGCTCATTCATGGCTTCGGCTGGACCTACCGGGAGGCGGCCGCGCATTTGGGTGTGGGGGTCTCGACGGTGCAGACCCATGCGGAACGAGGGATGGCCAAGCTGCGACACAAGCTGAAGGTGGAAACTCATGCCTGACCTGGAATCCCAGCTCCGCTCCTACTGCGAACACCTGGAAGAGGAGTTCACGGCGGTGACCTCCGAGGAGATCGTCGGCGGCTTCAAGCAGCAGACTTCGCCCCTACGGCCGGTGCCGCTTCGTCGGGGTCTGGCGGTAGCACTTGCCACGGCCGTGTTGGTCCTGGTTCTGGTGGGCGGGCTGGCCCTGCTCCTCCGGCTGTTCGTTGAGGAGGAGGCCCCAGTGGTGACCACCCCGGAGCCATCTCCCATCGAGAGCAGCGAGTGGCCGCTTGGGCTCACGGTTGTTGGCGAGCAGGGTGTGTCCGTGGTTCCGTTCGATGCCCTGGACCAGCCGATCTTGTTGCAGTCCGATGAGCTCGTCGAGGGGATCTTCGAGAGGATCAGCTGGGCGATCTCCGACCATCGGGGTGGGCTCATATTCCAACATGATGTGACTCCCGATGAACGGGGAGCGGTGCTCTGGTTGCGGGCCGGGGCCGCCACACCGGAACTCCTCGTCCCCGAGACCGGTATATTCCCCATTGGAGTGGCGACCTCCGCCGAACGGCATGCCCTGTTCGTCTACTCCACACCAAGCCTCGGTGCCGATGGCTGGAGGAGCCGGATCATGGCTGCAGACCTCGACCAGGGCGGCGCGGTTCGGGAGATCGGCACGGTGGACGGCCTGATCGAGCCTCTGCTGGGGGACTATCACGCCTCAGCGGCAGACGGGGTTGTTGCCGTCTTCCACCTCGACTGGGCGGAAGGACGAGAGCGGTGCATTACCGTCACCCTCATCGGAGTGGACGACGGCTCCATCATTCCGGCGGCGGGCGATTGCCTCCCCTTCCCGGGTGGGATGATGCTCAGCTACGACGGACAGGCGGTCGGAGTTATCTTCCAGACTGGGGAGTCGGTGCGGGTCGCTGTAATGGACCTGTTCACCGGGGCGATCCTGGAAGAGAACATCATCGATGTGCAGACATCTCAGGAGGTCGGTCTCGTTTCGAATCCCGGAGGCTGGCTCATCTACGCGGAGAGTGACGCCCAGGTCAGGCTGCTCCGCGTAGACGGGAGCGAATGGAAGCGGATAGAGAAGGCGAGTGTCCCCATGACATGGCCTCATGTCGACTTCTGGTTCTTCAAGCGGCACCTCTACCACCACCCGTTCAACCTCGCCTCCGAAGCCTCGCTCGGCTCCGGCACTGGCGAACTGCCCTGCCGGGCCACCACGGGAGACCTTCCCACCCGAGATCTCCCCGAGGCCGCCGCCACCCGGCAGCTGCTGTTCGACCTGGCAGTGGCATGCGACTACGAAGGCCTGGCCGCCATTGTCTGGTCGCACAACACCCAGATGCCCATGTTCGACTCCATCGGCTCGGTCCCACCTCCTGAGTGGGAAGGACATTCCGAGGATGACATGGTGAGAAGCTGGGTCGCCGACGGGAGAAGAGGAAGAGAACCGCTGAGTTTGATCGCCGCGCTGCTGCAGACACAACCATCCTATGTTCAAGACATCCCGGACTGGCCAGTGTGGGATCCCGGAGACCATTGGGTCGGAGATCCCAATCCCGATCCGGAAGGATGTGTATGGGTTTGGGAGAGCGGTGGAAACCTCCTGGGAATCGACACCAACGGGGTGTGGCGGTTCTTCATCCCCTCCACCTGGCGCGGGGACGAGCCGGGAGGCCCCCAGCCACCGAGCTGCTCTGGCTGACCAGGTCTAGATGTTTATCGGGTTGGTCAGGTCGAGGACGATGGCCACGAAGCCGAGGAAGATGAGGATGGCGATCACCGCTGCGGCCACCGGTGCCAACCGGCGTATGTTTGCCGGTCGACCGGTCACCTTCTCGTAGAGGGCGACGGCGAAGTGACCGCCATCCAGAGGGAACAGAGGCAGCATGTTCAGGGTGGCGAGGAAGATGTTGACTACGGCCATGATTTGGATGAACCGGGCCACGTCCTCGATCTGGGCTCCGACACCGACGATGCCTATCGGGCTCACGGGTCTGATCTCGCGGGGAATGTCGGTATCGCCCCCTAAGCCTGGATCCACCGATCGGCTTTCTGAGTTCGATGGTCAGGGATGTTTCTG
>CAZTXD010000214.1:0-4433 GCA_964617995.1 uncultured Acidimicrobiaceae bacterium
ATGCCGAGGGTGGCTCGGAGCGCGCCCTCGGACATGATCGGGAAGATGTCGGCCTCCCGCCACTGGGGATGGATGTCCGACCAGTCGTAATAGGAGGTCACGAGCGTTCCCTCGTCGGTGGGTTCGAGGCGGTAGCCGTAGATGTGCCCGATGGGAGGTTCGAGCTGACCGACCACCGTCCAGGCGATCTCCCGATCCTGCTCGAAGGCGGTGATCTCGACCGTCACGTCGTACCTGCCCAACGGGTAGTCGTTGAGGGCCTCGCGGTCCATGTGCACGACGAAGGTGTCGCCGACACCGCTCACGGGATCGCCGGTGGCGCCCTGGAGCATCCCCGAGCTGTCGATCGCCACGTGTCCCCCCGGGTCACGCAGGACGGCAAAGATCGCCGCCGGCTCGGCGTCGATGGTGCGCTGCACTTCCATCCGCTCCTCAGCCATAGCGGACATCCTCGCGCCCACCACCGGTGCCGGCGAACCGATGCTGGTCAGCGTCTCGATGCTGCCCTCCACCCACCGCTGGTCGGCGACATTGCGGCATCACCGAACGGCCGAGAGGCCGCGCGGGTCCTCGGCACTCGACCTACGCGACAGTCAGCGTTCCGGCGATCCTCCACGACCAACACCAGTCGACCTGCTGCACGATTGCGAGGGTCCCGGTGGCCTGGAGTTCCTCACCATCCACCGTCACGGTTCCCCTGACGGGGATCACTCCGCGGCTTTCGGCGAGACCGACACCGGCAGAATCCCACGCCAGGCTCATCGGGAAGATGCCGTGGTCCTCGATCTGGAGCGAGTCGTTTGGCCAGGGCTCGCCCACCTCAGGACCGACGTCGCCGGATTCCAGGCACCAACCACTGACGAGCGACTTCGAGAATCCGAGGAGATCATCCCGCGATGCCGCGGACGCGACGCCCTCCAAGGCGAGGTGGCAGTTTCCCAGCGGATTCAAGATCGGGTCGGGCGAGGACAGGGCCTGGCCCTCGATGACGCCGGCAGCGTGGCAGCCGACGTACAGGCCCGCGGGCGGTGGAGCCACGATCGTCACCGCGCCGACATCGCCGCCCCCGTACTGGACGCTGCCTGTGAACGTGAGTTGGAACGCGGTCTCGGATCCGGACGCCTCGACCGGCGCGAGCGGAAGCAGAAGTGCGGCAACGGCGAGGAACGGGGTCAGTCGGCGAAACATCGCTGGTCCTCCATCGGTGGCTCGGTGACGGATTTCGCCACGACACGACAGATCACCGGAGATGTCGCGAGGAATCTCGCGAACCCGCTCTACGTGGCTGCTCGCCCGTTGATCGTCGGCTCACGGAGCGTCGAGCCCCGGGGACACGACCAGGGTGCCGAAGGTGTAGAAGCCGGAATCCCAGTCACAACCCGCGAAGTACGGAGGGCCGTAGACGGACAGACTCCCTGAGATCGAACTCGTCTCTCCCTCCTCGTTGCTGATGGTGCCGGCGACCTGGAGGCCGTGGAAGGGCGTACCGACCACCTCGAGGTCGAGGGAGTAGCGGGCGTCCTCGGTGAGCACGACATCGTCGAGACCCGGCTCGGAAGAACCGCTGAGGGCGTGGCCAGGGCCTCCGTCGCACCAGTCCCAGATCAGGGCGTCGTCACCGACCGTTCCGGTGACGTCGATTTGGCAAGTCGTCAGCAGGTCGACGTTCTCCACGAACACGCCGCTGGCGACGCAATACGGGGGCACCTCCACGCTGTGGCTGGGTGCCTGGACACGCCAGGCGTTCTCGGGCGGGTCGCCCGGCCAGGCGTCGTCGGACAGGCGGAGCTGGCCGCTGAACGTGATCACCCCGGCCGAGGTGAGAGCAGGTTCCGCGTCGGCAGCGGAGGGGATGCCGGTCGAGGCCGCTGCGGCGACGACAGCAAGGACGAGCGCGATGGGGCGACGCATGTGCTGTACTCCTCGTGTGTCGTGGTGGGATTCGTCGGTTCCGTCACCACGACACGACAGAAGTCCGGGGATGTCGCGAGGTTCTTCTACGGAACCGGACAGCGGGGTGCCCAGGTCTCACCGCCGTCGGCGGAGCACCAAGGGCCAGAGCGATCGTACGACGTGGCGAGGACGTTCCCGTCGTCGAGGGCCACGACCTCACCGCCACCGTTGAGCACGTCGCCGGCGACCAGGTCCCACGTATCACCGCCGTCGGTCGAACGCATGATGCCGCCGCCGTACTCGCCACCGGGCCCCGACCAGTCCATGACCCCGGCGTAGAGGCCGCCCGCGGGACCGGCCGTGAGAGCTTGGACGTGCCAGTCCTCGAAGCCCGGCACGTCCTCGAACTCGACGCCGTCCCGGGAGGAGTACAGGCCGGCGTTCACGGGGAACAGGTAGAGCGCGCCGGAATCGGTGGCCATCGCACCCTCGAACGCGTCGTCGCTGTTCTCCCAGACCTCGGTGCACTCCACCACGGTGCAGCGGTAGACAACGTGCGAGTAGACGCCGGCCTCCTCCTCGTCGAGCCCGGCCTCACCGGCCGCGTAGTCGACCACCTCCTCGGCCGACTGCCGGGTCACCGCCGCGTAGAAGTACTCGCCGGTCGGGTCGGTGCGGTCGAACGCCAGATCGACCGGGTTGGTCGGGCTCACGGGTACCGCCGGGAGCGGGGTGACCACGTTCGTGGCGGCGTCGAACATCCACGCCTCCGGCCCACCGATCAGGATCCGGTCGTCGCCCCGACCGAAGCCGGGGGCGAGATCGACGCCGCCCCACAGGGCCGCCCCACCCGGCACCGGAACGAAGGAGTGGCCACCGTCGAACGAGACCTGCAGACCGCCGATGCTCCCGATCGAGAAGACCCGGTCGTCCTCGGGGTAGTCGGGGCCCACCACGAGCTGGCCGCCCTGCCATCCCCATGCCTCACGACGCTCCCAGCTGACGCCGCTGTCGGACGTGGCGAAGAGCAGGTCGACGGGTTCCTCGGTCCAGTGCTCAGCGGAGGCGGTGATGAACGCGTGCTGGTTCGACGATGCATCCTCGCCGCTGGCCGGGGGCGCGTACAGCCCCGTCACGTACTGGGCGTCCTCGGGCTGCTGGTATTGGTCCTGGTCGGGGGAGGCCGGATTGCTGACCGGCGTCTCTTCCGGGATCCCGGGCTCGGGATCCGGCGCCGGGAGGTCGTCGGTGGCCGCTTCTTCGGACTGGTCCGCGGCCTCAGGGACCGGGGGCGAAGGTTCGGGCACGGGAGCCGGAGTCGGCGGTCCGGGCACCTCGGGCGTGACCGGGGACAGGGATCGAAGCGCGCGCGGCTCCGTCGTGAGCAGTGACGGTTCGACGGACCGGGGGCCGGGCGCGGGCTCGGGGTTCCCGGTCGCCGCGGGGCCGACCGTGCCGACGAGCCCGCCGGCTGCGACGGCGGCCGCGACGACGCCGGCACTGACGGCGTCACCGAGGCGCTCGAACCCGCCGGGAATCCCGGGGACCATCTGGTTGACGCGGGCACCGGCCCCTGCGACCTTGCGGCGGGCCCACCGGGCGAAGGCGAAGACCGGCACGAGCGCCGGGACGGAACCGTCCCCGAGGACGTCGTCGAGCTTGCGGCGGGCGCGACTCAGCGCGGAACGGACACCGTTCACCGTCGAGCCGTCGGCGCGAGCGATCTGCTCGAGCGAAGTCCCGTTGGTGAGCTGCTCGACGAGGAGGTGCCGCTCCCGATCATTGAGCCGGTTCATGGCCGAGACCACCCGCTCCGCATCGTCGGCAATGCGGACCATCTCGGCGGGGTCGGGGTCGCGATTCGGTGCCTCCGGCAGGCGCTCGGTGGGGAGGGCATGGCGTCGCCGGCGTCGCAGCTCGTCGATGCTGCATCGCCGCGCCACCGCTGCGAGCCAGTTGCGGAGCGGCTGGTTGGCGTCGATCGCGTCGAGGTGCGAGAACGCGCGGACGAATGTCTCCTGCGCGAGATCCTCGGCAGTGGCGAAATCACCGACGATGCTGAGGCAGTAGTCGCGGACGAACTCGCGGTGCTCCCACAAGTCCTCGAAACGCACCGCGGTCGCTCGTGCGTGTCCGACCCTGGTCGGGTCGTCGATGACCATGTGACCTCCCGGAGCTCCGTCCCGACTCCACCCTTCATACGCACGGGCGCACCGCGAGTCGCGCCGGCTCGGACGCGCTGACGTGTGGGGGAAGCGATCGACCGGGTCCATGGTGGATCGACACGAATGCGCCATTTCGCCGTTCTCGGAGTGCTCGCCGCGGTCGGCGCCGCGTTCATCCCCGACGCGCACGCCACCGAGACGGAGCCCCGTCAGGACGACCAGTGGGGCCTGGGTACGAACGAAGCGCCGGCTGCGTGGAGACCGCGACCGGCGAGAACGTGGTGGTCGCGGTGGTCGACACCGGTGTCGACAAGGGCCATCCGGAGCTGGGGCTCCCGGGAGCTTCGGCGAGCAACGCCATGTCCCGGCTGGCGT
>CAZTXD010000215.1:0-4307 GCA_964617995.1 uncultured Acidimicrobiaceae bacterium
CGAACCCCCCGAAACCACGTGACAAACCCGTTTTCGCGCATCAAATGCGCGCTATAGCGCGCATTTGGTGCGCGAAAACGGGTTTGGGTGGGCGACACGGTCAGGGGGCGGTGGTGCCTTCCCGGCCGTAGTCGTCCTCCAGGCGGACGACGTCCGTGAGCTGGGGAGTGGAGACCTCTATCAGGTCGGTGTCGACGACGGCCTCGAAGCGGTGGACCAGCCCGGGAGGGATGTGTGCGGCCTCGCCTTCCTCCAGGATCCGGCTGGTCACCGAGTCGGAATCAGGGCCGGAGTGGAGGCGGAGTCGCCCTCTCACGACCAGGATCGACTCGTCCTTTTCGCGGTGGAACTGGAGCGACAGTCGTCGGCCGGCGTCGATGTGGATCACCTTGCCCACATACTCGGAGGTCTTCGCCCAGATCAGCTCCGACCCCCACGGCTTGTCGACCTTCTCGGGGGAGTTCGTCACCAGGTCCCCTTTCTACGATGATGAGCCGGAAGGATAGAGATCTCCGGTCACCCTCCCGGGTGGCATGACGTTCGAAAGGCGAGATGACTCAGATGAACTACGACATCGCAGATCCGTTGCTGGCGGAGGAAGGAGCCCGGCGGGTTGCATGGGCCGGTCGGCGGATGGAGGTGCTGGAGTCGGTGCGCCAGCGTTTCCGCGAGGAGCGCCCGCTGGAGGGCCATGTGGTGGCGGCCTGCCTCCACGTCACGGCGGAGACCGCCAACCTGATGCTCGCCCTGAGGGACGGCGGCGCCGAGCCGATCCTGTGCGCCTCCAACCCTCTCTCCACTCAGGATGACGTCGCCGCTGCCCTGGTGGCGGAGGGCATCTCCGTGTTCGCCATCAGGGGAGAGGACTCCGACACCTACTACAAGCACATCAACGCCGCCCTCGATCATGCCCCCGCCGTGACGATGGACGATGGCGCCGACCTGGCCACCGTCCTCCACACCGACCGGCGCGACATCGAAGTGATCGGCTCGACCGAGGAGACCACCACCGGGGTGATCCGGTTGCGGGCGATGGCCGCCGACGGGACCCTGCGGGTTCCGGTGGTGGCGGTCAACGACTCCGCCACGAAGCATCTCTTCGATAACCACTACGGAACCGGTCAGTCCTCCCTCGACGGGATCATCCGCGCCTCCAACATCCTGCTGGCCGGTCAGACGCTGGTCGTGATCGGCTACGGCGACTGCGGTCGGGGAGTCGCCAAGCGGGCCGACGGCCACGGCGCCAGGGTGGTGGTGGTGGAGGTCGACCCCATCCGTGCCCTGGAGGCGGCCATGGACGGGTTCCATGTCCTCACCGCCGACGACGCCGCCGAGGTGGGCGATGTGTTCGTGACGGTGACGGGCAACAAGCACGTTCTCCGTCGCCGACACTTCGAGCGCATGAAGGACGGGGTGATCCTCGCCAACGCCGGCCACTTCGACATCGAGATCGAGCTGGAAGCTCTGCGTCAGATGGCCGCCCATCGTCGCCCGGTGCGGGAGAACCTCGACGAGTATGAGCTGGAAGACGGGAGACGGATCCTGGTCGCCGCCGAGGGCAGGCTCGTCAACCTGGGGGCCGCCGAAGGCCACCCCGCCGATGTGATGGACATGTCGTTCACCAATCAGGCCATGGCCGCCGAGTGGCTGATCCTCAACCAGGAGGACCTGGAGCCCACCATCTACACCCTCCCCGCCGAGATCGACCGGGAGGTCGCCTCGATCAAGCTCAGGCGGCTCGGCGGCGGACTGGAGGAGCTGACGGACGAGCAGCGTGACTATCTCTCGGGATGGCAGGAAGGGACCTGACGGCATGTCACACGGGCGTCTTACGGTGAGCACATGCTCTGCCTGTCGTGCCAGCGACCGGGATCGACCGGTCTGTGCCGGACCTGCCGGCTGTGGCTCCGGAATGCTCCCGAGCGCTACGAGCCCGGCGTAGGGACAGTCAGGTCGGCCTACGCCCACCAGGGTGTGGCCCGCACGCTGGTTCATCACCTCAAGTATCGGGGGGTGATCGCGGCGGGGCGGATCCTCGCTGCGGCCATGGCGCGTGACGTTCCCGACGGAGTGATCCTGGTCCCGGTGCCGCGGGTCATGTGGCGACACCTCCGGTACGGGGTCGATCCCGCCCGCGAGCTGGCATCGGCGCTGGGAGCCATCACCGGCTCCGCCGTCGTGGAGGGGTTGGCTCCCCCCTGGTTGGGTCGTGCCCGGGCAGGCGGGTCCCACGGCTTCGCTCCCCGATTCCGGCTCAGCAAGACGATTCCCGGGGCGGTGCTGCTCGTCGACGACGTCGTCACCACCGGCATCACCCTGGCCACCGCCGCTGCTCACTTCCCGGGCGTAGTCGGAGCGGTGACCGCCACCGCCACCGTGAAGCGGGGCCGGGTCCGCCCCGGCCCGCATCGGTGGCCAGATGCCCAAGACTCCGAGGTGACTAGTCTGTTGGGCGGGCGGACGCGATGAGGTCTGGAGCTGTTCAGTGGAAATAGTCGTGCACGGCCGAAACACGGACCTGTCGGAAGATGATCGGGTCGGTGTGGAAGAACGTGTGTCTCATGCCGCCCGGGTGTTCGAGCAGGCACTCGACCGGGTAGACGTCGAGGTCAGTGAAGAGCCCAACCCCCGGCGCGGCGACGAGCGCTCCCGGGTGGAGCTCACCGTCTCGGCGGCCGGTCGGATAGTCAGGATCGAGGCGGGTGCCGCCACCCTCGAGTCGGCTCTCGATGACGCCATGGATCGGCTGACCCGGCGGCTGAGACGGCTCAAGGAGAGGCTGATCGACCGCAGCCGTCAGCCCGAAGTGCCCTCGCCCTCAGACGAATCGGTGGATTCCGATGAGATCGTACGTGTCAAGCAATTCGTGATGAAGCCGATGACTATCGACGAAGCGATCCTCCAGATGGACATGCTCGACCACTCCTTCTTCTTCTTCCACAACGCGGCCACCGATCGCCAAAGCGTCCTCTACAGGCGACGGGACGGACGCCTTGGCCTGATCGAGCCGTCGTGAAGGTGGTGACCCAGTGAGCTCAGTGCTGATCGTCGACGACGCCGACCTGTTTCGTGCGGCGCTGGCTTCGGCGGTGAAGGAAGCCGGCTTCGAGGTGGTGGGTACGGCTGCCGACGCCATGGCGGCGATCCGTCTGGCCAAGGAGCACCAGCCCGACATCGTCCTCCTCGACGTGCTCATGCCGGGCATGTCGGGGTTGGAGGTCGTGTCCACCATCAAGGGAGATGCCCCCAATACCGCCGTGGTCCTGCTCACGTCGTCGGAATCCACCGAGGACATGCTCGCCGCCGTCAAAGCCGGAGCGCGGGGCTACCTGACCAAGGACACACCCTTGAAGCGTCTCGTCGAGGCGCTCCGGGAGATAGAGGCGGGGGGCGCGGCCGCTTCTCCGGCTATGGAGGCGAAGCTATTCGAGATCGTCGCCCGCATGCTGCGCACCCGGGAGGTGGTGGCGGCTCGCGAGCCCGCCCTGACCGGACGCGAGATCGAGATCCTGCGCGAGGTGGCCGACGGTCACACCTCCCGAGAGATCGCCGACAAGCTGTTCATCTCCGAGAACACGGTCAAGAACCACGTACGCAACATCCTCGACAAGACCGGCCTCGGCTCCCGCCACGATGCCGTCCGCTTCGCCATCCGCGAAGGCATGATTGATCCCTGAGTACAGTTCTCAGTTCTCGGTTTTCAGTTGCTGACAACTGACAAACTGATAACCGAGAACCTCTTGGCCGGGTGTCGGCAAACACGTGGTCCCTGTACAATCAGCTCGGATGTCTCTCTTCTCCAAGCTCCTCAACATCGGCGAGGGGCGGAACCTCAAGACCTTCGAGGTGATAGTCGCGGCCGTCAACGATCTGGAGCCCGAATTCGAGGCTCTGGACGACACCGCCCTGGCAGCCAAGACGGCCGAGTTCCGTTCCCGTCTCGAGAGCGGTGCCTCCCTCGACGACATCGAGGTGGAGGCGTTCGCCACGGTCAGGGAAACCGCCAAACGAGTGCTGGGCCAGCGTCATTTCGACGTCCAGATCGTGGGAGCGGCTGCGCTCCACGCCGGGATGGTGGCGGAGATGAAGACCGGTGAGGGAAAGACCCTGGCGTCGACGATGCCTGCCTACCTCAACGCCCTGGAGGGAAACGGCGTCCATCTCGTGACCGTCAACGACTATCTCGCCTCGCGGGACGCCGAGTGGATGGGCGCCATCCACCGGTTCCTCGGTCTCGAAGTGGGGCTGATCCAGGCGGGGATGACCCCCGCCGAGCGTCGGCCCGCCTACGCCGCCGACATCACCTA
>CAZTXD010000216.1:0-4299 GCA_964617995.1 uncultured Acidimicrobiaceae bacterium
TCGCGGAGTCCCTTGACCGGGTCCGTCATGAAGTACAAGACGAGTTGGGCAAGCACCGCATCGAACGATTCCGCCGGATACGGAAGCTCCTCAGCCTTCGCCACTCTCACATCCACACCGCGTAGCCGTTCACGCACGTGCTCAACCAACTGCGGAGACGGGTCCACAGCTGAGACCGCTCCCCCCGACGAGCCGCACCAGTTCCCCGGTGAGGGCTCCGGAGCCGCATCCGAGGTCAAGACCATCTGCTCTGATTCAATGGAGGCAAATCTGGCGAATTCTCGTGCAATGGGGACCGAGTACCCGAACATGAAACGGTCGTAGTCGTCGGCGGAGACGAACATTGAGGTTCTCAACCGCAGCTACGGCGCAACCGTGAGCGTGTGTGCGGTTTGCGTGTAGGTAAAAACTTCAGCGCGAGGTTTGTCACGAATCTCAGAACCGCAATTGAATTCGATGGTTCCCGGATAGAGCGTGATGTATCCCGAGTTCTGCCCGTTGGGCAGCACGAGGGTCTCGAACTGAAGTCCACGCCCATAGACGAAGAAGAACCAATAGTCGGAGGTGCTGTTCACAAATTCGACGCGGAGGGTGGAGCCCGCTGCCACGTCGGCTCCGCTGTCTGTGTATAGGCAGTTCTCGCCATCCCAGGACACTGTCACGGTCTCGAAGTCGACGACTCCGGGCGGGGGCAACACCTCACCGGTCGGAGCTCTCGGGATGGTGATGGGCCCGTCGACTACCGATGAACTGAGAAGTTCGACTTCTTCCAGGGATTCGGCAGTCAGATGTTCGGAGCGGGCCAAACGCACGGCGCCTCGATCAAGGCCCAGTATGGAGATGCCTGGTCCCAGGTCCCCGTTGAGATAGTCGTTGATGGTTTCGAAGACGGCGACATCCCACTGTCGGATCGCAGAGGTGAGCACATGTGGTTGCAAGTGTGGCTCGAGGCCAAGTGACCAATCGGATTCGGATCCGATGACCCACCGATGTACCCCGGTCTGATTGAACTGGTCGTAGGCAGCCTCGATGACTCCGACAGTGGCGTCGCCTGCGAAGGCGAGCACCACATCGGCGCCTTGTTCGAACAGAACCTCGCTTGACGCTCGTCCCTCCTCGACCTCAGTACTGCCCTCGGTCTTGGTGTAGATAGAGCGAACCTCGACGTCGGGACGCGCTGCAAGTGCCCCGGCTTCGAAGCCGGCTCGCCAAAGCTCACTGATGTCGGACTGGTAGTTGCCCACGAAACCGACGATGCCAGTCTCTGTGGTGAGAGCGGCCGCGACGCCTGCGATATATCCGACTTCTTCGTCGGCAAACCATATCGCGCGTGCTCCGGCAGGAGCTAGGACTCCGTCGATGACGACGAACGCAGTTTCCGGGTAGTCAGCCACAACCTGTTCCACCCAATCAAAGCCCGATGTTGCGCCGTCCATGAAAATGAGGTCCACCCCGTCTTCGGCGAGCTCCCGGTACTTGGTCTCGAGGTCGGTGAATCTCCCTCTGAGATCTTCGACCTGAACGTTGAGTTCCCGCTCTGCTCGCTCCAACCCTGTCAGGGTGAGCCCTTCTTGTTCCTCGGCCAGGTTCGGCATGAGGACAGCAACACGTGCTGGATTTTCGGCGAGAGCCATTGCAACTAGTACGGCCACGCCCGCCAGTACAACTGCGACAAGTCCGACGACGCCCCAGAGACGGCGCCGCGCCGTCGTCGCCAGGCGGCGTTCGATGGCAACACGTTCACCTTCGGCAGCTTCGATCTCATCGCGGACCGCGATCGAAGCGTGCAGATACTTCTGCTCGTCGGAGGTGAGACGCATCTCCGACACCGTTGCCCATTGCTCGTAGACGTCGAGCCGAGATCCGGAAAGCAGGTAGTCCCGTGCTCGATCCGCCTCTTCCCATTCGACTATGGCCGCACGGAAGGCGGAGTGACGCCGGATGTCTTCACGTGCCGTCTCGATCCACCCCTTGAGCCGCTCCCACTCGGTGAGAAGGGCTTCGTGGGCCACCTCGATCGTCGGGGAGTCGGTCGCTTGGTCCCGATCCAGGGTGAGAAGCCGGTACCGGGTGTAGACGGAGATGACCTTCTGTAGGGCCACCAGGTCCACGTCGAGTGCGGTGATCTCCGACGCCAGGACCCGGCGTCGTCCCACGGCGTCGCCATCTGCGATTGCGATAAGACGGAGGAACAGCTGCTTGGCCGCTGCCTTTTCATCTTCTTCCAGCCCCGCATAGATGTCGTCGGCCGCCCTGGTGATGGCGCCCTCGACTCCACCCATCTCCCGGTAGATGTCCAGGGTCAGGGTGTCGTCGATCCTGCGATCGAACAGCTCGGTCAGGCTGAATTGGAACAGCGGCAGGGCTCCGGGCTCGCCGGCAACGTCGGCGAGCAGAGTGGCGAGGAGTGCCGGCTGGAACGAGATGTTGGCTTGCGCCAACGGTTGTTGCGCGGCCAATTCGAGCTCATCCGGCAGCAGTGGCACGACATTGACCACACCGTCTCCCAACCTCGCCCCGAATAGCGGATAGGCGAGCGGCTGACCATAGAAGTCGGAGCGGAGAGTCACGACGACCACGATCCGGCCGTGGGGATCGTCCAAAGCAGGGATGAGTTGGTCGAAGAAGCGGGCTCTCGTTGCCTCGTCGTCGACGAGCGTGAACATCTCTTCGAACTGGTCGATCACCAGCAGGAGCTTGGAGTCGCCGTCGGGCAGCATCCGGAGGGCGGCTCGGAGCAGGCCGGTTTCCGGAATGTCGAGCAGATCGCGCAGGGTGTCTGGGGGGTCCAACGAACTGCGTAGCAAGGCCACTTCCAGCTCGGCAAATGGGTGTGAACCGGGCACCATCTGCGCCACGGCCCAGGTTTCCGCTCCGCTCGGTCCTCCTTTTCGAATGGCCGGGATGACTCCCGCCTTGACCAGGGATGACTTGCCCGAACCACTGGGCCCGACGAGTGCCACCAGGCGGGTGCCACTTCCGATGCGGCGAAGCACCTCGGCGACGAGACGTTCTCGTCCGAAGAAGGTCGACGCGTCGTCCTCACCAAACGGACGCAAGCCCTTGAAAGGGTTGATGACCGAGTCGGGCACGAGGGATCTTCGGTTCGGAGCGCTGTGGATGCTCGGCTGGAGACGTGCGTCCTGGACCAGGACCTGTTCTTCGAGTCGACGCAATTCAGCCGAAGGCTCGATCCCCATCTCAGAGCCCAAATTGCGGCGGAATCGCTCGTAGGTTCGCAGGGCGTCCGCCTGCCGACCCGACCGGTACAAGGCCACCATCAGCTGAGACACAGGCCGTTCCCGCATGGGCTGAGCCCCACGCAGGGCTTCCAACTCGCCGATGAGCTCGCCGGACTGGCCTAGCGCGAGGTCACATTCGATGCGGTCTTCGATTGCTTGCAGTCGAAGTTCTTCGAGGCGAGCGATCTCCCTCTGGGCGAACTCTTCGTATGCGACGTCCTGGAGAGCGTCACCTCGCCACAGTCGCAAGGCGTCGCGCAGCAGCTCGGCAGCCGCGGCAGGGTCAGTAATTGCCAGTTCATTCCCCCGGGCTGCGTCCTGTTCGAAGCGGAAGGCGTCGATGCTGGCCGGGTCGACATTCAGGATGTAGCCGTGGTCCTTCGTCAGAAGAATGGAGCTCTCGCCTCTGGTTGTCCTGTCCGGCTCGAACAACGAACGCAGCCGTGATATGTAGACCCAGAGCGCGTTGTCCTTTCCTGTGGCTGCGTCTCCCCACAGCTCTTCGAGGATTCGCTCGCTGGTGATGACCCGGTTCGGGTGAATCAGGAACAGGACGAGGAGAGCTCGTTGTTTTGGTGGGCCGAGATCGACTGTCCGGCCGTCGACTGTCGCCACGGTCGGGCCGAGGATGCCAAACGTGGCGTTCACCATTTTGGGTCTGACTTGTGTCACGACTGTTTCCCCCGGGAACCCAAGCGACACCAACTTACCGAGAACTTAATGGACGAGGTGGGGACCGCTATGTGCTTTGACTGACCGGGTTATGTCGCTCGCCGCATGGTGCGACCGCCATCTCATCTAGGGAAAGGACGGCACCATGAGACAACATCTCATCAGAACAGTGGCCGTGATCGCACTGATCGCGGCCGCCTGCAACCCGGGGGCAGGAGCGGAGTCAGGATCCGACACAACCGAAGGCTCGGCCTCGTCAACCGTTTCGGTTGAGGAGGCACTGACGACGGCGAACGGATACTTCGATGCGTTCAACAGTGGCGACGCCATCGCGGTCTTGTCGTGGTTCCCGGCGAACGCCACGTTCTCGGACAACTTCACCGGT
>CAZTXD010000217.1:0-4157 GCA_964617995.1 uncultured Acidimicrobiaceae bacterium
ACACTTGCCCGATATAGCGCGAATTTGATGCGCGAAAACGGATGGGGGTCATCGGGCGTCCCGGCCGGCGAGACGTTCGAAGGCACGCAGGATCGCTCCGTAGCCGGTGCAGCGGCAGATGTTGCCGGCCAGGGCCTCCTTGATCTCTGCCGTAGTCGGCTGGGGGTTGGTGTCGAAGAGGTGGGCGGCGGCCACCACGAACCCGGGCGTGCAGAACCCGCACTGCACCCCGCCCGCCTCGTTCAGGGCCGTCTGGACCGGGTGCAGCTCGTCGCTGGGGGCCACTCCCTCCACGGTGGCGACCGCCGAGCCTTCGGCGTCGACCGCCATCACCAGGCAGGAGCACACCAGCTCGCCGTCGAGGACCACCGAACACGACCCGCACTCACCCTGCTCACAGGCGTCCTTCGAGCCGGGCAATCCCAGCTCGTGGCGCAACACGTCGAGAAGGCTGGCGGGATGGGTGACACGGGCGGTCACATCCGAGCCGTTGAGGTTGAACGAGACGATCAATTACGGGTCCCGCTCAAACAGCGCACCAGCAGCCGTCGAACCAGCACCCCGGCGGCGTGACGCCGGTAGGCGGCGGTGGATCGGTGGTCGCTTATCGGCTCTGTCTCCTCCGACACCAGGCGGGCGAAGTGATCGAGGGCGGCATCCGAGGGATTCGCCTCGGCGGAGATCATCTCCTCGGCCTGCCGGGCCCGCATCGGGGTAGGAGCCACCGAACCCAGCGCGACCGTGGTGCGGCCGTCGCCCCGGCGTGTCACGACGGCGCAGACGGTGGCGATGACCATGGCGTTCCTGACACCGATCTTGGCGAACTCGTGACGTTCCGGCAGCTCCTCGGGCAGGAAAACGGCGGTGATCAGCTCGTCGGGTCGGCGGACGGTGCGTTTGACACCGGTGAAGAACTGGTCCCACGGAACCTGACGGGTTCCCTCCCGGGAGGTGAGCTCGATGCGGGCGTCGACGGCGGCGAGGAAGGGCAGCCCGTCCCCGGCCGGGCTGGCGGTGGCGACGTTGCCTCCCAACGTTCCGGCGTTTCGTATCTGCGGTGACCCGACGGTGCGGGCGGCCTGCGCCAGGGCCCGCGGTCCTTCCCGTTCGATCCTCCGCCAGGTGACCCCCGCCCCGATCCGCGACCCCTCCCAGGCGACCAGCTCCGGGAGCCGTCGCAACGTCATCACTCGCTCGGGACGGGCATGACCGAAGTTCACCTCGACCATCAGATCGGTCCCTCCGGCGAGGGGCGTGACCCCGTCGTCGAGGGCGTCGACCGCCTCGGCCAGGCTGGTGGGATGAAGCGCCTCCATGTCGGGACGAATCTAACTGATCTCGGATCCTCAACCTGTTGCGCCTAGTCGACCAGCTCCAGAGCGAGCCGGTTGTGCTCGGCGACCAGATTCTGCTCGTCGACTCCGAGCAGGTGCCCGTCCTCAACGACGCGGCGGCCGCCCACCCAGGAGTGGTCGACACGTCCGGGAGCGCAGAGCACCAGGGCCGCAAGCGGATCGTGGAGTGCCCCGGCGTACTCGATCCGCCCGAGATCGAAGGCGACCACGTCGGCCGCCAGGCCGGGCACCAACCGTCCGACGTCGTCGCGGCCGAGTACCGCCGCTCCGCCCGCCGTCGCCATGGCCAGCGCCTGTCGAGCGGGGAGCTGCGCTCCCTCGCCGATCCCCGGAGCGACCGCCAACCGGGCCAGCAGCAACGCCTGTCGGGCTTCCGCCAGGAGATGGGATCCGTCGTTGGAGGCGGACCCGTCGACGCCGATCCCCACTCTCACCCCGGCGTCGAGATAGGCTCCGACGGGAGCGATACCCGACGCCAGCCGCATGTTGGAGGTGGGACAGTGGGCCACGGCGGTCCCGGCGGCGGCCATGGAAGCGACCTCATCCTCGTCGATGTGGACGGCATGGGCGTACCAGGTGTCGGGGCCCTCCCATCCCAGGTCGGCCACGAGCTCCAGTGGCCGGGTGCCGAAGTGGCGGCGGCAGTAGGCCTCCTCGTCGGCCGTCTCGGCGAGGTGGGTGTGGAGTGTGACCCCCAGTTCGCGGGCCAGGCCGGCCGACAGCCGCATCAGGTCCGGGGTGACCGAGAAGGGAGAGCATGGGGCAATCACCACCCGGAGCATCGCCCCCGGCGACGGGTCGTGATATGCCGCCACCACCCGGCGGCAGTCCTCCAGGATCGTGTCCTCGTCTTCCACCAGCGAGTCGGGCGGCAGCCCGCCCCGCGACTCGCCCAAGCTCATCGAGCCACGCGACACGTGGAAGCGGATACCCACCGGCCCGGCTCCTTCCACCTGGTCGTCGACGCGGGACCCGTCGGGCCACAGGTACTGATGGTCGAACGCGGTGGTGCAGCCGGAGAGAGCCAGCTCGGCCAGCCCCAACGTGGTCGCCACCCTGACATGCTCGGGGGTCATCCGCCCCCAGATGGGATAGAGGGTGGTGAGCCAGTCGAACAGGGCGGCATCCTGGGCTCCGGGCACGGCCCGGGTCAGGTTCTGATACAGGTGGTGGTGGGTGTTGACGAGGCCGGGCAGGACCACGTGGTCCCTGAGATCGACCACCTCGTCGGCCGTCCCGGGTAGGTCGACGGTCGGACCCACCTGTTCGATCCGGCCGTCGACGGCGAAGAGACCACCCTGGGGGATCTCGTCGCCGTCCATCGTCGCCAGCACGGAGGCGTTCTTCAGCAGCAGCGTGCCCATGAGACCCGCACCGTACCTCTCTCCTAGGATCGACCCATCCGAAGGAGGTTCCTTGACGATCAACGAGAGGTCATTGCAGGCCTGGCAAGACCGGCTGGAGGCGACCTCGGAGCGCGTGGCGGAGGCGTACCCGGGGGAGCGAGGCGACCGCCAGCCGGTTCACACCGTCTACGGAGGAGCGCACCTCTTCCGGGCCGACACCGCCCCCAAGCTGGGAGGGATCGCCGTCGGAACCCTCGACGAGCACGCCCCCGACGCCGGAACCCTGGCGGACGCCGTCGGGCTCGTACCCGCCACGCTGGCCGATCGCGTCTACCAGCGTGTCCGCGACAAGCTGGAACGGGAACCGGTGGAGGACTTCCGCCTCGACTTCGAAGACGGATACGGCAACCGCTCCGACGAGGACGAGGACGGCCACGCCGTGAGCGCCGCCGCCGAGGTGGCGAAAGGCGCCGCGGAGGGGACGCTGCCGCCGTTCATCGGGATCCGCGTCAAGCCGTTGACGGCAGAGCTGGGGCCGAGAGCCCTGCGGACGCTCGATCTGTTCGTGACGACCCTCGTGGAGCGCAACGGCGCCTTGCCGCCCGACTTCGTCGTGACCCTGCCCAAGATCCAGGACGTCGACCAGGTGATGGTCCTCGACGAGGCCCTGTCCGAGCTCGAGACGAAGCTGGGTGTCGACCGGATACCCATCGAGCTGATGCTGGAGACACCGCAGATGGTGATCGAACGGGACGGCACGGTGGGTGCGCGCCGTCATCTCCTGGCCGGACAGAGGAGGGTGCGTGGGGTCCACTTCGGGACCTACGACTACACGGCGTCCCTGAACATCACGGCTCACCATCAGTCGATGACCCATCCGGCCTGCGACTTCGCCCGTGACGTGATGCAGGTGAGCCTGGCCGGCACGGGAGTGTGGCTCTCGGACGGGGCGACCAACGTGATGCCCGTCGGCGAACAGGTAACGGTGCACGCTGCCTGGCGGCTTCACTACTCGCACGTCCGCCACTCCCTGATGCACGCCATCTACCAGGGATGGGATCTGCACCCCGCTCAGCTGCCGAGCCGCTACGCCGCCGTCTTCTCGTTCTTCATGGAGGGCCTCGATCGGGCCGGGGAACGCCTGTCCAACTTCGTGGACCAGGCGGCCAAGGCGACGATGGTGGGAGAGGTCTTCGACGACGCCGCCACCGGGCAGGGTCTGTTGAACTACTTCCTGCGGGCGATCAACTGCGGGGCCATCGACGAGGAGGAGGCCCGATCCCGCACCGGCCTCACCCGCGACGAACTCGAGACCCGGTCGTTCCTCCGCATCCTCGAACGACGCCGCTGATCAACGGCGCCCCGTGATCAATCCGTTTTCGCGCATCAAATGCGCGCTATGGCGCGCCTTTGGTTCGCGAAAACGGGGGTGGGGTGGTGAGCGGGTGGGGGGGGT
>CAZTXD010000218.1:0-4130 GCA_964617995.1 uncultured Acidimicrobiaceae bacterium
GGGATCGAAGCCGACCGCCTCCATGACCGTCGCCAGCCCGGCGGTGGCATCCCCCACACCGCCCAGCCGCCCCCGACTCGACATCGACCGCACGAACACGTCCGGATCGGACACGTGGTCCTGCATACGGATTCGATCACCCAGCAGCGCTCCCCCGCTGAAGGGGCTGGACGGGTCGACGGCCACCACACCCACTCGACGATCGACGGCCCGCCAGACCGATATGAGCCCGTTGACGAGCGTCGACTTCCCCGAGCCGGGCGAGCCGGTGATCCCGACCAGATGGGCCTTCGTGACGACTCCCCAGGCCACAGACAGGATCGGCTCCCACCCGTCCCGGCGATCCTCCACGACGCGCAGGAGACGCGCCAGCGCCGGCCGATCACCTTCGAAGGCGAGTTCCGTGAGCCGGGACGAGTCCATTCCCGGGGAGGCTAGTGAGTGTGGCTCAGGCGTTTGCTTCGACGGCGGAGACGCCGGGGACCCTGTCCTTGAGGATCCGCTCGATCCCGGCCTTGAGCGTCATCATCGACAAGGGGCAGCCACCACAGGCTCCCACCATCTGGAGAGAGACCACGCCGTCCTCGACTCCCTGGAGCACGATGTCGCCGCCGTCCATCTGGATGGCCGGGCGGATGTAGTCGAGGGTGGCCTCGAGCAGCTCCCGATCGACGTCGGCGTCGGCGTCGTAGGCCGATCCGATCCGAACGGGTACGGACTCGGTGGTGGTGGTCTCTGCCATGTCGCTCATTTCAACACGCTCACGATGGTGTGTGTTCCCTCAGGCTAACCGGCTCCGCTCCCGGCGGATCATTCCCCGAGAACCACCCGGACCTCATCGGAGCCGTGCACGTTGACAGCCTCGATGGTCAGGTCCACCGAGCGAGCCCCGATCGGATAGGGAACCGAGAAGTGGCCGGCATCGACACGCTCGGGCCCGAACGAGGCGACCTCGTCCCCGTCCACCACGAGGCTCCAGCGCACCTCGGCCGCCGTCGAGAGCTCCGGTCTGAGGACGAGGCGACCCTGCTCGAGACCGATCACACCCGGCCTCAAGCGGGGAGGAAGACCGAGCCCGACGGGCGAGCTGACCTCCACCGAGCCCTGATCCGCCGACATGCCCCACGTCCCCAGCTCCGACGAAGCGATCTCGTCGCCGTCGACCTTGACCGTCACCGGCCCCGTCACCTCCACCTCGACTGCTCCGATTCCGGTGGCCAGCGCCACCTCGACGACGTCGGGTACGAGCTCGGGTGCCTCGACGAGGTCGAGGCCCCGGTAGTAGTGGGCGAGTATCTCGGGTGCGGACGCACCGGCGGTGGCCATGGCCTGCGCCCCGTACTGACTCATGCCCACCAGATGACCCCAACCCCTGCCATCGACCTGATAGATCGTCAGGCTTCCCACCGGCGCCCGCAGGGGCAGGTCGATCCGCTCGATCACGAAGGTGGGAGAGAGGATCGTCTGGGGATAGCGCGGCCCGTCGGGCCGCAGGGCGGGGAGCAGCCCCGCCATGACGGCGGGGCCGGCCCGGTTGAGGATGCCTCGCATCTCCCAGGTCGTCCGGGTTTGTTCCGTCTCCCCGGAGTCCACGGTGATCGTCCACGGCCCGTCGCCGTCGCCGGTGGTGACGGTGCGGACGTCCTCCATCGCCCCGTCGACGAGCCCGGCCACCCTCATCACCTGCTCCATCTGGCGGTGGGGGAGGCGCCACGACCACTCGACGAAGGGCGACTCCTCCCCCGGGGACTCCACCGCCACCAGGTAGGGGAGGTCGACGTCGGGCCAGACATCAGAGACGGTCCGGGTCCTCCCGCCGCTGGTCGATGAGTAGTAGGTCTGGGCGGCAGAACCGTCGTAGATGAGGATCTGCGATCCGGTGGCCTCGATCGCCTCCAGCCAGCGGTCCCCTCCTTCGGCCGACCCCGGCTCGAGGCCGGCGTAGACCTGGCATGCATCGGTGGCGCAGATGTCATAGTCGTAGCGTCGCCCCGAATCGGTACGCCCTCGGGCCAGCGTCCAGCTCAGGTAGGTCCGGGCGGCTATGACCTGCGCCTCCAAGGCTGCCTCCTCCCACGAGAAGGGGACCTCCTGGATGCCGGCCAGGTATCCGTCCAGCTCCACCGCCTCGACCACCGCCATTCCCGTGGGGTGGCCGCTGATGCGTACCGTCCCTCCGTAGCGCCGGCCGTCGAGCACGACGGCGGCGTCATCGTCGGCGGGTGTGATCTCCACGACCCGTGCCCTCACCACCTCCGGGCTGTCCTCGCTCTCCTGAGCCGAGACCGCCGCCGGAGGAATCAGGAGCGCGGCCACCAGGAGCGAAGCGACCCCGGAACGCATCTCAGATCCGGCGGACCTTGGCTCCCAGGCCCGTCAGGCGCCCCACCAGATCCTCGTAGCCGCGGTCGATGTGATGGACCTCGTCGACCGTGGTCGTCCCGTCGGCACGGAGGCCGGCGAGGACCACGGCGGCGCCTGCCCGGATGTCGTGAGCCAGCACCGGGCAACCCGAGAGCTGGTCAACACCCCGGATGATGGCGTGCTGCCACTCGGTGGTGATGTCGGCGCCCATCCGGGTGAGCTCACCGACGTAGCGGAAGCGAGCGTCGTAGATGTTCTCGGTCACCACCGATGTCCCCTCCGCCACGCTGAGAAGGGCGACCATCTGGGGATGCATATCGGTGTGGAAGCCGGGGAAGGGCAGGGTGGCGAAATCCACCGCCCGGGGGCGTTCGGGTCCCTGGATACGCACCCATCCGTCGCCACGGTCGACGCCCGCCCCGCAGTCCTCCAGCTTGCGCAGCTCCATGCGGAGGTGGTCGGGAACACACCCGGTCACGGTCACGTCGCCTCCGGTGATGGCGGCGGCGGCGGCGTAGGTCCCCGCTTCGAGGCGATCGGGGACGACGTGATGCTCGGCGGGACTCAGCTTCCCGTTCCCCCGGATGTGGAGGATGGCTCCGCCGTCGCCGCTGATGTCGGCGCCCATCACCTGCAGCTGGGCGACCAGGTCCTGTATCTCGGGCTCGCGGGCGGCGTTCACGAGTGTCGTCTCCCCCTCCGCCAGAACGGCGGCGAAGAGGATGTTCTCGGTGGCTCCGACCGAGGGGAAGGGGAGCTCGATCTCGGTGCCCACGGGACGTCCGCTCAGCTCGCCGATCAGCTCCCCGTGGACCAGGTCGAAGCTGGCACCCATCCGCTCCAGGCCGTCGAGATGGAAATCGATGGGACGCGCTCCCAGGTCGTCGCCTCCCGGCAGGGCCACCCGGGCAGAGCCGCAGCGGGCGAGCAGGGGCCCAAGCACGATGATGGAGGCGCGCATCTGACGAACGAGATCCAGGGGGGCCTCGGGTCGGAGGTCGTCGGGCACCACGATCAGCAGGTCATGGCCGGACCTCTCAACATGACAACCGACGTGCTCCAGCACCCGTGTCATGAGTGTCACGTCGAGGATGTCGGGAACGTTGCCGAGGCGGTGCCTGCCCGGTGCCAGGAGCGTGGCCGCCATCTCCTTCAGGACGGCGTTCTTGGCTCCCAGCACCCCGACGGTGCCGTGGAGCGCCGGTCCCCCCTCGACGATGATCTGACCCATCGGGGGAAGTGTACGGCGACCGCCGCCGAACATTCCCGACCGGGGCGGCCACTAGCCTGATCGTCCATGCGTATCGCCCTGGCCTCGGATCATGCCGGCTACGAGCTGAAAGAGCACCTGTCGCGGTGGCTGACCGACGCAGGCCATGCCGTCTACGACCTCGGTACCCACTCCACCGACCCCGTCGACTATCCCGACTTCACCGCCGCCGCCAGCCGGGCCGTGCTGGACGGGAGGGCCAACCGGGCCGTGGTCGTGTGCGGCTCCGGGGCAGGAGCCTGTGTGGCGGCCAACAAGCTGGGGGGCATACGTGCCGCCGTCGCCCACGAGACCTACACCGCCCGTCAGATGGTGGAGCACGACGACGTCAACGTCTTGTGCCTGGGCTCACGGGTCATAGGCGAGAAGCTGGCCGAGTCGGTGGTAGAGGTGTTCCTGGCGGCCAAGTTCAGCGGAGAGGACCGTCACCGCCGCCGACTCGACAAGGTCAAGGCACTGGAGTCGTGACCCTTCCTTGGTTGTGTGCGAACGGATT
>CAZTXD010000219.1:0-4122 GCA_964617995.1 uncultured Acidimicrobiaceae bacterium
CCAGGTTGGTCATCAGCTCCATGATCGAGATGCGAATGCTGACGTCGAGCATCGACGTGGGTTCGTCCGCGACCACGAAGGTCGGGTTCATGACCAGTGCCCGGGCGATGGCTACCCGCTGGCGCTGACCTCCCGACAGCTCGTGGGGGTAGCGGAACAGGAAGTTCTCCGGGGGCGAGAGTCCCACCAGACGCAGCAGGTCGAGAACCCGCTCCTCCCGCTCGGGGATGGTTCCGATCCTCTGCACCGCCAGAGGCTCGGCGATGGTGTCGAAGATGGTCCGCCTCGGGTTCATCGATTCGTACGGGTCCTGGAAGATCATCTGGACCCGGGAGCGGAAGTCCTTGATCTCTCCCCGGCTCACCCGAGCGACGTCGCGCTCGTACTCGCCGTCCCGGAAGAGGATGCTGCCTCCGGTGGCCTCCATCAGCTTGACGAGCATCCGCCCGGTGGTCGACTTGCCGCAACCCGACTCACCGACCAGGCCGAGGCTCTCCCCGGGGGCGATGTCGAAGCTGATCCCGTCGACGGCATGGACGAACTCCCTGGCCGCCCGGAACATGCCACGGGAGATCGGGAAGCGCTTCTCCAGTTCACGGACCTGCACCAGCGGCTCAGTGGCTGTGCGGGAGAGTGACGTGGTCATCGCTGCAGCGACTCCTCCAGCTCGGGAACCGACTCGTAGTTCCAACATGCCACCCGATGACCGCCGCCGATGTCTGCCAGCGGAGGCTCCTCGGTGAAGCACCGTTCAGTGGCGAACGGGCAGCGGGGATGGAACCGACAGCCGGCGGGCGGTTGGAGGAGATCGGGCGGCTCGCCCTCCAAGGGTGCGAGCACTCGCCTCGGTCCGGTGATCGATGGGGTGGAGCGCAGCAGCAAGTAGGTGTAAGGGTGGCGAGGCCGGGCGAAGACCTCCTTGGTGGGCCCGTACTCGACCAGCTTGCCGGCATACATGACGCCCAGCGAGTCGGTGACCTCGGCGATGACGGCGATGTCGTGAGAGATATAGATGATCGACATCCCCATGTCGGCCTGGATCCGCTTGAGCTCCTTGAGGATCTGGTCCTGGACGATCACATCGAGGGCGGTGGTGGGCTCGTCGGCAATGATCAGCTCCGGGCTGCAGGCCAGGGCCATGGCGATGACGGCCCGCTGCCGCATCCCCCCCGAGAACTCGTGGGGATACCGGTAGAGCATCTCGGTCGGAAGCCCCACGGCGGTGAAGAGCCGCTCCATGTGGGCGTTCTGCTCGTCGTAGTCCATCTCTCCCCGGTAGTGCGTGTCGAGCGTCTCGCGGATCTGATCGCCTATCCGGTAAACGGGATTCCACGAGTTCATCGCTCCCTGGAACACCATCGCGATTTCCTTCCACCGCCGCCTCCGCATCTGCTCGCTGGTGAGCTGGAGAAGGTTCTCACCGTTGAGACGGATCTCACCGGAGACGTACTCGGCGTTGGACGGGAGCAGGCGCAGCAGCGAGAGGGCGACCGAGGTCTTGCCGCAGCCCGACTCCCCCACCAGGCCCACGGCCTCCCCCTGGTGGACCGTGAACGTCACGTCCTCGACCGCTGAGACCTCGCCGGCCCTGATCTTGTACCTCATCACCAGCTCGTCCACCTCCAGAAGCGGCTTGGTGGGATCGATCTGGCGTGTTTCCAGGTTCTCCAGAGAGGTCGTCATCGATTCCTTTCCCGGCTCACCTGGCGCGGAGCCGCGGATTGATTACCTCGTCCATGCCCCGCCCCACGATGAAGAAGGCGAAGGCCAGGAACGTCACCGCCAGCCCCGCCGGGAACAGCAGCCACCAGTAGTCGGTGCCGCTGAGCAGATACCCCTGGTCACGGGCGGTGTTGATCATGATCCCCCAGGTCATCGGGACGTTGAGGAGCCCGAAGAACGACAGGGTCGCCTCGATGGCGATGGCCTCGGTCACTCCGAACATCATGTAGAGGAAGCTCAGAGGCAGCACGTTGGGGACTATGTGCTTGAAGATGACGTGTGTATCGCCACCCCCAGCGACGCGGGCTGCGTCGATGTAGGACTTCACCTTTATCGACAGCGCCTGCGACTTGAGGACGATGGCCACCCCCCCGAAGCCGTTGAGGACCCCGATCATCACCCCCAACATCACCATTGTTATCTCGAAGGCGGCACTCGCCACGATCAGCAACGGCAGCAGTGGCATCAGCAGGATCAGGTCGGCAAAGCGCATGAGACCCCCATCGATCCAGCCGCCGTAGTAAGCGGCGATGGACCCCACGGTGGTGGCGATCAGCACCGTGGTTATGGCGGCTACCGCGCCGAGGAAGAAGGCTGCCCGGGTGCTGTAGAGGAGCTGGGAGAGTATGTCACGTCCCTGAGGATCGGTTCCCAGGTAGTGGGGGTTCTCGCCGGTCGCGGTGGGAGCCGCCGGCTGGGTTGGGACCCTCACCACGTCCCCGACGTCGATGGTCGGGTTGAGCTGAAGCCGGGCGGTGCCGATGTCCATCTCCGAGGTCGGGTCGGTGACCTCGCCCTCCACGATGGTGTACTCGGTGATCACTGCGTCGTAGCCCGTGATCGGGTCGTAGACGGCTGGACTCCACACGGTGGACATGAGAATGGGATGGCTGATGGCCATCACGGCGAAGATGCCGATCATCACCAGGCCGACCATCCCCCACATGTTCTCGCGAAAGAGAGCCCAATTCTGTTTGAAGGAACGCCGGAACAGCCGCAGTCGCACCCGCCACATCGGCGTCGACATGATGTCGCCGCCGCCGACGATCTCGGTGACCGCGCTGACGTCGGTCGCCTCGCCGGATTCCGTGTCCTCCCTCACCTGATCGTGGATGCTCATCGATACTGCCTCAGGCTATCCGAATCCGGGGGTCGAGGACCGAGTAGAGGATGTCGGCGATCAGATGCCCGAACAAAGCCAGCACCCCGGTGATCGACAGCGCCCCTATCGCCAGGGGTATGTCCGAGACGACTATCGCTTGAAGCAACAAGAGGCCCATTCCCGGCCATGAGAAGATCGTCTCGGTGACGATGCCGCCACCGATGACGAACGCCAGGGCGAGCACCAATGAGGTCGTGACCGGGAGCATGGCGTTGCGGGCAGCGTGACGATCACGGATCACTCGGTCGGGCAAACCTTTGGCCCGTGCTGTGAGGATGTAGTCCTCTCCCAGCGTTTCCAGCATGGCGCTGCGGGTGAGGAGCATGGTGGCACCGAAGGCGATCAGTCCGAGTGTGATGACGGGGAGAATGGTGTGGTGGGCTATGTCCGCCACATAGGTGCTGGCATCGTGCTGCCACCAGAACAGGGTCAGGGAACCGACGGACACCGCCGCCGCCGCTTGCAGCAGCCTGCTCTGGGTGACGAGGTTGTTGGAGTATCTCTTGATCAGGTAGCGAGCGAAGGAGTAGACGACCGTCATGACGAACACCGACACGATCATCTGCTCGAAGACGTCGTTGGCGTTGAACCCCGACCCTTGCCACAGTCGGGCATCGATGAAGCGGCCGATGGGGAACCAGCCGAGATAGAAGCCGAACAGCCACAGCATGACGATGGCGAACCAGGGGTAGAAGACGGTCTGGAGGAAGACCCCCGTGACGATCAGGCCCTGTTCGCTCTTGCCGCCCCGACCCCAGGCGATGAGCTTGCCGCTCTTGAAGCCGAGCCAGAAGGCGAACAGGGTGGCGGTGAGGAACAGCACGAGGGTGCGGGGCAGCGCCTGCCACAGAACGGTGGAGACATCCTGGGGGAAGCGGCTGAAGCTGACGCCCATCTCACCGCGGAAGAAGTTGGTGATGTAGGTGACGTACTGGAGGTGCAGAGGCTGATCGAGACCCAGCCGCTCGCGCAGCTCGAGCCTCGTTTCCAGGGGAATCTCGGGGTTGCCGACGAGGGTATCGGAGATGTCTCCCGGCATGGCGTGCACCAGCAGGAAAACGATGGTGAGGAAAACCACGAACAAGATCGCCATCTGTACCAGACGGCGAGCTAGAAACTTGAACATCTAGCCGATCTCCTCGCGGGCTCGCAGGTGGGTGCCGGTGTCGTGGGGGGGCCCCCCCGACCAACCGGGCCCCCCCACAACAACACGGGAAGCGACGAAATGTCGGAGTAAC
>CAZTXD010000220.1:0-2169 GCA_964617995.1 uncultured Acidimicrobiaceae bacterium
GGCGTCGACTGACCCGCGAGCCGATTCGTCAGGTGCACTCGGCCAGTGCCACCTCTGGCTCGTCCCCTCCATAGCGAACGCGCTCGAAGGCCGCCACCTGGGCGATTTCCTCGGGGCTGAGCGATCCACCGAAGCCGGGCATCACCCGGGTCACCTCGCGGGCGTCGGCGCCGTACGTCGGGCCCACCTCCGTCTTCCACCCGTCGGTGCCGAGGGTGATCCAGCGGATGTGCTCAGTGCAGTCGGGGAACGTCGCCGTCACCTCGGCCAGAGAGGGAGCCAGGTCACCTCCTACTCCGTCGGCGCCGTGGCAGGTCGAGCACACGCTCCCGTAGACGGCCCGACCCTGATCGAGACCGTCACCGCCCGACGAACCGGACCCGCATGCCGCCAGCGCCAGGCCGGCGAACAGGAGGGTCACCAGACGTCTACGCAGTGGCAGGCTGCCCCGTCTCGAGCTGTCGGTAGTAGATGTAGATGCCCCAGAGGAGTGCCAGACCCATCACCGGAGCTCCGATCTGCTTGAGGATGGCCACGTCGACGACGAGTCCGAGCAGGAAGAGCGTCAGCCCGCCATTCACGGCCCACATCAGTGCCCGGTTGTAGCCACCCCTGCCCGTCCGGGCCACTGCCGCGAACAGAGCGTTGGTCATCACACCGATGAACATGGCGTGATCGAAGGCGAGGAGCACGCCGACCGGGCCTTCTCCCGTCTCCGGGTTCAGCTCACCCGACACGAAGAGCTGCACCACGTACACCAGCAGGGCGATACCTACCGCCAGGAACACCACCGAGATCCGGGCGAAGTTGTCGCTACCGGGGGCGCTCCACGCCGATGGCCGGATCCGGGACCACATACGCACGAGGAACAGGATGATCGCCACCACCTCGAGCAGCGTCGCCAGCTGGATCAATGCCTCGACATCGGCGATGAATGCGACGTTCACCACCAGCCCCGCCACGAACAAGCTCCACGCCACGATCGGGCCCAGGCGGCTGGCGGGCCCATCGAGGAGCCAGTCGGTGATCGCCACCCCCGCCAGGATCAGGTAGCCGATGAGCATCGCCGGAGGATGGGCGCCGGCAAGGGAGGCAGCCGCTTCCGTGCTGAGCCCCGGGATGGAACCTTGGGCGATGAACAGACCCAGGAGGACGCCGAGCACGGCGCCGATCGTGAGGGAGACGATCGCCAGCATGAGAGCGAGCCTCGGCGTGGTCGACGGTACCTTGCCGTAACGGCCCGACACCCAGATGAGCACCCACACGATGGCGGCCAGCATCAACGTCCCCGCGATGGGACGGAAGATCCCCGTCCCGGTTGCAAAGGCGATCACGTAGATGACCGTGACGGCGAGGGTGACATTGCCGATCGTGGCCGCCCGCCGCGCCACGGCGTCGTCTGCGCCCTCCCCGAACAGCAGCATGGCGGTGGCTACCACGGCCAGAGTGATCCAGCCCAGCGTCCCGGCGTGGACGTGGGTGAGCAGCACGTTGTGGGACGGCTCCCAGATGTCCAAGCCGTTGAGAATGCCGATGACGATCGTCACCACGAATATGAGCAGAGCACCCCGGAACAGGGTGCGCACCGTCGGTGCGAGCGCATTCACTTCCAAGCCTCCTTCAAGACCGTCACGGACTGAGAGCCAGCCCTCTGGTCCGGAAACGTATCACGCCGAAGGCGTGCGGGCGGGGAGTTTCACGAGTTTGAGTGCCTGCTCAAACTTGAGCTGTGGGTGCTACGCTGGCTTGATCACTTCAGAAAGGGAGACCATGGCTGTCCAGTTCCTCAGCGACGAGTGGGCGCAAGCCGTCACCGACGCTCTCAACACCCATCCTGGATTCAAGTCGGCCATGGGCTCGGCCAACCTGTCGATCCAGTTCAGCACCTCCGAAGCCCCCCAGGGCGACGTCGCCTACTACATGGTCACCTCGGGAGGAGAGGCTCGCCTCGCGATCGGCGAGCTCGAGGACCCCGATGTAACCATCGGCCAGAACTACGAGACCGCTTCGGCCATCTCTCAGGGCTCTCTCAACACCCAGACGGCGTTCATGACCGGCAAGATCAAAGTGGCCGGCAACCTCGCCAAGCTGATGATGCACCAGAAGGCGATCGGTGAGTGGGGCTCGGCCGTCAAGGACATCGACGTCACCTACTGACCAACAGCCCGT
>CAZTXD010000220.1:2269-4119 GCA_964617995.1 uncultured Acidimicrobiaceae bacterium
GTCGCGGTTCGGGTCTTCCGACCTAGATAGCTCGCCGCGTTTGGCGCCGATGATCCGGCTGAACAGGGTCCTCCCAACCCGATACCGCCCAATGCCCGTTGGGCACCCCCACGAGAAAAGGGCCCCGGCAACAGCCGGGGCCCTTTCCCGCGTCTGTGCGTTGGATGTCAGTTGACGGCTTCCTTCAGGGCCTTTCCCGCCTTGAAGGCGGGTGCCTTGGAGGCCTGCACGTAGATCGTCGCGCCCGTCTGGGGGTTGCGAGCGGTACGAGCAGCACGGTTGCGGACCTCGAAGGTCCCGAAGCCGGTCAACGCCACTTTGTCACCACGCTGCAACGCGCGGGTGATCGAGTCGAGGACGGCGTCGACGTGGGCCTGAGCGTCAGCCTTCGTCCCGCTGGTGGCCGCGGCTACCGCGTCCACGAGTTCGGACTTGTTCATAGGCTCTCCTCCTTTGGGAGACGAACTACACATCTGTGATTCTGGCCTGAATCCGGCTCAACTGCAAGCTTTCCCGCCGCTAGATCAGATTCAGGGCCTCCACCGCGTCACGCTCCTCCGCCAACTCCGCCACCGAAACATCGATCCGCCGGCGAGACCAGTCGTCGATCTCGAGGCCCGCGACGATCTCCCACTCCCCATCGCGGCAGGTGCAGGGGAACGACGAGACCAGCCCCTCGGCGACGCCGTAGGAGCCGTCGGAGGGAACCGCCATCGACACCCAGTCCCCTTCCGGGGTGCCGCCCACCCAGTCGCGGATGTGGCCGATGGCGGCGTTGGCGGCCGATGCCGCCGAAGACGCTCCCCGCGCTTCGATGACGGCGGCGCCCCGTTTCGCCACCGTGGGTATGAACTCGTGCTCCACCCAGTTGTGGTCGCCGACGACGTCGTAGGCCGACCGCTCCCCGATCAAACAGTGGAACAGGTCCGGGTACTGGGTGGAGGAGTGGTTTCCCCAAATGGTCATGCGGCGAATCTCACCCACCGGCACACCCGTCTTCCTCGAGAGTTGGCTCAGGGCCCGGTTGTGGTCGAGACGGGTCATGGCGGTGAACTGGCGGGGACTCAACCCCGGGGCGTTTCGGAGCGCGATGAGAGCGTTGGTGTTGGCGGGGTTGCCCACCACCAGGACCTTCACGTCGGGCGAGGCGACCGAAGCCAGCGCCGCTCCTTGCGGGCGGAAGATGCCGCCGTTCGCCTCCAGCAGGTCCCCCCGCTCCATCCCCGCCTTGCGGGGCATCGCCCCCACCAGCAGGGCGATCTCGGCGTCGGCGAAAGCCACCTCCGGATCGCTGCTCATCACCATCCCCTCCAAGAGGGGAAAGGCGCAGTCGTCCACCTCCATCGCCACCCCCTCGAGCGCGCTCATCGCCGGGGGGATCTCGAGCATCTTGAGGACCACGGGCTGCTCGGGGCCCAGCATCTCCCCGGCGGCGATCCGAAAGAGGAGGCTGTAGCCGATCTGTCCGGCGGCACCGGTGACGGCGACGTTGATAGGTGACGTCATTGGTCGGAGGCTAGTAACACCGGGGCGCTCGGCCGGAAAGGCTAAAGGCGCCGGCGGATGGCTGCCGATAAGAGAGGCAGTCGAGTCTGGAGTCTGCAGCACATGGAAGGTATCTACCGCCTCCTCGTCAGAGCCACCCTGGTCGCCGCCATCATGCTGGCCATAGTCACCATCGGCGTGTCGGTCACGGTCGGCACGGCCGCTCTCGCTCCCATGGTGGCGCTCGCCGCCGCGGCCGCCGCCTACTCCGCCTGGCGAGTCCGGCACGTATCCGACTGAGGCGGAGTCCGGCTCAGATCACCGTCGACTCCGTCGGGATCGGCTCCACCGTGAGGCGCTCCGCC
>CAZTXD010000221.1:0-4092 GCA_964617995.1 uncultured Acidimicrobiaceae bacterium
GCCGTGGGATGAGCGCCTTCAAAGGTGGCCAGGAGAAGGCTGCAAAGGCCGATCGGCCGGGATTCCGGTCCAGGTTCCGTGACATCGAGCGGGCGAAGCGCCGCCACCGATCGAAATGTGACTGTGAACAGCACGACAGGGCGAAACGAGGGCGGGGCGCCGAAGATCGGGACAAGCGTCCCGACAGGCAGCATGTTCCCTTCCTCAGCTTGTGGATCCGGGACATGGCCGCGGAGTCGTTGAAGCTGGTGCGAGGCGACGAAGCGCTGGTCGTCGAAGTGGAGAACAACGGCAACGCGGCCTCGTTCGCACCCATCGTGGAGCTGTTCCTGCAGAGTGGACCCAACGAGATATGGCGGGGCGGCAGCGCCCAGCTTCCCCCGGTGTACCCACACAGCAGCGTCACCGGCGGCGTTCCCTGGTCCTGGCAGGAACTGACGCCGGTCGGTGGAAGTCCCTTCGTGTCGATAACAGCCGCCGAGCGGTTCATCTGGATCGGCCACCTGACCGCGGTGTGCTACGACCCGAGCCTCGACCCGAAGCCGGCCCCGCCGTTCGACCCGTGGGGCCAGCCGGCCCACCACAGAAAGATCCTCACCATTCCCTACTGGAGCGACCTGAGTGACAACCCCTGATCGTCGTGTCGACCGCGCCGAGTCGCCGGGTAGAGGCTGACCGTCATGCCGGGCATACCCAGCCACATGCTGCTGATGGACGAGGCCGCCGGGTCCCTTTCCCCCGGCGCCGACAGCGAGCTGTACGCAGTCTTGAATCTCCACCCCGATGTCGCCCGTCTCGGCGCCATCGGCCCCGACATCACATTCTTCGCCCCGGACTTCGGCCAATGGTCGGTCGACTTCGTCGGAGCCATAACCGACTTCTACGACGAAGTGGTGGCACCGGTCGTGGGGCTGTACGAGGACTGGATCGAGCCGGTGATCGACGTCCTCAACGACATCGAAGAAGGCGTCGAAGCCGTCCTCGACGACGCCACCTGCGATCTCGTGTCTACCTTCTCGGAGAATCTGGATGCCCTGACCGACCGGCTCGGAGCCATCGGCCAGAGCCTGATACTGACCGCCTTCTCACGCGCCATCAACGTGTTCGATGCCATGACTCCCCCTCTGCAGGAAGGTGAAACCGAGGAGGAGTGGTACTGGTTCGACTATCTCCACAACCGCCGAACCGGGCGGTTCATCCAAGAGATGTGGCGGCTGGCCGACACTGACCGCAAACGCGCCTATGCGCTCGGCTACATCAGCCACTACACGGGGGACTTCGTCGGCCACCAGTACGTCAACACGGTCGTCGGCGGCGCCCCCCGGGCGCATCTCGCCCGCCACCACTTCGCCGAGAACATGATGGACGTGCACTTCTACGACGAACTCCGCGACGTCGAGTTGACAGCGGCACGGCTCCACCTGCGCCTTCCCCACGGTGAGGACCTGGAGGATCTCGGCACCCTCCGAGCTCTGGTCGACAACCCGAACGAAGTCCCGGCCGACATGCGTCCCATCTTCGAGATGATTCACGGGGCGATGCGGGCGACCTACGACGACGCACCGCACCCGGCTCGTATCGACTCGGAGTATCTGACCGTTGACAACCTGAACACTGCGTTCTGGTTCATGCTGGCAGCGCTCAAGTCGATGACCTCGAGCTACATTCCGCCGCCATCTTTCCCCGGCGCAGAAGTCCTGGACGCTGTCAACGACGCCATCAGCGAATTCCTCGACACCGCTTCGAATCCCCCGGCACCGTCGAGCTCGGCTCCCGACGTCTGCTTCAACTTCTGGAGCAGTGACTGTGACTTCTCGCTGGATCATCTCGAGGAGTGGCTGGACTACCTGTGGGACACCGTTACCTATCTGGGCGAACTCCTGGCGTGGCTGGGGGATCTCATCCATGACCTGTGGCAGGTCTTCGCCTGTACCCTCTCCGCCCCGATCAAGCTCGCCCTTCACGGGGCGTTCTGGTTGGCGCACAAGGCTCTGCACGAGTTGCTCACCTACCTCCGCGAGTGTCTCGTCCTGGCCGCTTATGTGCATCCCGAGCGCGCCTGGCTCGACGCCAGCCCGCTCGCCCAGAGCTTCCTGACGGTGGGAGAACGCCCGCCGGCCGAGGCCAGGAAGCGGATTTATCCGCATCGGGCGGCGCAGAGCAACGAAGGGTTCCACTCCTATCCAGACACTCCCACGGAGAGCCCGCCCACCAATCCCGGGCCGTTCTCGCCGCTGTCGACGGCTCTGGACCTCATCGCCGGTCTACCCAGGAACGATGCGCTCCGCGGCGCTTTCGCCGCTGCCGACACACCCGGGGAGTCCCGCCAGATCGGGTTCGACGCCATCGGCCAACCCGTCGATTCGTCGGTGCCGATGGCCGTTCGCCTGATGCGTTCCCTGGTCGACGGGGACACCTCCCAGCTGGAAGACTGGACCATGGACGCGGATCGGGGATACGCCTACAAGAACTGGCGCCTTCAGGGGACAATCAACACGCTTGCCTGGGATTCCGTCGACCCCGTGGTGGATGACTGGGCTGACTAAGTAGGTGCTGGAAAGTCAGGAGGGGACGGATTTGAAAGAGCAAGGGAGTCAGGTGCCACCATGAACTGCGGGAGCAGCCGGCGTTACCGTGTCCCGCATCTGACGAGTTTCCTCGGGAAACTGATCCGGAAGGTGAAGAAGGTCGTCCGGAAGGCATTGAAGACCCTCAATAGGAGTCGCTTCCTTGATCCCCTGGTCTGGACCTAGGCGGTGATTCGATGCAGCATTATCGGTTCGTCATTGGCGAGATGGCAGTTGAGACCCTCGATCGCGTTGCCGTCGAAGAGTGGCTGTGAGCCAATGCTGAAAGCAGCACCTTCGGCGCTACTCCGGATGCCTAGGTGCCGTCGCGTGAAGAGTGGGAGCGTGACTCCAGGCGAGAGCAGCAGATGGGCGGGGAACAGAACCGGTGTGGTGGACGCGCATCTCGGGGGCCGAGTTGGAACCAGAATGCGCGGTGAGACGTTGAGTTTTACGAGGAAGTATGCTACTTGTAGCACATGACTCGGATTGGCATCAGGGAGCTTCGCCAGAAGGCGAGTGAATACCTGCGCCGAGTGGAGGCAGGTGAGACGATCGAGGTCACTGACCGTGGGCGTCCGATTGCTCTTCTCACGCCCATCCCTGTGGCGCCTCCGATCGAGAGGCTTCGCGCTTCAGGTGACATTGCCGGGGGCTCAGGGGGGTGGAGTGACCTCCCGCCGCCTCTGACGTTGGACCCTGACGAAGAGTTGCCTTCGACCGTCCTCGAGCGCCTACGCGAAAATGAACGCTGAAGCCGTTTGGTATGTCGATTCGTCGGCCATCGTCAAACTCATCGCCAAGGAGCCCGAAACGGCGCCATTGCTGGGATTTCTCAGGACGCGGCAGACTCTGGTCAGCAGCGCACTGGCTAAGACCGAGGTCACGCGGGCGGTCATGGCGCTAGGCGACCGTTTTATCCGTCGAGCCGGTGAAGTCCTCGATCGTTTCGAGCTCGTGCGAGTCAGCAACGAGATTCTTAACGATGCCGGTCTCCTTGAACCCGTGAGCCTCCGCTCCCTGGATGCGATTCATTTGGCAACAGCGGCCCTTTTCGGTGACACCCTGAGTGGCCTCGTCAGCTATGACCGCCGCATGTCCGAGGCGGCTGAGAGTCTCGGCTGGAGCGTTTACCGACCGGTTTGAGCGCGCCTGGAAGCAGGAGGTGTCTTTGGTAAGAACGGTTAGCCCGGATCAACCTCGTGCGTTAAGCGCCACTCGAAATGGGGCGCCCTTTCACGTATTGCATGCTGTGATACGCTAGGGGCATGCGTCAAGCAGTCTCGGTTCGACTTGACGACGAGGCGATTCGCGCGCTGCGTCAGTTGGAAGCCACGGGAATGTCACGGTCGGAAGCCATACGCAAGGCGCTCGTTGAAGCTGCATCCCGGTTGCGCGATGCAGAGTCTCTCGCCGCAGAGGTCGCTGCGTTGGAGGCGGACGAAGAAGACCGTGCCGAGATGGTTGCCGTCGCCGAACTGATGGAGAGCCTTCGTGCGACGGGGTGACATCTTCAATCTTCGAT
>CAZTXD010000222.1:0-4091 GCA_964617995.1 uncultured Acidimicrobiaceae bacterium
CCGTTTTCGCGCATCGAATGCGCGCTATCGCGCGCATTCGATGCGCGAAAACGGGTCGGTCGCCCTTCCGGGTCAGGTCTTGGAGGCGAGGTAGTAGCTGTTCATGAGGTCCGACTCGATCCGACGGACCTCGACGCTGGAGAAGCCGGCGTCGTCGAGCATCCCCAGGGCCCGTTGACGCCCCCACACCGTCCCCAACCCGTCACCGCCGAGGGCGAGCGACACCGTCATGCAGTGCATCGTCGACACCGTGTACAGGAACGTCGCCCACGGAAGCTCGAGGTTCTCGTGCAAGTGGCTGGACGCGTCGATGTCGACCATCAGGAAGGCGCCTCCCGGTCGCAGCGCCCGGTAGGCGCGGGCGAGGACCTCGGCGGGATGAGCCTGGTCGTGGATGGCATCGAAGGCGGTCACCAGGTCGAAGCCCTCCACCACGTCCAGGGAGGCCACGTCCACGAGCTCGAAGCGAGCGTTGGGCAGGTTCCATGCCTCCTTCTCCACGTTGGCGATCCTGATCGCCTCCTCGGAGAAGTCGTAGCCGACGAACCTGCTGTTGGGATAGGTGCGGGCCATGAGGTTGACGGCCCGTCCGCTGCCGCATCCGATGTCGGCCACATCGATGCCCGCCACGAGCTGCTCCGGCAGGCCCTCGATCAACGGCAGCGTCGTGTCGATGAGAGAAGCATCGAAGGTGGCACCGCTCTCCTCGGCCATCACGCCGTGAAAGGTGGCGTACTCCGAGTAGGGCACGCCACCGCCGTCACGGAATGCCTCCATCACCGGTTCCTCGACCTGAGCCAGGAGGGGTATGAACTGGAGCGTGCGGGCTAGATTGTCGGGTCCGGCCGCCCGGGTGATGACGGCGGCATGCTCGTCCGGGATGACATAGGTCCCGGTCTCCGGGTCGTACTCGACCACCCCGCCGGTGGTGACTGCTCCCAGCCACTCCCGGACGTAGCGCTCGTGTAGCCCGGCGGCGGCTGCTATCTCCTCGCTGGTGGAGGGAGGCAGGTCCGCCATCGTGTCGAACAGGCCCATCTGGTGTCCGATGCTGACCTGGAGGGCGAGCGCTGCGTCGTTGAGGACTCCGATGATCTTCCCCGCGAATGCCTCCACCTTCGCCTCATCCATCGTCTGTGTCGTCATGGGGATCTCTCCTTCGCTCGGGCTGAGACACCCCGCAAGCTATGGAACCGTGTCCGGGTCCGCATCGGACGATGTGCGCAAATCGCTCGGCGTCGCCATGGGTAGGATTTCCCATGCCCGGCCGTGGGCCGCTCGATCAGACCAGGTGATTGTCGAAGGCGAACCGGGCAGCTTCGGTCCTCGTTGCCACCCCCAGTTTGGAGAAGATGTTGGAGAGGTGGCGAGCGACGGTCTTCTGGCTTATGAACAGCGACGCTCCGATCTCCCGGTTTGTTCGCCCGGCCGCCACCAGCGTTAGCACCTCGATTTCCCGGTCGGTGAGCCCCCCGGCTCTGGCAGCGGAACCGGACCGATCGAGGAGAGCGGCGGCGTCGGGGAGAGCACCCAGCTGCGTGAAGGTGTCGACGGCCGATGTCCGCTCCCGCTCGGCGGCCTCCTCGTCTCCCAGCGCCCGGTACGCCCCGACAAGACCCACACAGGCCCGGGCCGCCTCATAGGGCGCTTCCAGCTCGCGCCATCGGCGGTGGGCTTCCCGCAGGAGGGTGAGAGCCTCTTCGGGTCGACCGGCGGCCAGGGTCACCGACCCTTCCGCGGTGACCGCCATCGCCCGGAGACCGGAGCTGGCATAGGCCGCGGCGATGTCGGACAGCTCCTCACCGAGCTCCTGAGCTTCCTCCATCTCTCCGGCGGCCACCCCGATCTCCACTCCGGCAGCCAGGATGGGAGCCCGTTCCAGCCCATCCGTGGCCGCCAGGAGCGCGGAGGCGACCGACGCCCACGCTGCCTTCGCCCGGCCCATCATCAGCCGAAGGAGGGCCAGCCCGGGCTGGGGATCGCGGCCGTGACGGTGGGCCGAGCGGTACGCCTCTTCGGCTCCGCCGACGTCTCCCCGCAGGCGACGCAGCTCCCCGAGCTGATACCACGCCTCGCCCACGTTCCGCTCCGAGATCCCCGCCAGCTCCCGGCATACGCGGGACGCCTCTCGCTCGGCAGCGTCCCAGTCCCCTCTGATCCGCAGGATCTGAGCGCGATGGACGCGGCATATGCCGGCGAAGAGGACCGCGGCCGGAAGTGTCTCCAGCCACTTCTCGGTGGCGTCGGTCCATCGCACCAGCCGCTCGATGTCACCGAGCTCGTGACAGGCGGCGATCGTGTTGCAGTAGATGTTTCCGACCCACTCCGGCTCCACCTCGCCAGCCAGCACCGAGGCCAGAGCCTCATCGAGGAGGCGCAAGCCATCGGCGACCTCTCCCTGCTCGAGCAGCACGCGCCCTTCTCCGTTGAGCGCCACGGCCACCAGGTTGGCGTCACCGTGGTCGATGCCGATCTGGCGCACTCGACGAGCAGCGCCGATAACCTCCTCGGCCCTGGCGGTCCTCCAGTTGGCCTCGACTTCCACCACGTAGGCCAAATAGCCGTGGGCGGCGCTCTCGGCCTGGCTCTCGAGGAGGCGGGAGGCGCGAGATATCCATCCCGAGCCGAGCACCTGGTCGCCGCGGAGAAAATGGTTGATCGCCAGATCGATCGCGGCGATCGCCGCCTCGGCAGGTCGATCGTCCGTCAGGTAGCGGCGGTGGACCTCCTCCGTCACCGACATCGACTCCTCCATCTCGCCCAGCCACCACAGCGAGGTGCTCAGTGCATAGAGGTCGTCTCCGGCGAGGGACTCGTCTCCCACCGCACGATATCCGTCACGGGCCGCCTTCCATTCCTGGCGCCGGTAGGCCTCTCTGGCTCGCTCCAGGGCCGCGCTCGACATCGCTGCTCAGAGCGTAGCGAGAAACGCCCGCAGGTCGGCTGCCACCAGCTCGGGCGTCTGCTTGACCGTGAAATGACCACCCCGGGGCAGGTCGTTCCAGAAACGGATATCCCGGTAGCTGCGCTCGGCATACGGCCGGGGAAAGCCCCGCTCGCCCCACTGGACCGAGACACCGACCGGCACGTCGATCATCGGCAGGGCCTCGTCGTCGCCCTGGAAGTACGGACGGAACGACGCTCCGATCGTTTCGGTGACCCAGTACAGGGTGGTGGTGGTGAGGATCTCCTCGTGGCTCCAGACCTCCTCCAGGTCCCCGTCGAGGTGACTCCACGTCCTGAACTTCTCGACCAGCCAGGCGAGCAATCCGGCTGGTGAGTCGTTGAGTGCGGACGCCAGCGTGTCGGGCTTGGACGATTGGAGAGCACTGTATGCGGTCTCACCCTCCCACTGCGCCGACAGCCAGGCGACGAACTCCTGCTCTTCGGCGGTGAGATCGCCCCTCCGCCCGGGAGGCGGGAAGGCGGCGTGGCTCGTGTGGAGCCCGGCGACGGACCCGGGATGGAGCGCCGCCAGCCAGTCGCTCACCTCCGCCCCAACGTCCTCGCCGTAGGTCACGAAACGCTCGTAGCCGAGCACCTCGGTCATGAGGGAGTGCCACACCTCAGCGACGTTGCGGCCGGTGAACGCCACCTCGAGCGGATCCGAGAACCCGAAGCCGGGCAGCGAGGGGACTACCACGTCGCAACCCGCCGGCCCGCGGGTGAGATGGGGAATGGCCGGAAGCATCTCGATGAAGGAGTAGGGCCACCCGTGACTGAGGATCACAGGAGGCGACCCGGGGGTGTCGACCCGCACGTGGATGAAATGAACCCTCGCATCGGCGACGACGGCAGTGTAGTGGGGCAGCCGATTGAGCTCGGCCTCGTGGTGACGCCAGTCGTAGCGGGTGGCCCAGTGATCCACGAGCCGGGCGAGGAAGCCCACGTCCGTTCCGGCGCTCCAGGGAGGACCCGGTGTCGCCTCCGGAAGACGCGTCTTGCCGAGCCTGGTCCGCAAGTCCGCAATGACGTCGTCGGGAACACGGATCTGGAAGGACTCCATCACCCCAGACTACGAGACATCCCCAGCAGCTCCGTTTTCGCGCATCAAATGCGCGCGATAGCGCGCATTTGATGCGCGAAAACGG
>CAZTXD010000223.1:0-2802 GCA_964617995.1 uncultured Acidimicrobiaceae bacterium
GCACGCATCCCTGATAAGGATGAGGTCCGTGGTTCAAGTCCACGTGGGCCCACTTGCCGAAATCGCCTGGGAGAACACCCAGAAACGCCTTCTGAGTAGGGAAAGAGGCCCGAAACCTGGATCTCGCCTCCATTGAGGAGGGGGTCTTCAGCGCGGTTGGGTATTGGCCTGGCGGACCAAGCCGATTCCGATGAATAGCAGCGGCAAGAAATGCAGGATCGGGTAGTAGAGATCGTCAGGCACCCCGGCAATCAACACCGCCAGCCAGCCCAGGTTCCAGAACAGAACCACCCAGCCGACCCAGGGCGATGCCACGCCACTTCCGATCAGTGACCAGCCGAGGATCGCCTCCGCGAGTAGCAGCGCGATCACCATCACGACCACTAAAGCGGTCTGGCCAGTGTCCCGGCTGAGAAATGAAGCTTCGGCGATGATGGCCAGCACCGCGGCAATCAGAAAACTGGTGGCGGCGAGTCGCCCGAGGACGGTGCGGACCGTCTGATGTAGGGCGGACTCCAAGACGGCGATGCCCAATGCTGCCGCACCGTACGCGGCGATGAAGAGGCCTCGTTCCCAGGCGAACAATGCCGGGGTTCCATCGAACCAGCTGAGAAACTCTCGCCCGTTGAAGAGGACCACACCTCCGAGATGAAGCATGAAGGCGGCAATGACCAGTGCACCACTCACCCGCCGCTCATTCAGGGCCCTCAACGCGGCGACCCTATCAGTCGAGAGATGGCGAGGACTCCAGTTTCGACGCACTCGTGATTTCTCGCGGAAGGTCGCCCACGTCGGCGACTTTTGGGCCTACGTCGACCTGGACCACCGACCTGACCTGCGTGTTGTGAGGCGAACAGGAGCTGGTCATGAGATCACCAGGGCCACACCCACGACGATGGGGACCAGCAGAGGTAGCTGCGGGAACCCGAGACGGGCGGGAGCGATCATCACACCGACTGCCGACAACCCGCCGATTGCGATGCTCGCCCACCCGGCCCACGCCGAGGGAAAGCCGCTTTTCACCATGCCCAATCCCCAGACCACGTAGGCCAGGCTGGCCAGGATGATGTACGTGGTCTCGGCCCAGCTGGCCGCCATCCACATAGGCTCGAGCCACCCCGGCGTGGTACCGGTATCACGTCGGATCCGGGCGGCCACCTTTACGGGGCCGAACTGGAGGAAGATGGCGGCCACAAAACCGAAGACTCCAAGCAGGAAAGAGCCGAGTGCTACGGCGGCGAGGATTCCCTCCCCGGCCTGACCGAGTAGAACGCTGAAGGCGCTCAGACCAGCGGTGGCTGTTGCCAACAGCACGATCATCCCGCTGCCGACCCAAACCCAATGACGTGGGAACTCGAGGATGTGCACCAGCTTGCGGTCGAGGTCCGATGCCCAGAAAGCACTGTTGTACCGGCCACGGGCCTCCATCAGACCATCGGCGACGAGGAGGGGTACCAGCAAGAGCAGGATGAACCCGACCAGCCGGGCATCAGTGGGGTCGATCTGTATCACTGCTCAACTCTGTGGCTGTGCCGTTGCCAGGTGATCTGTCTCACCGGCCAATCGCTCACACGACCCGATCCTCCCTGTCCAGGGTAGAGAGTCGCGACTCGGAGTAAGCACATCACCTGAGGCCTTTCGGGCCGCGGACTCGCGCCATGTAGCGGTCGTAGCGGCGTCGGCCCACAAACCGCCACATCAGCTTGATCGGGAGCGGGAGGCCACCGACGAACCAGTCGACTTCCTCAGGCGTGGCGACATCCTCCAAGACCCCGGTGGCGATGAGCTTCTCGGGGTTGGTGAACTTCTCGAAAATGTCCTGGCCAAACTGCTCCCACTCCGCGGCGGTGATGTGGGCGCGGATCAGCGGCACGACATAGGCTTCCTCGTCGTCGAGGTGCTCGACGAGAGCGTCGGTGAACTCGTCCAACGCCGCGGCGAGCTCGGTGCCATCCGCAGGATCCTGTCGCCAGTCCTCCATAAGGGTGCGTACCTGTTCCGATCGCTCGGCGACCACCTCGTGCTGCGTCTCCATCCGCTCGATCAGTTCCGCCTGGGGTGCGGCACGTTCGAGCAGCCGCGGCCAAATCTGGTCATCCTCGCCGGAATGGTGGTGGTGGAGGCTGTTGAGCAGGAAATCCAGATGGACGGCGATCGACTCCGAGCGCGTGGTATCGCCCGCCGGGGTTCGCCGAACCAGGTCGGCGACCATCGGGAAGCCCCGTCGGTAGATCCGATGGATGACGGCCATCTCCTCGGTTCGGGCCGGCGTGGCCGATGGAACGCTCATCCGGCCACCAACCGGCCCTGCATGTCGGGATGGGGGTTGCAGAAGAAGGTGTAGGTGCCCGGTTCTGCGGTGAAGGTGACCCTTTGCGTGGTACCGGGCGCCAGGCTGAGATCGACTCCCAGCTCGGTGATGGTGAAGGTGTGCCGGGTGTTGTCCTGGTTGGTGACAGCCAGCGAGACAGTGCCCGGATCAGTGGTGATATCGATCGGAGTGAACGCGAAATCTTCGACGGCCACCACGATGTCTCCCTCTTGCGGAGTGGCATCTACCACCCCAAGCGATGCGACCACCGACCATGTGGTCGCGGCGAGAAACAACACGGCCGAGGCAATGACGATCCTTTGTGGGCCGTGGGAAGGCACGCCGCCTCCCTTGACCTCCCGGAACGCCGGTATCGCAGCGGCGGCGCCCACCACGGTTCCCAAGGCGAACAAGGACAAGGGAATGAAGTCCACCGCCGCCTCGGGATGGACAAATACTTCGCCGAGGAAGGGAAGGCTGAACACGAGCAC
>CAZTXD010000223.1:2902-4001 GCA_964617995.1 uncultured Acidimicrobiaceae bacterium
TCTCCTCCTCATCAACCGGTCGCGAGTGTGTTGTCAATAGAGCGAGCGGGATCGTCCGACCCGACTTCTCCTCCTCGTATTTGGCGAAGAATGGTGCCCGGGCCAGGACAACCTCCTGTCAGAGTCGCGCTCAGCGCTGTATGCGATCCGAGCGTCGACGTTGAGCTGGCCCCCATAGACACTGATGTGTGCCTTCCCGCTGCACGGAGGTTGTGGATCCACCGTCGGCCTTTCGACCGCCGGCCGACGCCACCCACGAGGCAGCCGCCGCAGTGCTCGAAGAAAGCGACGGGGACCGAGCGCGGTACTCCGGTCTTACGTTCCGGCACCGTGATCAGCGGGATGAGAGCTCCTGTGGCGCTGCCTCCGATGCGCCCCCCGGTTCGGCGGTAGACCCAGGCGGCCTGGTTGGCGACCGCCATCAGCCTGTTAGCCACCGGCTTCATCTCGATCCCCCTCCCTCGCCATGTCCTTAAGGTTGCCTGTCTTTCAGGACACCTTAGTAGTTAAGATAGGCTGGTGTCAACAGATCAAGGGAGTTCCGAGCGCGTACACCTGAACACCATCTCGATGCTGGGCCAGGCCTACAGCCTCTTCGGATTCCAAATCGTCGACGGCGTGGTAGGAGCCGGCTTCCCGCAGAAACCGAAACACTCGGCAGTGTTTGCCCAGATCGACCCGGAAGGCTCACGGCTGACCGAGTTGGCCAACCGTGCCAACATCACACCACAAGCGATGGGTGAGCTGATCGACGAGCTCGAAGAACTCGGATATGTCACCCGACAGCCCGACCCCACCGACCGGCGAGCCAAGCTCATCGTGCTCACCGACGAAGGCCGGGCCGCCGTCGAAGCGGGCCGCCAAACCATCATCGGGCTCGAACAGCGCATCACAGAGATCCTCGGAGCCGAGGGACACGAGACGCTTCGTGAGATGCTGTCCAAATTGCTGACGGAGGGGCAGCCCAACGCGGACGACGTAGAGAGTTGATGAGACCGTGAACCGGTCATTGTTCAGTTGGCTGGATTCGTCCGTTGGGTCTAGCCCTTCCACACTCACGCGGTCAGGTCCCCAGGTCGGGGAGTTGTGGGCCCGATAT
>CAZTXD010000224.1:0-3934 GCA_964617995.1 uncultured Acidimicrobiaceae bacterium
TCAGGGTCCAGGCCGATGAGATGCGGGTGAGACGGCGTCAGCGCGCCCAGGAGAAGGCGTTCGCCGCGCCGGTGAAGCTGGTGTTCCCACTGGTGTTCTGCATCTTCCCGTCGCTGTTCATCGTCTTGCTTGGTCCTGCTGCGATCCAGATCGCTGAAGCGTTCGCCTCGACATGACCGGGGCGGCCGCGCAGTCGCCGCGGCGTCTCTCCATTGCCCATCTGGCCCTCGTGGTTCCCTGGGTCGCCATCGTCATCGATGCCTTCCAGCCCATCGGGGACAACTCATTCCTGTGGCATGTCCGTGCCGGCTCGGTGCAGGCGGAGCAGGGTTCGGTCCTCACCGCCGATCCTTTCTCCTTCACACTCGAGGGCGAGCCCTGGCTGACCCAGAGCTGGCTGGTGGAACTTCTCTATGCCTTGGGAGAGAGCATCTCTGGACTGGGATTCGTTCCCTACATGCTGCTCGTGGTGGCCACGCTGACCCTGGTCGGAATCGGCCTGATCGCGTACCACCACTCCCACAGTGTCCCGGCAACGGCCTTTGTCTTGATCCTGAGCGTCCTCGCACTGATCAGTTTTCTGGTCCCAAGACCGGTCCTGTTCTCGTACTTGTTGATGACTTTGGTCATCCTCGCCTGGGACCGCCCCGGGAGCCGATGGTCCATCCCCTTTCTCTTCTGGATCTGGGCTTCAGTTCACGCCAGCTTCCTGATTGGGCTGGGGTACATCGGCTTGACCCTGCTGATGAGAAAGGAGTGGCGGCTTCACCCGCAGGCAGTGGTCGCCGGACTGGCGACCCTGGCAACCGCCCACGGCATCGGGGTGGTGACCTTCTTGATGGACTTCGGCGCTAACAGTGAGGCTCTTCAGTATCTGACCGAGTGGCGTCGCCCCGACTTGTTCGAGCCGGTCTTTCTCCCATTCGTGGGATCGGTGGTTTTCATCGTGATTGGGGCGTTTCGCGACCGGATCTTCCCGCGACATCTCTGGCTCCTGGTTCCGTTCCTGATTCTCGGGCTCACTTCGCTGCGGGCGGTACCGCCGGCGTTCCTGGCCCTGGTTCCTCTCGTTGCCTTGTCGCTATCAGGTCTTCAGATCGGCTCGCGGTCCGGTTTGCGCCCTCGTCTGGCTGCCGTATTCGCGGTGGCCACTCTGGCGATGCCGTTCTTGCTCATCTCCGACGGGCGTCTCTCCGAGGAACGGTTTCCGCTGGACGCCGTCGCCCACCTCGACCATGTGCCCACCTTCCACGACGACCGGGTCGGTGGCTTCCTCATCTGGGCGGAAGGCCCGGAGCGCAAGGTCTATATCGACGATCGGGCCGAGCTATACGGAGAGCGCATGGGGGAGTTCGTGGCGGTGCGACGAGGGGAGGAGCCATGGCAACCGGTGTTCCAACGCGACGGGATCGAGCAGGCTCTCCTCGGCAATGACGAGCATCTGGTGGGGGAGCTCCAAGAGGCGGGATGGGTGACGCTTCACCGGGACGACCACTTCACTGTCCTCGAGCCGGGCTGAAGTATCCCATTGAAGGCAAGGAAAAGGGCCCGAGAACGGGCCCTTTTCCGGCTAGTAGGTGTTGTTACTACTGATCGAGACCGGAAGCGATCTCGCTGAAGGTCTCCGACACCTCGCTACCGGCGAGGGCGATGGCGACGAGGGCGATGATGGCGATCAGGACCACGAGGAGCGCATACTCCACCATGGAGGCACCCTTCTCATCCTTCATCCAAGTCGTTACCTTGGTCCACAGAGCAAGCATTGAACCCCTCCTTGGGTCGTCTTACATTGACTTGCAGATGAGCAACTTAGCCCACATTCATCCGGAAACAATGAGTCTCCGGAATCACATCCACAACGGTCCTCATTGCGCCACACTCGAGGCGATCTCTGAGTACGTCGTGGAAAGCTCGGTTCCGGCTAGCGCCACGGCCACCAACGCCACCATGGCGACCAGGACGACCAGCAGCGCGTACTCGACCATCGAGGCTCCTCGATCATAGAATCTGAGTCTCTGATACAGACGGATCAACATTTTCCAATTCCCTCTTCTGGCTGTCTAGAAAGCGTAGGTCGAGCCCCTCGGATTACTGATAGGCCGTGGGGCTTATTGGGATGCGGGACACTCAGTTGGGTCGGGCGATACCGAGCCGGATTGCCTCGATGGCGGCCTGAGTTCGGTCGCTGACTGCCAGCTTCTGGAAAATCGAGGCGAGGTGATTCTTCACCGTCTTCTGCGATATGTAGAGCCGATCGGCCAGCTCGTCCGTGGCAGATACGCCCACGGCGAGGAGTTGGAGGATCTCCCGCTCCCGGGGAGTCAAGGATGCCGCTCCAGGGTCGAGTGTTGCCTCGCCATAAGACTCGAGGAGGGCGTCGCGCTCCTCGTCGTCCAACTCAATGAGATTCTGGCCGTCGGCGACCGCCCTCACGGCCGCCGAAAGGGTCGCCAGTGGCACTCCTTTGGAGAAGAAGCCGACGGCTCCTGCCCTGGCTGCTCGATCCCGCTGCTGGTCGTCAGCGTGCATCGAGACCACGATCGCCTTTGTCTTGTTGCCGAGCGCAGAGATGGTGTCGATGCCATCGCCGCCAGGCATCTCGATGTCGACGATCGACACCTCCGCAGGCTGATTCTCGAGACTGGAGTGGAGATCTGGACCTGAGTTGACTACCCCAACCACGCGGGTGTCGGGGAGACTGTTGAGGGCCTGGCTGAGCCCGTCGGCAAACAACTGGTGGTCGTCGGCGATCATGACTCGGATCATCGCGTGCCCCATTCAACCGTCACCGCGGTGCCGACTCCCGGCTTTGAGTCGAATTTGATGGTCGCTCCGATCTTCGAGGCTCGCTCCTTCATGCCGATCAGGCCGTAATGCCCATCTGGTTCGTGGTCGGGATCGAAACCCATCCCATCGTCAACAACCGAACACGATCCGAAACTGCGGTCGATCTGACCCGAGATGACCACCATCGACGCCCCTGAATGCATGTGGGCGTTGCGGGCCGCTTCGGCGATGATAGAGGTGAGATCCCCTATCTGGGCCGGCCGGGGCGGACGCCGCTCCTCTAGGTCGACGATCACCGGCGGGGCGTCATCGAGGCTCGATGTCGCCTGCAGGATCCGGGCGGTCAGGGTGGGGCCGGGGGCGTTGCGGAGATCGGCGACCGAGGCGCGGACGTCTTCCACGAGTTTGGTGACGTTCGAGCGGAGGACCTGAAGGTCAGCCGCCACCTCCGGATGGTCGGATTGCTGCATCGCGGTCATGTCGAGGGCAAGCCCGAGTGACGCTAGTGAGGGCCCTATCTCGTCGTGCATCTCTCGGGCGAGACGAACCCGTTCCTCGGCCACGGCCGATCCCACGATGTCCTGTAATAGCTGCAGGTTGGCGAAGGCAACGCTGACCGGGTGGATGATGGCCGCCACCTGGGCGAGATCCCCTGGAGACATCGGCTGGGCCGTGGTCAGTTCCAGGTTGCCCACCTCGTTTTCCGAAGTGGACAATGGGATGTCATAAACGTGACCGTTCTCATCCGGGATCCCCCGGGCGGCGAGCACAACCCTGCCTTGATCACCTTCCACTGCGAGTTTGCCCGCCGATCCGGGGAAACGCTCGAGGATCGTCTCGAGGGTGTCTGCTCCGACCTCGATGGGATTGAGTCGGCCGGCAGACATGTCTTCGGACAGGCGGAGCAGGGCCCCGTGGATCTCCTCGAGACGCTCCAGGCGTATGGTGGCCGTCTCCTTCTCCTCGGCGAGGGTCGTGGCCTGTTGGTGGATGTCCTCCAAGAGGCGACGGATCACACCGACCAAAAGGACGAAGATGAGGTAGAGCGCAATGGCAGGTGCGGTGCTGACCAAAGATTCTCCGTCGGCCAGGGTCACCAGCACCAGCAAGGCGCCGGCGAGGGTTCCGGTGGTGAGCCCGGTGCGGA
>CAZTXD010000225.1:0-3932 GCA_964617995.1 uncultured Acidimicrobiaceae bacterium
AGGCCTTCCAACAGCGGCTCATCGATGTCCAGCGAGCCCTCGACGAGCTGACCGCACTGTTGGAGGAGGCGAGGTCGGCTGAGAAGGATCGCCAGGAGTCGGGCATGTCAATGGTGGGTTTCTCGGTGGCATGGCTGCTCAACCGGGAAGCTGTCGACGGGGCACTCGACATCGGCAAGAAGATGGAGACAACCTTCGCCGATTACCCACACTGGAGGGCTAGCCACTCCCAGCAGGCAGAAGTTCGGAAGGCGCTGTACCGGGAGCTCCTGCAGGAGCTGGAGGTCCCGGAGGCTGCCGAGTTGGTGAACCGAATCATCGACGTCCTGAAGCGGAGCGAGATGTGAGCGGGCTGTCCAAGCTGGAGGGGCGGGTCGCGGCTGATGTCTTCAAGGCGGACGTCCGTCGCTGGGCCGCTCAGATCGGTGTCGAGCCCAAAGAGATCCACATCCGCCCGATGACACGGAAGTGGGCCTCGGCTTCCTCCGCCGGCCGGCTCACCTTCGACACGGACCTGCTTCTTGAGCCGCCCGATAAGCGAGCCGAGATCATCGTCCACGAGCTGGTCCATCTAAAGGTTGGCAACCACGGGCCGCTTTTCCGGAACCTGGTGAGAAGCCACCTAGAAGCGTCCCATCAGTCCGATTGATCGACTGCCGAAGAATGTCCCATCACATACCGAGTGGCGGCTCGCCGCCGTTGTACCTTTGCGCCTGCTATCGCGGGGGATCGGCGGTTTTATCTGTGATTCGTGATTCCTTATCCCTTCCGGGAATTCGGGGGTTAATATTAGTCGCGCTGGTAGGGCGAGATCGATCATCCCGTCCAGCTCACCAGTTAGATGTAATTAACGCAAGGGATAGGAGTAGCTGATATGGAGCGGCACCAGGAGATCGATGCAATGAAAGCTGTCTCCGATGCATTGGAGCCGCTCGATGAAGACGCTATTCGGCGAGTGCTGACCTGGGCTGCGAGTAGTCATGGCGTCAGCAGTTCGGCTGATAAGGGGCGTGTTGGCCTGGGGCAGCTAGTCGATCCGAACTCAGGCGGCACGGAGTTCCAGCACTTCAGTGAGCTTTTCGATACTGCGTCTCCGGCTACGAATCCTGACCGGGCGCTGGTGGCCGGGTACTGGTTGCAGGTAGTGGAGGAGCAGGGGGACTTTGCTTCCCAAGAAGCGAACGATCTGCTTCGAGACCTTGGCCATGGAGCCAAGAACATCACGGACGCATTCAACAAGCTTCAGGCGAAGAAACCGGTGTTGGCTCGCCAGGTGCAGAAGGGCTCAGGAAAGATGGGTCGTAAGAGGATCCGATTGACTCAGGCAGGAATCAAGCGAGTTGAAGCCTTCGTCTCGGGCGAAGCTCACGAGGATGCCGAGTAGATGACATCCGAAATCCGTCTTCGAGATGCCTTGAAGCCGTTACCTCCCGAAATCGCGAGCGACCTGGTGTCGGAGTTCCTCGAGATGCGTAGAGACGTCATGTCCAGAAGCCTTGGTCGCTCGTCACCCGGAAAGTTCGTGGAAACTCTTGTTCAGGCCCTCCAATTCCTAGAGCGGGGGAGCTACGACAAGAGTCCGAGGGTGGATTCCTACCTGACAGGCTTGGAGTCGTCCGGGTCTGGCCTCGATGATGGCTTGCGCATATGCGCCCCTCGGGTCGCTCGCTCGATGTACACACTTCGCAACAAGCGTGCGATAGCTCACAAGGGTGACCTGGATCCCAGTCGTTACGACCTTGCCTACCTCCACCATGCAGCACAGTGGATCATGTCCGAGCTGATTCGTGCGCTGTCAGGCTCGTCAATGGATTCGGCCGGCGAGCTCGTCGAGCAGATACAGGCCCCGGTCGGCGGTCTCGTCGAGGATCATGATGGTCGTCGGGTTGTCTTGGCTGACTTGACGATCCTCGAAGAGGTCTTGGTTCTGCTCCACAGTCACTATCCGGAACCCGTGCCGATGGCGGACATCAAGGCGTCACTCTCTCGGAGGAATGAAAGATCGGTCAGGCGCGCGGTTCAGGAGGCGTGGGAACGGAAATTGGCAGAGAGATACGATGGCGGTGCTTTGAAACTCACGGCGAAGGGTGTGGAGCAAGCCATCTCGATCTTGGCAGAAGGCGCCACACTCGGTAGAACGGCCGAGGTTGGTTAAGGGCCTCGTCTTCGTGTGTTGCCCCCTCCCCTCAGACCAGAGTCCGCGAAAAGTCCGCGGGAGAATGAAAAACGCCGGAAAACGTCGAAAGCCAACACAAGGCAAAACCCCTGTTCAGAGGCTGGCAATGTCCATTGCGGTCCACGTCTTCTCTTTTGACCAGGCTACCGAGTCCCCTCTCGGCACTTTTTAAGGGGACTGGCCCTAGGGCAATTAGGGCCCGCGTTCGTCTATGAGGCGTTTGAGGATGGTGTCGAGATCGGCCTGGAAGGTCTTGGCCGCTATCGGACGCATGAGACGGAAGAGGAGACCCCCGATCCCTCGCGGCTCCGCCTCGAATCGTTGCACGACTCTGGTGCCGTCGTCAACTGCGGTGTGTTCGATGTAGAGCTTGCCTGGCTGTGGTGTTTCGGAGGACTCTTCGATCGCCCGATGGGGCGGCTCGTAGACCAGGAAGCTGGAGCGGTGAGTCGTCTTCAGTGGTCCCGCCTTGTTCACCATCACGTACTCAGGAGTGCCGTCGTCACGCATCTGGTAGTCGCGAACCTCGACGACTGAATCGGAGAGCCGAACCGCGTTCTGCATTTCGTCTCCGTAGAGGGCCTCCCACGTCTCTTCTAGCGGCAGGGGCATGACGGCAGAACGCTCGAGCACGATCATGCCGTGGAAACCTAGTGATCTGTGCCGTGCCGACGCCTGAGAGGGGGGTCCGTTAGGTTCCAAACCTGGTGATGACTGAGCTGCCGACTGGAACGGTCACATTTTTGTTCTCTGATCTGGAAGGCTCAACTCGGCATCTTCAAGATCTGGGCGACGAGTTCGACGATGTTCTCGTTGAACTGTTCGATCTTCAACGAGCTGCGATCTCGTCAGCCGGAGGCGTGGAAGTTCGCACCGAAGGAGACATGGTCTTGCGGCCTTCCCCTCTGCGGTTGCCGGAGTCTCGGCGGCCGTGGAGGTTCAGCGGGTGCTGAACGGTCGCCAGTGGCCGGGAGGTGTCGAAGTCCGAGTGCGGATGGGGCTCCACACCGGGGAGGGCCGTCTTGCGGTCCAGATTATGTCGGATTGGATGTGCATCGGGCTGCGCGGATTTCCGCGGCCGGTCACGGAGGCCAGGTGCTTATCTCGGACGCTACCCGGGCTTTGGTTGCGCAGGATCTTCCAGATGGAGTGGGTGTACGGGACCTGGGGGAGCACAGATTCAAGGACCTCGAGTATCCGATTCGGGTCTTTCAGTTGGAGGTGGACGGCCTTCCCGACCGGTTCCCGGAGATCAGGTCGGTGGAGGGTCCAACGTGACTTTGATCGAGGAGTGGCCGAGCCGGTTTTGAATGACCTTCGGGTGTTCGCCCTGGGAGATGAGCATTGCCGCATGCGTGTGCCGAAGATCATGAACTCGATTATCGGTCCACGTTTCTTTGTCAGGCAACCCGACCAAGCCGACTGTGCTCGAGAGCAGATTGCTGCTTTGCTCCCGACGGCATTCACGTATAGGCGGGCCAGGGCCGGACCTCCCCGCCAGCCGACCGGCTAGTCGTCAGACGGTAGAGGGTGGGGGCGACCAGCGCTTGCTACAGCAGGAAGATGACCATCACCCCCGTCCCCCCGTCGGCGTAGAAGCCGATGGTGTCTCCGACCACCGATGCAATCAGGAGAGCCAGCACGTGGACCTTTATCCAACGTCTCGAGGGGTCGAGGCCGCGGATGACAAACCATTGCGATGTACCGACGATTGCACCAACCACAATGCCGTGCAGGGCGCCCGAGAGGACGGTTG
>CAZTXD010000226.1:0-3906 GCA_964617995.1 uncultured Acidimicrobiaceae bacterium
TCTTTGTCCATTCGATGCCCGGTTGGAAGGGCAGCCACGAGGACGTCAAGGCAGGGCTTCGTCGTCTCGCCGCCCGGCAGTCACAGACCGAGGGGGCGATGACCAACGTAGCCTTCGGGTCACGCCACCCTGATCCGTCTGACCTCGATCGGGTGGCGGGAGATCTGGGGCTGGGTCGCGAGCTGGGCATGAGGGTCCACATCCATGTCGGCTCCGACCCGGCACATCGCGGTCTGGTGGCCGACCTCGCCGCTCGGGGCCTGCTCGGAAACGACATCACCCTCATTCACTGTTCCCATCTCGACACCGCCGACCTCGACGCTATTGCTGCTCACCGTGTGGCGGTTTCGCTGGCCCCGTCGAGTGAGATGGCCGATGGCATCGGCATGCCTCCCGTTCAGGAGCTGATCGACCGGGGGATCCGTCCCGGCCTCGGCGTCGACAGCGAGCACCTCGCTCCCGGAGACATCTTCGCCCAAATGCGTGCGACCAACTCGACCCAACACGCCATCCACTTCGATAAGAAGCTGGCGGGAAAGGGCGGTCTGCCCAACCTGCTCAGCACCCGGGACGTGATCCGTTTCGCCACCATCGATGGTGCCCGGGCTGTCGGCCTTGGTGATCTGACCGGATCCATCGAGGTGGGAAAGCGAGCTGACATCATCGTCCTCCGCACCGACCGCCCCAACATCTTCCCCATCAACGACCCCATCGGCGCCGTGGTCTGGGGCATGGACACTTCCAATCTCGACTGGGTGCTCGTCGAGGGTCGGGCGCTGGTGCGGAATGGGGATTTGACCGCCGACGTGACGTCCGCTCGCCAGATCGCCGTCGATGCCCAGCAGCGGGTCGCCGCGACTGCGAGCATCGGGCCGGGAGGTTCTCGATGACCACGGGCCGTGCGCCGTCGTCGTTACTCACCTCGTTCGTTGTCGCTTCGCGGTATGTCCCCGTCTACCTGGCCATTCTGTTGCTTCTTGCGGTGGCGGCAATGTGGGCACCGCAGGCGCTTGGAGGCCCCTCGCTGCGGGGAATCGCGCCGCTCGCGGCGCTGTTGGGTATCGCCGCCCTCGGTCAGATGCTGGTGGTCATGACCGGAGGCATCGATCTGAGCACCCCGGGCACCGTGACACTGGCTGCGGCCATCATGGTCGGGGTGGGTGCCCAGACGGACGATCGAATCGGTCTGGCGATTCTCACCGGCCTGGCAGCGGGTGCGGCGATAGGTCTGGTCAATGGCATCCTCATCGGGGGTATCAAACTGAATCCCCTGATCGTCACTCTGGCGGTGGGTCAGGTGGTGATCGGAGTCGTCAATAGGTATGGCCGTACCTTCGCGGTACAGAGCCCGGTTCCGTCCGGCTGGTCGGCTTGGACCAGCAGTCGTATCTTCGGTTTCAGTCCGGTCTTCTGGATAGGCGTCCTCCTGACCATCATCCTGATCCTGGGCTTTCGCTACACCGCCACCGGCCGCCGGTTCCAGGCCGTGGGTGCCAATGCTGTGGCGGCACACGTGGTCGGCGTGAGGGTGAACGTCAGCCAGATCATGGTCTACGTCGTTGCAGCGATGCTCTATGCGGTCGTCGGGTTGGCGCTGGCCGGGATAATCCGAAATCCCGGTGTCGCCCCACACACCCAGTATCTACTGGGGCCGATCGCCGCGGTGGTCATCGGCGGAGCGGCCCTCACCGGAGGGCTGGCCAGCGCGATGGCCACTTTCACTGCCGCCTTCTTTCTCACCGGGCTCAACCACATGATGCTGACGCTACGGCTGCCCACCTCACTCCAATTCGTCGTCTTCGGCGTGGTCATCATTGGAGGAATGCTGGTTTCGGGAGATCGGATCATCAAAGCCGTGGAGCGGGTGCTCCGCGAGCGGCGAAAACCGATACGCCCGGAGAGACAAGACACAGAAAACCAACTGGAGTCGGCTGGATGAGAAAGGAGATTCGACAACGAATCGACTACCGAGTGAGCAATGAAGCGAGGGCAGTGCTGCCCGAATGGAGGAGGAAATGAGACGAACCAAGATTATTGGCCTGCTGGCCGTGCTGGCGATGGTGGTTGCCGCCTGCGGCGACGGTGACGCCGGTGACACCACGACCACCGCGGCCAGCCCGGACACCACCGAGGCACCCGCGCCGGCTACTACCGAGCCCGGCGGTGACACCACCACGACCGTGGACGACGGTGACGCCGACAACCCACTAGCCGAGTTCGGAGAGGACCCCTCGGCGGCGGACATGTCGCTGGTGGACAAGGCTCTAGGGCCGGTCACGCCCTCTGACCAAGCGAGCTGGAACATAATCCTGGCTGCGGTGGCGCGTGCCGATCAGAACCTGGACGATGACACCATCGCCATCGCTATGGAGTGTTGGGCGAACCAGCGTTGTGAGACCGGAAGCGGTGGCGAACTGGTGATGGGTTATGCAGATGGTGGCGGCAACGACGTCAATGTCTGGCGGGCCGTGAGCCACATGGAGGCAGTCCTCCAAGCTCTTACCTATCCCGAGATCGGAACCATCATCTCCACAGCGGCCAACTTCAATGAGGATCCCGCCGTACACGAGAACGACATCAGGTTCTTGATTCAAGCGGGCGTCGACTTCATTGTCGGCTACCCCGACATGGGTGCGCTCCTGGCGCCGGTGATTCTCGAAGCAGAAGCGGCCGGTATTCCGTACATCCCGTTCTCGGCGGGATACGTCGGGCTTCCCGGTCAGGAAGGCGCTCTGATCCCCGGCGACGACTACACGGCCGTGGTCGGAGAGGACTTGTGTGCCCTCGGTAACAGCTTCGCTGAGACTCTGAACGCCGGAGTGGGCAGTGGCGAGGTGGCCCTACTCGGGGGGACCCCGGGCAACGCCCTATCCCTGGGCTGGCAGCGCTGCACGATCCAGGCACTCGGTGACGGCCTTGAGTTGGTCAACCCACCGGCTGACGAGAACAGCACGACTGGGGACACCTTCTGGTTCAACCCGATCATCCCCGACGTCTTCCGGGGTCTGCTGACGGCCAACCCCGATATCCGTGGGTACGCCTACGAGTACGCCGACGGCGTCCTCGCCGGGCTCATCGCCTACGAGGAGCTGGGTATCCCGGTGGAAAACCTCACCCTGGCCTTGCGGACGGACGAGCAGAGCCTGTTCTGCGACTGGGTGGAGCGTGACGAGCCGACATACGAGATCTTCTTCTCGGCGGGAGGCAACTTCCAGTCGAGGGTTGGTGTCACGGTGGCGATGCTTCATCTTCAGGGTGCTGATGTCCCTGGTGAGATCATCGTGCCTCACGTGATGCGCCAGGTGACCGCAGCCGACTGCGATCCGGACCGTCCCAACGAGGTCGTCTCCGGCACCTCGCTGGTTCCGGACGACGTCCTGCGGATGATGTTCGGCTGATGAATGAAGGCGATCCCATGGGAGAGTCGACCCCTGGAGAACTTGTCCTCGAACTGACGGGCGTGTCCCGTCAGTTCGGGGCGGTCCGGGCGCTGACAGATGTCAGCTTCGACTGCCGCGCCGGTGAGGTCCACGCCCTCGTCGGTGAGAACGGCTCCGGGAAGTCGACTCTCCTCGGGATCGCTTCTGGGTTTGTCGACCCCGATTCCGGAACGGTCCGGATCGGGGGCAAGTCCCTCCGTCGGGATTCACCGGCGCTGGCCCGAAAGCTGGGCCTGGCCATGGCCTACCAGGACGGCTCGTCGGTGGGTATGGAGCCGGTCAAGAACAACTTCTACTTTGCCGCCCCTCCCGAGCAGCGCCCGCCCTACCGGCAGCGTAAGAGATGGGCCCGGCGTCTGCTTGCCCAGTTCGACCTGGACATCGAGCTGTTCCCCGACATACCCGCCGGATTCCTAACCATGGCGGAGCGTCAGCTCTTCGAGGTGGCCAAGGCACTGGTCACCGA
>CAZTXD010000227.1:0-3896 GCA_964617995.1 uncultured Acidimicrobiaceae bacterium
GTTTTCGCGCATCGAATGCGCGCTATAGCGCGCATTCGATGCGCGAAAACGGGTGTTGCCCCCCGGCGCCATCAGAAGTAGCCCTCCCGCTTGCGGTCCTCCATGGCGGCCTCGGCGGTGCGGTCGTCGGCCCGGCTGGAGCCCCGCTCGGTGATACGTGACGCCGACACCTCGTCGATGATCTCCGCCAGCGACGCTGCCTTCGACTCGAAAGCGGCGGTGCAGGTCATGTCACCCACCGTTCGGAACCGGACGGTGGCCTCGAACACATCTTCGCCGTCCATGGGCGAGAGGTAGGGGCCTTCGGCCATCAGCATCCCATCACGTTCGAAGACCTTGCGGGTGTGGCTGAAGTAGACGGCAGGCAGTTCCAGGCCCTCCTCCAGCACATACTGCCAGACATCCATCTCCGTCCAGTTGGAGATGGGGAACACCCGCACGTGCTCACCGCGGCGATGCCGGGCGTTGTAGAGGCTCCACAGCTCCGGGCGCTGGTTCTTGGGGTCCCACTGGCTGAACTCGTCCCGGAAGCTAAAGACCCGCTCCTTGGCTCGCGCCTTCTCCTCGTCGCGTCGTGCCCCCCCGAACACGACGTCGAACCCATGCTTGTCGATGGCGTGGACGAGGGTCTCGGTCTGGAGGCGGTTGCGGGACGCCCGTGGTCCCGTCTCGTCGACGACACGGCCCTGGTCGATCGCCTCCTGCACCGAGGCGACGATCAGATCGGCGCCGAGGTCGTCGATCACGCGGTCACGAAACTCGATGACCTCGGGGAAATTGTGCCCCGTGTCGACGTGCATCACCGGGAACGGGAGCCGGGCAGGGCTGAATGCCTTGACCGCCAGGCGCAGCACCACCGCCGAGTCCTTTCCCCCCGAGAAGAGCAGCACCGGGCGCTCGCTCTCGGCAACGGCCTCACGGATGATGTGAATGGACTCCGCCTCGAGTGCTCCGAGGTGGGTCAGCTCATATGGACCTACCGACATGGGCGCACAGGTTAGGAAGGCGCGGCGGTGGGCGACCACATCGTGCCCGCCCGGGAGGGAATCTGTCACCATGTCGCCGATGACACTGGAAGCTTGGCTGGTTCTGGCGGTGGTGGCGGTCCTACTGCTGGTGATGATCCGCGACATCGTCTCCCCCGCCACCGCCATGGTCTCGGCCATGGTCATCGTGCTCGTCACGGGGGTGGTGACGCCTCAGCAGGCCCTGTCGGGCTTCTCCAACCCGGCCCCGATCACCGTGGCCGCCTTGTACGTGCTCGCCCGGGCGGTCGAGAAGACGGGGGCGCTCACGCCCCTGGTCAGGCGTGTCCTCGGTACCGGAGGGGGTCCCCGCACCTCCCTCGCCCGTCTGGTGTTGCCGACCACCGTCTCCTCGGCGTTCCTCAACAACACACCCATCGTGGCGATGCTGCTGCCGCAGGTGCGGGCATGGAGCGAGGAACGTGGGGTGTCACCGTCGAAGTTTCTGATGCCACTGTCGTTCGCCGCTCTCCTCGGTGGGGTCGTCACCGTCATCGGCACATCCACCAACATCGTGGTGTCGGGCCTCCTCGACGAGGCCGGCCTCGGCGCCCTCGGCTTCTTCGAGCTGGCGGCGGTGGGGATACCGATCGCAGTGGTGGGGGTGATCCTGCTCGTGGCCCTCGCCCCGCTTCTTCTCCCGGCGCGGCGATCCGTCCGCCAGGAGCTCGACGAGGAGGCCCGCCAGTTCGTCATGGAGATGATGGTGGACGCCGACGGACCGCTGGATGGGCGGCCCGTCGAAGGGGCCGGCCTGCGCCACCTCTCGTCGGTGTTCCTCGCCACCATCGAGAGGAGGGGATCCCTCATCGCCCCCGTGTCCCCCGACGAGGTGCTGCGGGGCGGAGACAGGCTGCGTTTCGTGGGGAGGGTGAGCCACATGGTGGACCTGCCCAACATCCGGGGGCTCACCGCCGAGCCGACCGACCTCCTGCTCGACCTCGACACCGTCTCGGCCCGCTATTTCGAGGCGGTGATCGGACCGGAGTCTCCCCTCGTCGGCACCACCCTCAAGGCGGCTGACTTCCGCCGGAGCTACCAGGGCGTGGTGATGGCGATCCACCGCGCCGGCCAGCGGGTCGATGCCAAGCTGGGAGAGGTGCCGCTGCGGGTGGGCGACACCCTCCTCATCCTCGCCGATCCCGGGTTCCGGTCGCGCTGGGGCGATCGGTCAGACTTCCTCGTCGTCTCCCAGCAGGGAACCTCCCCCAACGTCAACGGCCCCAAGGCGGCTCTGGTGGGCGTGGTGGCCGCGGCCATCGTGCTGCTGGCATCGACGGGGCTGGTTCCGATCCTCCAGGCGAGCCTCCTCGGCGCCATCGTCCTGATCGGGGCCCGGGTTCTGACTCCCAGCGAGGCCCGGTCCGCCGTCGACCTCGACGTCATCGTCCTCATAGCCTCCGCCTTCGGGCTGGCGCACGCCATCCAGGAGTCCGGGCTGGCGTCGGTCCTCGCCGGAGGGGTCGTCGGCGGGCTGGAGACCTTCGGGGTGCGGGGGATTCTGCTCGGCGTGGTCCTCGCCACCGTCGCCCTCACCGGGCTGATCACCAACAACGCCGCCGCTCTGCTCATGTTCCCCGTGGCCGTAGCCACCGCTCAACAAGCCGGGATCGACCCGCGGGGGTTCGCGGTGGCGATCGCCGTGGCCGCCTCGCTCGACTTCCTCACTCCGATCGGGTACCAGACCAACACCATGGTCTACGGGCCGGGCGGATACCGCTTCGGGGATTACGCCCGGTTGGGTGCACCGATATCCGTCATGGTCGTGATCCTGCTGGTCGTCCTGGTGCCGGTGGCGTGGCCGCCATGAGCGATATCGGCGACCGGATCGACGAGGCACTCGACTCGGCCGTGGAGGCCCTCGCTCCGTTCATGTCGGGCGGGGTCGAGGAGCTCCGCAAGGCGGGAGGTGATCCCGTGACCGAGGCCGACCTGGCGGTCGACTGGGCCTTGCGGAGGATCCTGCTGCGTCCGGGAGAGGGATGGTTGTCGGAGGAGACGGCCGACGACGGAACACGTCTCGATCGTGAGCGGGTGTGGATCGTCGACCCGCTCGACGGTACCCGGGAGTTCGTCGACGGCATCCCCGAGTGGTGCGTGTCGGTGGCATGTGTCGTCGATGGGAGCCCGGTCGCGGGAGGGATCGTCGCCCCGAGCAGGAACCTGCGCATCGTGGGGGTCGTCGGGGAAGGAGTCCGGGTCGAGGGTGCCTATCCGATCGCAACGTCGGACGGTCTCGCCGGCGCCCTGGTGCTTGCCAGCCGCAGTGAGGTCAGCCGGGGCGAGTGGGAGGCGGTGTTCTCCACGCCGGTGGCGGTTCGCAACATGGGCTCGGTGGCGCTGAAGCTGGCGATGGTCGGGGCCGGCATGGCCGATGCCACGTGGACGCTGGTCCCCAAACACGAATGGGATGTGGCCGGCGGAGCCGCCATCGTTCGTGCCGCCGGCGGTGTGACGGTGTTGCCCGACGGCCGCCCGGTCAGTTTCAACCGGCCGCACCCGCGGCTGTCGGGGTTCCTGGCCTGTCGTAAAGACCTCGAACAACCCCTCCTCGACCTGATCGCCGGGCTCGTTTGATTGCACACGACAACCCTCTCCAAATCGTTGGCGGCGCCGCGTAGGGTGTGATCGAGGAGATGAGGTGGAGACCTGCCCTGAGCATGGGAGTGATCGTCGCCCTCGTGGTGGGCGTATGGGCGGCATTGTCATCGGGGAACGATTCGCCTCCTGAGACGACGACCAGCACGGCCGCTCCTACTTCGACGACCACATCCACGCCGGCGACCACATCCACGATGGCACCTACCACCACGTCGTCGCCGGCTACCACGGCCACGACCACCGACGCCGAAGCCCGCCTCGAAGAAGTCC
>CAZTXD010000228.1:0-3844 GCA_964617995.1 uncultured Acidimicrobiaceae bacterium
GCCGGTGGTGGGCCTCCAGGTGAGACACCTGGGTGACCACGAGCTGGCCGGGTTCGCCGCACCGGAGCGAGTGGGCCAGCTCGTCTTCGATGGGCTTCCCTCCGAGTTTCCCGATCTCCGTCCCACGGCGGAGACCCAGAAAGGCGCGGGAAGCGTCAGCTTCTCGCTACCGGGGTACGAGATTCGGGAACAGATCGGGGAAGGAACCCTCGGTGTGGTCTACCGCGCCTACCAACCATCGATCGGACGCGAGGTGGCGATCAAGGTGATCCACGCTCGGCTGGCGAACCATCCCCGATTCATCCATCGCTTCGAGGCCGAGGCCCGCACTGTCGCCCGACTGGCACATCCTCGCATCGTGCCTCTCATCGACTTCTGGCGTGACAGCAACGGGGCCTACCTGGTGCTCCAACTGCCCACGGGTGGGTCTCTCGAGGAGGCGATCCGCCAAGGGCCCATTGACCAGGCGTTTGCCCGCAACCTCCTCCATCATGTGGGTGAGGCCCTGGACCACGCCCACAGTCAGGGAATCTTCCACGGGGACCTGAGACCGGCCAACATCCTGTTGGACGCATCGGGCAACGCATACCTATCGGACTTCGACATCACCGCCCGTCTGCTCGATTCCGAGATCGTCGATGTCATGTCGGAAAGCTCCGAGTTCAGGGCACCGGAGGTCTCATCCACCGGACCGACGACTGCCGCCGACCTATTTTCCCTGGGAAGGATCTCCCGAACACTCATCGACGATCCCGGTATCTCTCAGGTGGTCGGCCGGGCGGCTGCGACCAACCCCTCTCACCGATATCCGAGTGCGGCTTCATTCCTCGCCGAGCTCGACAGAGCCCTCGGCAGCGAGCCCGAGGTCATCCGAGCGACGGTGTCACGTAACCCGTACAAGGGACTGCGTCCCTTCGAAGAGGCCGATGCAACCGACTTCCACGGTCGCGACGAGCTGGTGAAAAAGCTAATCAAGACCGTGGAGAGCAACCGCTTTGTCACCGTGGTCGGCCCTTCGGGCTCGGGGAAGTCATCGGTGGTGCGGGCAGGTCTCCTCCCCGCGCTGATGAATGGAGCCATCGACAACTCCACCAAATGGTTTCACACCGTCATCACCCCCGGCGTGCGCCCGACAGAGTCGCTGGCCTCCTCTCTCGACGCTCTGGCTCCTGGTCCCGCACGCCCAGGGGGGACGTTGGCTTCCCAGGGCCTGTATGCCACGGCCGAGCAACTGCTCGACGACCAGGACGGTGAGCTTCTCGTCGTCATAGACCAGCTCGAAGAGTTGTTCACGGTCACCCGGGACCCAACGGACCAAAGAGATTTCATCGACCTCCTGGTCGACGCTGTAGAGAGAGACGACACCCGGGTCCGTGTAGTGGCAACACTGCGAGCCGACCTGTACGACCGGCCCCTCTCGGACGAGCGTCTGGGGCGCCACCTCAGGGACGGCCAGGTGACGGTTCTCCGCCCCACCCGTGACGAGCTGGTGGAGATGATCGTCTCGCCCGCACAGACAACGGGTCTGACCTGGGAACCGGGTCTGGTGGGACGGATCGTCCAGGAGGTCGCCGACCGCCCAGGAGGACTTCCCCTCCTCCAGTACGCGTTGACCGAACTCGTCGAGAACCGCGGCAGCGACATCTTGGGCAGTGAGGACTACGAGCGCATCGGAGGGGTGGCGGGAGCGCTCGCCGGACGAGCCGAAGCCGTATACAACCAGCTCCCAGCCCGGCTCCAGAAGACGACACGTGACATCATGCTTCGTCTCGTCACTGTCGACGAGAACACCCGGGACATTCGCCGGCGTGTCCGGCTCAGTGAACTCGAATCCCTCGATGTGGCGAGGGTCGACCTCGACCGAATACTCAACCCACTCATCGCCGAACGTCTCGTCCTCGCAGACCGCGATCCCGCCACCCGTGGGCCCACAGTCGAAGTCGCTCATGAGGCTCTGCTCCGGGAGTGGCCACGGCTGAGGACGTGGATCGAGGAAGAGCGTGAGGCTCTCGTCCTCACCAGGAGACTCCAGGTGGCACTCCGAGAGTGGGAGACCGCAGGCCGGGACCCTGGCTACCTCCTCACCGGATCACGTCTCGTCTCGTTCCAGAACCTTCTGGAGTCAACCCAACTGGCCGCGGAGGAGAGGGCGTTCCTCGAAGCGTCGCTGGAACAAGACCGCTTGGCGAAAGCGGCCCGCCGGAAAAGACGCCGCATCCTCACCGGCGTTCTTACTGGTGTGACCGGAATCGCCCTGGTCCTTGCCGGTCTTGCCTTCACCGAGGGCCGCAGGGCTGCTGCCGAAGCAGAGAGAGCGAGCTCCAGTGCAGCTCTTGCCAGTGCCCGCGAACTGGCCGCATCGGCCATCAACGTGCTCGACCAGGATCCCGAGTTGAGCGTGCTCCTCGCCACCGAGGCGGCTGCGCTCGCTGAACCCGGATTCGAAACGGTCTCGGCTCTACACGAGGCTCTATATCACGACCGGCTCCTCTGGACGGTGGATTGGTCCGGCGACCTGAGTTTCTTCACCGGTGCGCTGAGCCCGGACGGCACGAAACTGGCGCTGACGGGCATCGGGCGAATGGAAATTTGGGACGTCGAGGAGAGAAGCCTCGTCTGGACGATCGAATTACCCGCCGACCTGCGAGTAACACCGTTCTTCAGCGAGGACGGCGATGAGATCGTGGGACTGGTCGGGTGGCCGCGGCTTTCTGAAATGTGGGAGGATCCGCCGTCTGACGTTGAGCCCGGTGTGTCCAGATGGGATTCGGCCACCGGCGACCAGCTCGGGCCCGTTCTCGGTGGTAACTGCCCCATCTGGGACATCGGCCATTTCGGACCCAACATCGATCCCGGCGTCCCGATTCTCGTCGCGGGCTTCGCCGCCAATGCGGCCGGGCCGGGATGTGACCACGGGTCGGGAACCGTATCTCTGCTCGACCTCGAGACCGGATCGATGACACCCGTGGCCGACGTCGACCTGACCGACTACCGCAGCGGCCTGTCAACCAGCAAGGACGCCAGACATGTGGCCTTCACCGAAAGCAGGTACGCCCGTGTGATCGACACCCAATCGGGTGAAGAAGCGGCTCGCACACCAACGTCTGTGTGGTCAGCCACGCTCGGTCCCGACGGTCGTTATGCGGTGCTGCGGGAGGACGCCGGCTTTCTCTCCATCCTGGAGATCGAGAACAACCTGTCGATCCGCCAGCTCGGGGTCACACGAGGCGAGCGCGTCCAGTTCGAGGAAGACGGCACCAGGTTCGTTCACTATGACTTCTCGGGCGACATCGAGATCTTCGATGCCGACTCCGCCAAGCAGGTCGGCAGCTTGGTAGGTGGAGCCGGGCGTGCCGCCCGCCTGGAGATGGGGGCGCTGAGTACCTCGTACAGCTCCGACGGTACCCGCCTGGCCGGCTTCGGCAGCGACGGCACCGCCCGGGTCTGGTCAACGGCTCCGCTGGGTGAAGTCGGGTCGTTCCCGGTCGGGACCGGCATGATCACGGCCGGCAGTGTGACATTGCGGGAGGACCGCGGTTCGCTGCTCGTCTATCCAGATCATCCCAAAGGCGGCTCGGCGGTGGTCTTCGATCCGGTCTCGGGGGAGATCACGGCCCGCATCGACCACAGAACGGCGCAGACAGTGGCCCTGTCACCGGACGGCACCCGTCTCGCGGCACAGCTAGGGCACGAAGAGGAGGTCATTGGCCCGATCGAGATACATGATCTCCAATCAGGCAACGTAGTGGAGATGGAAGGATTGTGCACCTGGCTCCTTTCGGATGTGGGTGATCCTCAGCCACCCTGTGTCCCGAGTCCGGGAAGTCCGTTCCAGGACTGGGCG
>CAZTXD010000229.1:0-3842 GCA_964617995.1 uncultured Acidimicrobiaceae bacterium
CCGTTTTCGCGCATCAAAGGCGCGCTATGGCGCGCATTTGATGCGCGAAAACGGGGAGCGGGGGGTTCGGGGTGGGCGACTAGGTGTGGAGGGCGGTGTAGAGGTCGTCGGCGACCGCCCGGGGAAGGACCTCGGCCAAGTCCTCACGCGGGGCGTTGCGCATCTGTTTGAGGGAGCCGAACCGCTTGAGGAGAGCCTTCTTACGGGTAGGACCTATACCCGGCACCTCATCGAGGATCGAGTCGACCATCGACTTCGACCTGAGGTTGCGGTGATAGGTCACGGCGAAGCGATGAGCCTCGTCCCTCACCCTCTGCAGGAGGTAGAGGGCTTCGGCGTCACGGGGAATGATCACCGGATCCGGCTGGTCCGGGAGGTACACCTCCTCCATCTTCTTGGCCAGACCCACCACGGGGATGTCGAGACCCAGCTCGTCCAGAACCTTCACAGCCCGGCCGAGCTGACCCACTCCCCCATCGATCACTATCAGCGACGGCGGGTAGGCGAATCGGGAATTCTCGTCGGGGGCCCGGTCACGTTCGGCCAGGTAGGCCTTGAACCGTCGCCGTATCGTCTCCTCCATCGAGGCGAAGTCGTCCTGACCGTCGACGGTGCGGATCCGGAAGCGCCGGTAGTCGGAACGGCGCGGCACCCCGTCTTCGAGGACCACCATCGACGACACCGTGTTGGTTCCCTGGAGGGTGGAGATGTCGTAGGCCTCGATGCGCAGCGGCGCCTCGGGAAGATCCAGCACCTCCTGGAGGCTGCGCAGCGCCTTGGCACGGGCGTTGTGGTCCTGGTGGCGCTTGAGACGGTGACGGCCGAAGGCCTCCCGGGCGTTCACCTCGGTGGTCTCCATCAGCCTCCGTTTGGCGCCCCGCCGCGGGACTCGCACCTCGACCCGAGCGTCGCGCCGCTCGCTCAGCCACGCCTCGAAGATGTCCGCTTCGTCGGGCTCGACAGGCACGACCACCAGCGACGGGGGCCGGTCATCACCGTAGAGTTCCCGCAAGACCCGCCCCAACAGTTCGGCGTCGGTGAGGTCCTCGACCCGGTCTACGACCGTGCCGAGCTGGCCCACCACTCTGCCCCGGCGGATGCGCATCACCTGGAACGCCGTCTCCAGCTCGTCGCCGTGGAAGGCGATCAGGTCGAAGTCCTCGGGTCGATCAGTGACGAGCTCCTGGCGCTCCAGCACGCGGCGTACGTCGGCCAGGCGGTCGCGGTAACGGGCTGCCTGCTCATACTCCTGACGATCGGAGGCCGCATGCATGTCGGTGCTGAGACGGTCGACGACGGCGTCGGTGTCACCGCGGAGGAAGGCGGCGAGACCCTCCACCAGCTCCGAGTACTCCCCCGGATCCACCGCTCCCACACACGGACCGGTGCATTTCTCGATGTGATAGAGCAGGCAGGGGCGGCCCTGCGCCTGCTGGCGGCGGAACAGACCGTCAGAGCAGGTGCGGATAGGGAACGTCCGCAGCAGCAGGTTGAGGGTCTTGCGGATGGCGTAGGCGTGGGCGAAGGGGCCGAAGTACTCGGTGCCCTTCTTCTTGGCTCCCCGCATCACGCGAGCCCGGGGCCACTCGTCGCTGCGGGTGATGGCCAGATAGGGATAGGACTTGTCGTCCACCAGGCGCACGTTGAAGCGGGGCCGATGCCTCTTGATGAGGGAGAACTCGAGCATCAATGCCTCCACCTCGTTGTCGGTGATGATCCACTCGACGGTGTCGGCGGAGTCGACCATCGCCTGCGTGCGGGGCATGAGACCGCGGGCGAAGTAGGAGGGGACGCGCGAACGCAGCGACTTCGCCTTCCCCACGTAGATCACCTTCCCGTGACGGTCACGGAACAGGTAGGCGCCAGGGGCGTCGGGGATCTCGGATGGACGGGGTCGTTCCCTCACCCGAGAGAGGGTATAGAGGTCTGAGGACACAGAGTGAGCCCGCCCGAGGTCCCGACCGACGAAGGCTTGTTCACCGGCGTTAGTCTGCAACCCGCGTGGACACAGGTCCGGTTCTATCCCCCATACCCACTCGTTCGAGTCGCGTCGTCACCGCTCTGCGTCTGGCGCTGGTGCTGGCACTCCTCTACGCCTTCCTGGTGGGTGTGAAAGGCCTGGAGTCGGGAATCCAGGCGTTCGGCCAGGACGTCGCCGACCGTGTCTTCGACAACGTCACCCACCCGGTGGCGGGCCTGTTCGCCGGGATACTCGCCACCGTCCTGGTGCAGTCGTCGTCGGTCACGTCGGCAACGATCGTGGGACTCGTGGGCGCCGGGGCGCTGCCGCTGGTGTCGGCGGTGCCGATGATCATGGGCACCAACCTGGGTACCACGATCACCAACACGCTGGTGTCGTTGGGCCACGTCCGCCAGGGAGCGGAGTTTCGACGGGCGTTCGCCGGCGCCACCGTCCACGACTTCTTCAACCTGCTGACCGTGGCAATCGCCCTGCCCCTGGAGCTGGCGACCGGGTTCCTCAGTCGAGGCGCCGACGGCCTCACCGACCTGTTGGGCCGGGGCGAGAACATCACCGGCGTGACGGTGGAGAGCCCCATAAAGGCGGCTGTCTCCTGGCCGATCCGTCAACTCGAGTCGCTGATGGAGGCATGGTCGTCGCCGTTGGTGGGGTCGGTGCTGCTGGCGATCGGTGTCGGGCTCATCTTCCTGGCGTTGTCGAACATCACCAGGACGATGAGAACCCTTGTGGCCGGCGGGATCGAGCGGTCTCTCAACCGGATGCTCGACAGGGGCGCCGGCCTGGGAGCGATGGGCCTGGGCGTGGTGGTGACCATCCTGGTGCAGAGCTCGTCCATCACCACCTCCATCCTCATTCCGATGCTGGCGGCGGGGATCCTCACCCTCAACAACGCCTACCCGGTGACCCTGGGCGCCAATGTCGGCACCACCATCACCGCCCTGCTCGCCTCCCTGGCGGCCATCTCCCCCGACGCTCTCACCATCGCCCTGGTCCACACATTGTTCAACCTGTTCGGGATCCTCCTCTTCTATCCCGTGCCGGCCATGCGCCGGATCCCCATCAGACTGGCCGAGGTCACGGCCGAGTTCGCCCAGCAGCGGCATAGCCTTGTACTCGTGTACGTGGCCGGCGGATTCATAGGTGTCCCATTGCTCGGGTTGTTCCTTTTGGCATGATGGAGGTGAATCATGGTGTTCGAACTGTTCCGAGGTAGTGGCGACAGCCAGGTCGAGGCGATCGAAGAGGAGATCGGCCAGATGCTGGCCACCGCGTCGGAGACCCTTCGACTGGCCCTCGACGCCATCACCCGCCGCACCGAGCCCGACGCGGTGGGTCGAACCCTGCGCAAGAGGGACAAGTCGATCAACAAGGTCGAGCGGGCCATCCGCCGCCAGCTCATAGTCCATGCCGGGGTGAGGGGCGCACTCGCCGATGTGCCGGCGATGTTCGTGTACATGTCCATCGCCAAGGACATCGAGCGGGTCGGCGACATGGCCAAGGACCTGTGGGACCTGGCCGCCGCCGGCGCCGACATGAGCACCGAGCCGCTCCGGCAGGTGGCCGATTCGGTGGGTGAAGCTGTGTTGCGGCTCATCGACGACACCATCCGCGCCTTCGGGGAACGGGATGGCGACGCCGCCATCGAGATCCTCAACGCCTCCGACGAGGCGGTCGACCGCTACGAGGCGGCGATGCTGGAGCAGTTGCAAGGCGACGACGTCGGCTCGGCCGTCACCACGGCCCTCTTCTACCGGCATGTGACCCGCATCACGGCCCATCTCATGAACGTCCTCACCGCCGTCGTGATGCCCTTCGAGCGACTCGACTATTGGGACGAGGACAAGGTCGACCGGGAGCAGCT
>CAZTXD010000230.1:0-3811 GCA_964617995.1 uncultured Acidimicrobiaceae bacterium
GCCTAGCTAGGAACCGGAGCGGCAGCATCTAGCGTCCAAAGACCATGAACCGTCTCCTGGCTATAGCGTGCCATGCCCTGCTCCTAGCCGCTTGCGGCTCCGGTTCGACATCATCAGCGAACGATGTCGAGTCGCTAGAGATCGACGGCGTATGGGTGTTTCAGCATGCGAATTCCGGAGGAGACGATGCTCTGCACGCGGGCGTCGCCGAGATCCGAAACGGCTGCCTCTTCGTTGACGACGCAGTGGTGGTATGGCACGAAGACCAGATCGACCAGGCCGCCCAGCTCATCGCGAGCATCGAGGGCGGTGACGAACCGCAGGTCTCTCTGCTTGGCGGAGGGACCAGTCTCGCTGAGGGTGGCACTCCCATTGCGGCGAGCATCACAGATCTCTGCCCAACCCGAGCCGTCTGGTACACAAGTCCAGGACTCTGAGCCCTAGCCGAGCGCAGGAAGTGGCATGCCGATACCGGACGATCTCAGATATCGGCGATACCGCCACAGAACTGTTGAGGGGCGCTTGTCAGCCACATCCAGCTGCTGTTCCCTCAGCGACCAGCTCGCTGTCGGGTTCTAAGCCGGACTGTCTGGAGTGAGCTTGTAGCTTCTTGTTGATGTTCGGATCTTGGCTGGACTGGACAACTCAGCAGTGGGTCAAGAGAACCGGGCGGCGTGTGGACGTCAGGACGGCAAGGTGGCTTGACGGTCCAGTAGGTGGCGCCTACGTCGGAGACAGGTGGCTCGCTACTTATGCAGAGTCGATCGACGCCGAAATGGCTGACACGACACACAGCGGTCTCCTCGTGAGCATGTCGGCGTTGAACCAGCCTGGTTTCTCAGCTGATCTCCTCCACCGGAGAGTCATCGAGTTCTACCAAGCTACCTCGGATTGGCGTCTTGAGGTGTGGTCTCGCTGGTCGGCTCGGTTCCGGCCCGTGGGCTTGGCTCTCGCCGCTCTGTTCGCCCGTCGCCTCCAGCAACTCAATCTTCCTCTCGATCCAATGGATACGTCGCGTGGAATGACCAGTGAGGTGAAGCCTGTAGTGGCGCGAGACGGTTCGTACCTTGGTACTGCCTGGCAAAGGACCCTGCGAGCTAACGGCCAGACCGTCTTCGGCGGCTATTACGGAGTCGTGACCCTTCCTACATCAAGGTACCCGTCGATCAGGGTCGTCTTCCCGCTCCCAAACGGGAGTGTCACTGTGTTTCTCCGTCCCGAAAACAGTGGTAATGGAGGTCTTCGACTGGTCTCAGACGGATCATCGTGGGGAGAAGCAGGGGCCTATCTCATCGTGCGAGGCCACGACGACGTACTCTGGTCGAGGCGTGTCCCCCTCCCAGAGCGCTTTGAAGTCTTCGTTGACGACGAAGGTGTCCTCCGAGCGGACCATCATCTCCAGTTTCGGAGGTGGCCTGTTATTCATCTTCACTATCGAATGGAGCACGAGTCTCATCGAGAGCCAGAACCCCGGCCGAGCTGACAGTTCTGAACCGCATGCCGAGGTGATGCCGATACCAGACGGTCTCCGATGAGCGGATACGCTCGATAACCGACCGATCGGGTGCCTAGTTACGCTTCCCGACGCCGTTAGCCTTCATGGTCGAGTCCATTCGCCTGGAGAGCAAGCGACGGCCTGCCCTCACTGTTCATCGATGAGTTCAACGACAATCTGGGTGGTACTGGTTGACGTGACAGGTCCGTCGTCGTTTTCGGTGGCGTAGTCGAGCTCGGCGCGGACGATGATTCCAGCTTCTGGATCGAACCAGACGGTCACCTCGGAGGTTTCGGTACCGAAGCCACTGTCCGTGCCATTTGCTGTTCCAGGGGCGGGGGTTTGGTAGATGCTGCTGATGACGAACGTGTCTCGACCCACGACTGTTTCTCTGCCGGTCACGGTGTGTTCTGCCGAGAACTGTGGTCCGTCTTCCCAGAACGCAGATCGGGGACCGCTGGTCGTCCATGTGTCGCCGACATCAAGTGGGTGGTCCGGGAATTGTGGGCCGAATCCAAAGGGGAGACCGGCAGATAGGTTGGCCCCAGGCAACGGGTCGGGGAGCACGAGAGCTGGCCACCCCTCTTCGGTGTCCGGAGAGAGTGTCCGCACAAATTCCCCGTTGGAATCGACGACGTGTCGCAGTTCGGGAATGTCTCGAAACAGCTCGAGGTCCTCGGCACAGGTCGTGTGCCCACAGTCGAGGTTGAGGGCGGTGACGTTGGCCTGCACGCCTACAATCTTCGTTCCCGTTTCTGGGCCTGCCTCGACCGTGTATGTGAGGGTTCCTTCCGCTTCGGTCGAAACGTCGGGGCCTGGCACAATCGACCCCTCACCTGTTGACTCCGCGTGGTGGGTTTCAAAGTAGTAGATGTCGTAGGTGTATGTGCCCTCGGGGTACGAATAGGCGAGCACGGTCGATGTGAGAGACGATGGCAACACAATCATCAACCCCACCAGGACCGAAGCGATCGCGGCGACTATGCCGATCGGTGCCGTCCAGCGCCTCTTCCGAGCTCTCCAGCGATCACCAACGTCAGACTCCTCCTCGAGAAGTCGGCCCAGTTGGGCCCAGAACTCGGGTCCGTGTTCAGGAACCTCGAGACTCCCAAGGGCTGTCTTCAAATCGTTGTCCCAACTCATGGTCGGCTCCTTTCGGTGTTCAGCGCTCGATACATGGCCTGTCGGGCTCGATGCAGACGCGAAGCAACCGTCCCCTCAGCCACTCCCAAAACCTCGCCAGCGGCCTGGTAGTCGAATCCCTGTCCGTCAACCAGAACCAAGACTGCCCGGTAGCCCGGAGACAGCCGCGAAAGAGCCTCGTCCACGAGCAAGCGGTCAGTTACCCCTTCACTCGGATCGGGCCCGACCTCCCCATGGCCATCGTCATCGAACTCGACCCACTCTCGCTTCCCCGTACTTCGGAGATCGTCCAGACAAGCGTTGTACGTGATTCGATACAGCCAAGTACTGAGACGAGCATCCATGTGGAATCCAGGAAGCGCCCGGAACGCTTTCAAGTAAGCCTCCTGAAGCACATCGTCCATACGATCTCGGTCACGCAGTAGTCGAAAGGCAAGGGCCCGCAAGCCCGAATCGAACTCCAGCACGATCTCCCTAAACGCAGCCGAGTCGCCACCAACCGCCGCCTCGACAAGATCCATGTCAAGACTCCGGCCGCGTTGATTGCTCATATGCGGTCATCTGTGGGTTTAGACGTAGCCGCGGCCAGAAACCTTCCATCAATTCGAACTCTTAGCTGGCTCGGGCGGACCGTTCCAGATTCTGTCGGCCAAGATTGAAGCTCGTCCGCTGCGAACTAACGCATAACGCGCGCCAAGGAAGCCTTGATTGGACCCGTTTGCCGGCTCCGGAACCGGCTTCAATCGGCAGCGGGTTCATAACCACATTCACAAGCCTCACCCGAGGCGGCTAAAAGATGTGGAAGGTATATGTGGCTCTGGCGATGACGCCAGACGTGATCTTGGTCTTCAGATGTCGACAATCGGCGCGTCCAGGTGCTCCGGGGATTCCCTGCTCGAGGCCGCTGATGACATGCCATTTGGCTAGGACTGTCCTTTTGTCAACGCCGGGCAGCCAGCATTCGCTGCCCTTGTCAGCTTGAAGGCCTCAGCGCCTCTCCGTAAATGTTCCCGCGCTGCCCTTCACCTTGACAGTCGTCGCACTAGTGCCCTGACCACAAACGTTCGCTCCGTGCAGGACGGGCCGGACCAGAGCACCAGCCCAACGGAAGTCACCTTTTTGGGGGAAGGGTCGGCTTCATCTAGCGTTGGCCCTCCCCAAGCCGAAGGATTC
>CAZTXD010000231.1:0-3792 GCA_964617995.1 uncultured Acidimicrobiaceae bacterium
CGCATCAAAAGCGCGCCATAGCGCGCTTTTGATGCGCGAAAAGGAAGGGGGGCCCCTCATGCGATGACGAGGGTGTCGAGGACGGCGTTCACCGAGGGGACGACATCGGCGCGGTCGAGGTGGCTGCCGACCACCACGTACAGGCAGAACGCACGATCGCCGACGTGGAAGAACCGCTGAAGGCCGGATTGGCCAGGGAGGCCGTGCTGGAGGGCGTTGCGGTCGAAGTCACCCGCCCGCAGTCGCGGCAGGCCCTCGGCTGCGAAGAGGGCCGTGCCCGCCGCCCCCGGCCCATACTCGAACAGCACCACGAACACGTCACCGGCCCGCATGGCGGCCACCGCCTCCGCCCCGAAGTCGGCACGCTCCGCCGGGAGGGGGAAGTTGGCGAAGTGGGCCACCGTCGGGATCCGACCACCCGGGGCGGCACCCTGAACAGCTGCCTGGCCGGCCCGTCCGATCTGCCCGTCCCACCCCGACGGCAGCTCCACCGTGAGCCCCGAGCCCTCCAGCCGCGTCACAGGACCCTCCACGCCGAGGCGGCCAGCCCCGTCGCCACCAGGCCGACCGCGGCGGCCCGGGAGATCAGGTGGGCCCGGGCCGCCATCACCCGGTTGAAGGCGGTCAGGCGCGACGGCCGGTCTATCCATCCGGCGGCGAGGGGGGCGAGCGAGCGTCCCAGGCCGAACACGGCTCCGATCGCTCCTCCCGCGCCCGGGCCGGCAGACAGCAGAGCCAGGATCCAGGCCGCCCACACACCCCAGGTCACGACGAACGTTGCGACACCGACACCGAGCTGGGTGCCGAAGCCCAGCCCGTACACCCATCCCCGGTAGGTTCCGATCCAGTCCTCGTTCACCTGCCGTCGCGGGCCCGGCGCAGGTACCCGCGCCAGGTCGGCCGCACCGGCGCCCACGATCACCGCCCCGGCCACGAGCCACCGCCACGCTCCACCGGGGAGCAGCGCTCCGACTCCACCGAGGAGCGCTCCGACCACGGCGCCGGCGGCGACGGCGCCCACCACGAAGGCGCCGATCGTGACGCTCCAGCGGTTGTGGCGGGCCCGCTCACCGAGCGGGTGGATGCTGGAAAGCATCGACTCCCCTCAAGGGGACCAGTGGGAGCGGATCGCCGCCAGCAGCGCCGCGACGACTCCAACAGCGATCATGATCCGTCCCCGTGCGGGTTGCGATACAGGCTCGGGTCCCCCGGCTCGATGCCCGCGGAGCTGAGCCGCTCCTCAGTGCGTCGTGACCTCTCACCGGTGGAGGATCCGTCCCCGGTGTCGGCCATCGCCGCCGTGAGCAGGTCCCGAACGTGCTCCCACGATGCGGCGGCTCCCTCGCCGACCACGGCCCCCGCGCTGGTGTCGACCAGCACGAAGTAAGGCGACACCGGGATCTGGAAGTCGTCCCACGCCTGCGAGGTCATCACCGTCGGGACCGAGGCGGGAGCCAGCTCGGCGATCCGGGCGGGGCTCTCCTCGGTCGGTCCCTTGGTCACGATCAGCGGGCGAACGTCCGGGCCGGGCATGTCGGCGCCGCTCTCGAACGCCTCCCAGAACGGGCGGCAGGTGGAACAGCCGCTGGAGAGGAACGCCAGCAGCAGCATGCCCCTGGTGTCACGGAGGGCGAAGCTGGTGGACGAGCCGTCGGGTGTGGTCCCCGATACGGCGGTGGGAGTTCCGGCGACGTCCCGACGGGAGACCTGGAGCCCCCCTGTGCGCGCTCCTTCCGGTTCACCGCCGTCGAGGGCGTGGAGTCGACGGAGTATCTCGGCGTGGGAGCGGAGCAGGCCGGCCATGAGCAGCACCAACAGGAGGATCACGACCCCTTCGGCGATGACCAGGGCCGTCATGTCACCCGTCCCCACACCACGGGAATGTCGCCGGACGCTCCGTAATCGAAGGTGGAGTCGGCGTCGCCCGACGTGAGACTGTTGCGGAGGCGCCACGTCCCGTCCGTGAACCATCCGGGGCGGTCGAGGCCGTTGCCCTGCCAGTCCCCGACGACGGGGACCCCGTCCCCCTGCCCGAACTCGAACTCGACGCTTCCGCTGGCGGTCGTTCGGAGACGCCAGGTGGTTCCCTGCACCATGCCGGCCATGTCGGCTCCAGAGTCGTTCCAGCGCCCCACTACGGGAATGTCGCCCGGTTGGCCGAACGTGAACTCGAGGTCGGGCGGTCCGCTCGAGTTGGAGTTGCGCAACAGCCAGCGGTTGCCCCTGACAACGCCGGCCGTGGCGACCCCATCTCCGTTCCAGTCACCCACCACCGGAATGTCACCGGCCCGGCCGAACTCGAAAACGAGATCGGGGGCGCCTTCCCCCTCCACCATCCGCACATACCAGGTGAGGGCGGTGGAGCCGGCCGGACCCCGCCGCATGCCTCGCACGGCCGCCGACGTCGCCACTCCCGACCCCGACCAGTCGGCCATCAGGAAGACGTCGCCGCCCTGACCGTAGGAGTACTGGGAGATGGGCGAGCCTCCCGACAGGGTCGACCTCAGCTTCCAGGTGGTACCGGTGACGACTGCCGGCCGGGCCCGATAGGTGGAGGTGGGATGGAGGCAGCCGGCATCGTGAGACCAGGTCGACTGGGCGACGGCGTCGGTGGTGGTGCAGCTCGAATCCCACTCCCACGGCGCCACACAGGTGACCACCCGGCAGACGATGGGCCCGACGCAGCCGATGTGCTGGTTGCACTGGCCGTAGCGGAAGCGGGTGCAGCAGGTCTTCCACTTGTTGCAGTCGTCGTTGGCGCATTCGCAGTTGCAGTCGACGCAGCTGTCACCGCAGGTGCCCGACCCTCCGCATCCGCATCCGCCGCAGTCGGAGGAGTTGCAGTCCATGTAGTAGCGGGAGTTGCCGTCACAATGGTCGGTGCCCGAGCCGGGATACTCGGCTCGCCACCAGCCGGCGATCAGGCTTCCTGGAGGGCAAGTGTTGACGCCGGTCGTGGTGCAGCAGAACTCGGTCCAGCCTCCGTCCCGACAGCGGCTGCCGGCCGGGCAGTTCGACGGCGTGTTCACCACCGCCGAGTAGGCGTCTCCCGGCCGGAGGACGTAGGTGGCGGGGGCTGCCACCAGTGCCGAGCCGACGACGGCCGCTCGGCGGAGGAACCCCCGGCGGTTGGTTCGGGACTCGAGTAGGCGGGTGCCGGCGTCGAGGAGACGCTGGCTCATCGGGCGGCCATTAGCACACGGGGGAGTTCGGCCAGGAGGAGGTAGACCACCCAGACACCGATGCCTACGAAGCCCAGGTAGGGGATCCCCATCAGCGGCTGGTCGAAGAGGACGTCAAGGGGGACGCCACCGCCGATGGCGACGCCTACCGCCGCTGCCACCGCCGCCAGGTTGAAGACGAGATGACCCCAGGTGGGCGGTGTGTCGGTGCGTCCGAAGCACCCGCACGACTGGAGCGGGACGTCACGGACGAGGGCGTAGGCGACGAACCCTGCGAAACCGGCGTACACGGCGGCCACGAGACCAGACACCCACCCCCCGAGGATCGTTCCCGTCACGGCGGCTCCGATCTCGACGATCCCCAGGAGGGGAGCGGTCCAGGGTCCGTGGGGGAGTCCGGCCGTTTCCAGGGCTCCTCGAGTCGGAGCAGGGTCCACCAGTTTCGATCCCCCACTCATGACGAGCAGCGCCGCGGCGATGAAGAACCATGCCTCGAGCACGCCCGCAGCGTAGTCCCACCCCCAACCGCTGTCGCGCCAAACCGTTACGCGCCAACCCGTTTTCGCGCATCAAATGCGCGCTATAGGGCTTGTCGCGAAATGGGGTTGGG
>CAZTXD010000232.1:0-3772 GCA_964617995.1 uncultured Acidimicrobiaceae bacterium
CGCAGCATCGCCCAGCGTGCCGGCGTACCGCTCAGCCAGATCCACTATCACTTTGGCACGAAGCAGAACCTCGTACTCGAGGTTCTCGAGGAAGAGAACCGAAGGCTGCTCGAGCGCCAGGCACGTCTCTATTCGAGCGAGATGCCGCTCTGGAAGCAGTGGGAACAGGCATGTGACTTCCTCGACGACGATCTCGCCTCAGGATACGTCCGCGTGCTCCATGAGATGACCGCCGCTGGGTGGGGAGACGATGAGATCGCCAGTGTGGTTAGAGCCAACCTGCGCGGGTGGATGGACCTGCTCACCGCAACCGCCCAACGTGCCGCCAAACAGTTGGGCGGTCTCGGACCGTTCACCGACGCAGAAGTCGCGGTACTCGCTGGTTCTCCATTCCTGGGTATCGAGGCCCTCATCCTCCTCGGCTTTGAGGAGGCCGACCTTCCGATGCGGTCGGCATTGCGCAAGGTCGGCGACATCCTGCGGATGCTGGAGGAGTAGAAGTATGCGAGCCCGTCACCCGGACGTCGAGAGTCACGTCGAAAGCGAGGGAGTCAGGCTCGGATATGAGGTCTACGGAGAGGGAGAACCCACAATCCTGCTCCTCCCAACCTGGACGATCATTCACTCCCGGTTCTGGAAGATGCAGATTCCATACCTGTCCAGGCGCTACCGGGTGGTCACCTACGACGGGCCCGGCAACGGGAGATCGGATCGCAGTGTCGATCCTGCCCGTTACGCGGCCGACTCCTTTGCCATCGATGCGGTGGGAGTCCTGGATGCCTGTGACGTCGGCTCGGCAGTGGTCCTCGGGTTCTCGATGGGTGCCCAGTACGGCGTCAGGCTGGCCGCTCTCTATCCCGAAAGGGTTAAGGCCCTTGTCTTGATCGGTCCGGCTCTTCCCCTGGCAGCGCCTGCTCCGGGCAGAGGTTCGATCCCCGAGAGCCTCCACAAGCCCTACCCGAGCAATCCACAGGGATGGGAAAAGTACAATGCCGCCTACTGGCACGACCACTACACGGACTTCGCTGAGTTCTTCTTCAATCAGGTCTTCTCGGAGCCACATTCCACGAAGCCCCACGAGGATGCCATCGGCTGGGCCGCTGAGACCGGTCCCGAGGTCCTGGAGGCAGATGCCTCCCGTCCTCTTCTCGGTATTCAGGGCGAGGAGATCCTCGAAGGAGTGCGCTGCCCGGTCCTGGTGATCCAAGGCACTGAAGACCGGTTGATCTCTCACCATGCCGGTGTCGAGGCCGCCCGCATCACCGGAGGCACGCTTCTTTCGATGGAGGGCTCGGGCCACATGCCAAACCTCCGAGACCCGGTGAAGGTCAACCTGGCGCTGCGCGCCTTCATCGAGAGGGTCGCCCGATGAGGGCCCTGGTTCCCGACATTGCCGACATCGTGGTCAGGGACGGTGTGGAGATCTACCACGAGGTCTACGAGAACGATGGGCCGACGATCCTGTTCATCCCCCCGTCACCGATCACCCACTCGCGGATCTTCAAGTGCCAGATCCCGTTCCTGGCACGCCACTTCCGCGTGGTCACCCTCGACGGGAGAGGCAATGGAAGGTCGGGGCGCCCCGTCGGGCGTGAGAAGCACACCAGAGGCGAAAACGTTGCCGACATACTCGCCGTGATCGAGAACACAGCGACCACCGAGGCGATCCTCGCCGCCCACTGCCATGCCAACTGGTGGGCGGTGGACATCGCCTCCGGTCACTCCGACCTGATCGCCGGGCTCGTGTCGATCGATCCCGGCATCCCTTATCTGGGCAGAGCTCAACCCCATTGGATCGAGAGCGGCGAGACCTGGGACGTGATCCTGGAGAACCCAACCGGATGGCAGCTCTTCAACCGCGACGTGATCGTCAGCGACCTGCGACGCTGGGTGAGCTTTTTCTTCGATTCCCAGCTGGTCGAACCACATTCGACGAAGCAGTTCGAAGACGCGGTCGAATGGGCGCTGGGCACCACCGGTGAAATCCTCGCCGACAGCGAAGAGGCCCAGGAGCTCGATCCACCGACGCGCACGGAATTCTTCGACCAGATCCATTCACTGGACCTACCGGTCCTGGTCATCCATGGCGACAGGGACGTCTGTCAGCATTTCGACAAGGGCGTCGATCTCGCCGCGGCGACGGGAGGAGAACTCCTGGTCATCGAAGGAGGCGGGCATCTCTCCCTGGCACGCGATCCGGTGAAGGTCAACCTGGCCATCAAACAGTTCGTCGACAGCAACTGGGGAGAGCAGCGGAGATGAGAACCGAGACCTGGTCACGTGGCCTGAGCCGGCCGAAGAGGGCCCTGTACGTGTCGTCACCGATCGGTCTCGGCCACGTCCGACGTGACCTGGCGATCGTTGAGGAACTACGGAAGCTGGAACCGGATCTGAGGATCGACTGGCTCGCCCAGGACCCGGTGACCCGTGCTCTAGAATCGGCTGGTGAGACGATCCACCCGGCCAGCGAATGGCTGGCATCCGAGTCCGGGCACATAGCCTCTGAAGCCTCAGGACACGATCTCCACTGTTTCCAGGCGCTCCGCCGCATGGACGAGATCCTGGTGGCCAACTTCATGGTCTTCCAGGAAGTGGTCGAGGAGGGGGCCTACGACCTCATCGTCGGTGACGAGGCATGGGAGGTGGACCACTTCTGGCACGAGAACCCCGAGCTGAAACGGGGGTCGCATGTCTGGATGACCGACTTCGTCGGCTTCATCCCCATGCCCGAAGGCGGGGAACACGAGGCCTACCTAACCGCGGACTACAACGCCGAGATGATCGAGCACATCGCCCGATATCCTCGTATCCGCGACCGCTCCATCTTCGTGGGCAACCCCGACGACATCTATCCGGATACGTTCGGACCCGAACTGCCCAAGATCAGGGACTGGACCGAGGAGCACTTCGACTTCTCCGGCTACATCACCGGATTCGCTCCTCCCACCGATGACGAGAAGGCAGCTATTCGCCACCAACTCGGGTTTGATCCCGATGAGAAGGTCTGTGTAGTCACAGTGGGAGGATCCGGAGTTGGACGGGCTCTTCTCGAGATGGTGATCGCCTCATACCCGATGGCGAAGGAGGCCGTGCCCGAACTGCGCATGATCGCTGTCGCCGGGCCTCGCATCGACCCCGACTCGCTCCCGTCATATCCCGGACTCGAGGTCCACGGCTACGTCGACCGTCTTTACCGGCACCTATCGGTTTGCGATCTGGCGGTGGTCCAGGGCGGCCTGACCACCACCATGGAACTGACCACGGCGGGACGTCCCTTCCTTTACTTCCCTCTCAGAAATCACTTCGAGCAGAACTTCCATGTCCGCCATCGTCTCGGCCAGTACGGGGCGGGCACGTTCATGGACTACTCGACAACCGATCCGGACAGACTTGCGGACGCCATCGCCCGCCACGTGGGAAGGCCTGTCGACTACCGGCCCGTCGAGACCGACGGAGCGGCACGCGCCGCCCGGATGATCGCCGACCTGATCTAGACCCATCCTGAGAGATAAGGAGATCACACATGCACACCCGAGATCGGTCGGACGCTCGAACGAGACGGAGGAGCCAGGTTGCCTTTCTGGCGGCTGGTCCTCTACCTGGCGATCGCCACACTGACCGCCCCGCCCTGGCTGACTGCCTCCCTTGAACCTCGAGAAAGGAGGCACATGGATATCGAATTCGAATGAATCGGTCGAGCGACCGACTCAATTCTTGTTCATTGTCCTAACCAACACAAAGGAGAAAACGTTATGAGACGTATGACAATCGT
>CAZTXD010000233.1:0-3763 GCA_964617995.1 uncultured Acidimicrobiaceae bacterium
GCCGGGATCGGCTTCGGCTGCGAGGAGACCCGGTTCTGCCCCGGTCGACCCCTGCTCCGTGAGGAGATGGCCGAGATGCTGATCCGGGCCTTCGCCGCCTCCGATCCCGAGCGGTACACCAACCCCGACGACGTCGACTACTTCATCGACGACGAGGACTCGCCCTATCAGGACTCGATCAACCTGCTGATGGCGGCCGACGTGACCCGGGGATGCAACCCGCCCGACAACGACCGGTTCTGCCCCGACCGCCCCCTCAGCCGGGCGGAGATGGCCTCCTTCTTCGTGAGGGCGCTGGGGCGCTGACCTGCGATGGCGCGGACGGCCGACGAGCGGTCCCGCCGAGCCTGAGGCTCAGGCAGTGACGACCAGGCCGGTCCGTCCCAGGTCGACCACGTGGGCGGCCGCCTCCGACACCGAGATCTCCTCCCATGCCTCCGCCATCCCCTCCGACCAGCGGATGTCGTCGAACACGATCAGGCCGTCGGAGCCCATGTGACCGGCGAGCAGGTCGAAGTAGGCCAGCGTCGCCTCCCGGCGGTGGTTCCCGTCGACGAAAGCCAGCTCGACCGGGGGCCTCTTGGCCAGCACACCGGGGAGGACATCGTCGAAGTAGCCCTCCACGGTTTCGATTCCGTCGAGGCCCAGCTCGGCGAAGTTGGAGCGGGCCACCTCCAGACGCAGTCCGCTCGCCTCCACCGTGGTGAGTGACCCCCCGCCGCCGTATCTGAGGCCGAGGGCGATGTAGGCCGCGGAGATCCCGATGTTGGTCCCCAGCTCCAGGGCCTTCCGCGGCTTGAAGGCACGGGTGAGCTGGAACAGCAGCCGGCCCTGATCGGCGGGTGCGCTGCCGGCGGCGGCGCTGTTGAGGGTGGCATTGTCGTAGGGCCCGGGGTTGGCGTCGCCCAGGCTGTCGAGGCTGCGGTCATCCCCGAAGAACCGCCGCCGCAGGGCGTGGACCCGTTTCAGGTCGGCGGCGGCGCCCCGGTAGCGGTTCTCGATGAAATCGGTGAGAGCGGTGCGCAGCGTCGCCGCCGGTCCGGAGCCGCCACCGGCGTAGGAGTCGAGCCAGCTCCGGGCGGCGTCGCGGAGGGGAGGGCGGTCGTCGGACATGACGTCACGATACGTGGCGACCGTTCTATGGGTCGTCTTCGCGCATGACACCGTCGATTTCGGACCACAGGGCGGCGGATCCGTCTTGTGCCTGGGAAGTCGCGCCGAGGGCACTGCTCGCCCCGACTCCGACCTCGATGTGGCTGCCCGGTGCGACGAGGATCGCCGGCCCCATGGGAGGTGGAGCTGGCGGCCGGGGTCGATGTGACCGTTCTCGACACCGCTCCACTCTGTCTGACACGACGGGTAGCCCTTCGCGGCGGTGCTGTTCGGCGACATCCCCCCGAGCAGGGTCGGCTGGCGAGACGATGAGCCCGCATCCGCCGCAAGTAGCCGGCCGCCCACCTATCGGTCGTTTCGTATAGCTTTAGAGTCCGTGGACGACGGAGAAGGGAGACATCATGTACGCCCCACTTTCAGGCGCTGGTAGCGCCCACCGTTCTTGGCGCCTGCGCATCGTCACCGCCCTGGCCGCCATGGCCCTGTTGCTGCCCGCGGCAGCACTCGCCGGGCCGGATCGGCCTGTGGCGCCGGGCGGCGGAGTGTGCTGGCTCACGATCCTGCACAACAACGACGGCGAGTCCCAGCTGCTCGGTGCGCCGGGCCAACCCGACTTCGGCGGGGTGGCGCGTTTCAAGACATTGGCCGACCAGTTGAGGACGGACGCCATGACCGGGGTGCCCGGTAATAGCCGGGGAGGCGGGGTGGCCCGGGATGCGATCATGGTCACCTCCGGAGACAACTTCCTGGCCGGACCGGAGTGGTCTGCGAGCCTGGACAAGGGCGTTCCCTTCTTCGACTCGATCGCCCTCGACCTGGTCGCCTACGACGCCATGATCATCGGCAACCACGACTTCGACTTCGGGCCCGACACCCTCGTCGACTTCATCGGGGGATTCGGGGCTTTCAACCCGGCTCCGCCCTTCCTGAGCGCCAACCTCGACTTCTCGGGGGAGCCCGGCTTGCAGGCTCTGGTCGACTCCGGGCAGATCGCGGCGAGCACCACGGTGGACGCCTGTGGGCGCGAGGTGGGCATCGTCGGGGCAACCACACCGGCGCTCCCGTTCATATCGAGCCCGCGCAACGTGGTCGTGGATCCGGATGTGGCGGCGGCGGCCCAGCTGGCGATCGACGAGTTGACCGCTCGGGGCGTCAACGTCATCCTCTTCGTCAGCCATCTGCAGAGCATCCAGGAGGACCTGGCGCTGCTGCCCAACCTGAGCGGGGTCGACGTGGCCATCGCCGGTGGTGGCGACGAGCTGCTCGCCAACCCCGACGACCTGCTCATACCGGGCGACGAGAGCGAGATCTTCGGGCCTTACCCGCTGTTCGCAACCAACGCCGACGGCGACCAGGTACCGGTGGTGACCACCAATGGCAGCTACAGGTACATCGGACGGCTGATCGTCGGGTTCAACCCGCTCGGCAAGGTAGTCAGGATCGACTCCGACAGCGGCCCGGTACGGGTCTCCGGCGTAGCCCCGGACGCGGTGGCGCCCGACCCGACCGTCGAGACTCTGGTCACCGAGCCGGTTGCCGAGTTCCTCGAGGACCTGGCCACGACCGTCGTCGGCGACTCCCAGGTGCCGCTGGACGGGTTGCGGTCGAGCGTGCGCACCACCGAGACCAACCTCGGTGACCTCCTCGCCGACGCGCTGCTCTCGACCGGTACCGAGCTGGCGGGGTCTTTCGGGGTCCCGGTCCCCGATGTCGCCGTGCAGAACGGAGGTGGCATGCGGAACGACTCGGTGATCCCGGCAGGACCGATCACAGAGCTGGATACATTCTCCGTCGCTCCTTTCCCCAACTTCGTCAGCATCGTCGAGGACATCTCCCGGTCTCAGTTCAAAGAGATCCTGGAGAACGCGGTGTCGAGGGTGGAGTTCGGAGACGGGCGTTTCGCCCAGGTGGCGGGGTTCAGCTTCGAGTGGGATCCCTCCGGCACGGCCCAGGTGCTGGATGCCGACAGCAACGTGGTCACGCCGGGGAGCCGCATCGTCAATGTCACCCTCGACTCCGGGCCGGTGCTCGTCGCCAACGGTGTCGTCCAGCCGGGTGCGGACCTGACCGTGGCGACCATCGACTTCCTCGCCAGAGGAGGCGATCAGTATCCGTTCCGGGGTGCGCCGTTCACCACCCTCGGGGTCAGCTACCAAAGGGCGCTGAGCGACTACATCCAGGTGGGCCTGGCCGGCGTCATCACCGCAGCCGACTACCCGGAAGGTGGCAGCGGCAGGATCGTCGAGCTCCCGTGATCCTGCAGGGGCGGGGGCGGTGTGGCCGTCCCCGCCCCAGGGATGAGCATGGCGTAGCGGTCGGGCTCAGTACAGGAGCGAGCCGGGTCAAGCCGCAGCACCCCGCGTCGCTCTCCAGGTCGGCGACCTCGCCGGGGGCGTGCCGGCCGGTATGCCGGTAGGAGTCCCCTTCGAGCTCGTAGACCAGCACGGTGGGTCCGTCCGAGTCGACGATCCAGTAACGCTCGAGCCCGCCCAGCGCGTACTCGTGGAACTTTCGGATCATGCCGGCCGGCCGACCGATCGGTCGACAGCACCTCCATGGCGGGGAGTGGAGTCATGGTGACCCGACGGTTGTCGAGGTCGACGGTCGATGCGAACAGGTCGGATGGGGGCCGGCGGATCAGCGCCTCGTC
>CAZTXD010000234.1:0-3761 GCA_964617995.1 uncultured Acidimicrobiaceae bacterium
GCGTGACGTTCAAGGACGTGGCCGTCGTGATCCGCCACCGCCTCCAGGAGGCCAATCGCTTCGTCCCGCGAGTGTCGGGCATGGACCAGCACATCGCCGTCGCCCCACCCCATGTGGCGCTCCCGGTCGACGCCGGCGGCCTGGCCGGGATCGCGGCGGCTGTGTTCACGGCCGGTGAGACCGAACCCGACCTCGACCACCTCGATCTGGACCTTCCCTCGGTCCAGGCCGCCATCGAAGAGCTCCGGGCCAGGGTGGCCTCCCAGGCGCTCTCGAGCTTCGACGACCTCGTCGGCCATTGCCGCCGACCGGTGGAGGTGGCTGCCTATTTCCTCGCTCTGCTGGAGCTGGCGAGGTGGGGAATGGTGGAGATCCATCAGGATGACTGGCTATCCGACATCCGGGTGCGGCATGTAAGCGACCCGGGTCCGGGTCTCGTCTCCGAGTGGGCCGGTTGATGGAGGCGAGAGCGGCGCTGGAGGCGGTGCTGTTCGTGACGGAGGCGCCCGTCCCCGTCAACGAGCTGGCGGAAGTGCTGGAGGAAACACCCGAGCGGGTGGCGGAGCTGCTGGACGCCCTGGCCGCCGACCTGGACGAACGCGGCTCGGGCCTCACGGTACGGTCGAGCGGGGGAGGCTGGAGGCTCTACACGCGGGCCGAGGCATACCCCTACCTGGAGCGCTTCTCGACGTCGGCCACCTCCCGAAAGCTGTCCTCGGCCGCCCTGGAGGTGCTGGCCGTGATCGCCTACCGACAGCCGGTGACGCGCAACCAGCTCACCGAGATACGGGGTGTCGACTCGGACTCGTCGCTGCGCACCCTGCAGAGGCTCGGCCTGATCGAGGAGGCCGGGCGGCTGTCGATCCCCGGCAACCCCGCCACATATCGGACGACACCTCTCTTCTTGGAGAAGCTCGGCGTCGACGCCCTGAGAGACCTCCCTCCGCTGGCCGATCACGTGCCTCCCGCCGACGTTGTCGGCGCCCTCGAGGAGACGTTCCGACCCGGGATCGACGCCGGCTGAGGAGGCGCGGTGGCCGACCGCCCCAAGCTCCAGAAAGCCATCGCTCACAGCGGGCTCATGTCCCGGCGAGCGGCGGAGGATCTGATCGCCCAGGGTCGCGTCACCGTGGACGGTCGACGGGCGGAAGTGGGTCAGCGGGTCGACCCCGAGTCGGAGCGCGTCGAGGTCGATGGCCGTCCCATCCCCGTCCGTCCCGACACGGTCACCTATCTCCTGTACAAGCCCCCCGGTGTGATATCCACGGCCGACGATCCCGAGGGGAGACCAATGGTGACCGGGCTGGTGCCCGCCGAGCCCCGTGTGTACCCGGTGGGTCGTCTCGACGCCGAATCCGAGGGTTTGATCCTGCTCACCAACGACGGGACGCTGGCCTACCTCGTCATGCATCCTCGCTACGGGATCGACAAGACGTATCTCGTGATGGTGGAGGGCGATCCCGGCCGTTGGGTCGATCGCCTGGCGGCGGGGGTGGAACTCGACGACGGCCCAGCTGCCGCTCACTCGGCGCGGGTGGTGGACTCGTCGGCGGGGCGCACGCTGGTCGAGCTGGTCTTCGGTGAGGGCCGCAACCGCGAGATCCGCCGAATGTGCGCCGCTCTCGACAAGGACGTCGTTCGCCTCGTCCGTACCGCCATCGGACCCGTCAGCGACCGCCGTCTCGCTCCCGGAAAGTGGCGGCCTCTCACTGCCGCGGAAGTGGCTGCCCTCTACGCCGCCGCCCACCCGGTTTGAGCGGGGCCTCCGACTCGGGTTAGCTTGCGAGCGTGTTCACCGTCGACGTGCTGGGGCGTCCCGCGCAGGGAGCGATCCGTCCACCCGGGTCGAAGTCGCTGACCAATCGGGCGCTGGTGGCTGCGGCCCTGGCACGTCCCGGATCGAGTCGCATCCACGACCCTCTCGACGCCGACGACACCGTGGCCATGCGCCGGGGTCTGCGGTCGCTGGGTGTCCTCATCGACGACAACGACGACCCGTGGCTGGTGCTCGGCACTGGAGGCGCCCTCGAGGTCCCCGTATCGGCGATCGACGTGGGCGCATCGGGCACCACCGCCCGTTTCCTCACTGCGGTGGCGGCGCTGGCCCCCGGGCCCGTCGAGCTGGACGGAACGCCGCGTATGAGGGAGCGGCCGATGTCGCCGTTGATAGACGCCCTCACCGCGCTGGGGGTCTCGTCGACGACTCCCACCGGATCGATGCCGGTTCGGGTCGACGGCAGGGGCCGGATCGACGGTGGCAGCGTGACCGTCGACGCCACCTCGTCTTCCCAGTTCGCCTCCGCGATCCTGTTGGTGGCACCGCTGGCGTCGGACGCCACCGAGATGACGCTGGCAGGCCCGGTGGTGTCCCGCCCCTACCTCGAGGGGACCGTCCAGGTCATGCGGTCGTTCGCAGCGGAAGTGGATGTGGAGGGCGACACGTTCACGGTCCAGCCCACCGGATACGACACGGCCCACGTGATGGTCGAAGCGGACGCCTCCGCTGCGGTGTACCCGGCTGTGGCCGCGGCCATCACCGGTGGATCGGTGCTGATACGGGGCATACCGGCAGGCTCGACGCAGCCCGATCTGGCGGTTCTCGATGTCCTGGCGACGATGGGCTGTCGCATCGAAGGGGAGAGCGACGGCATCAGGATCGACGGTCCCTCCCGACGATTGCAGGCGGTCGACGTCGACGTCTCCGGTTCGCCCGACGGGGCGATGGCCCTGGCGGTGGCGGCCCTGTTCGCCGACGGGCCGTCCCGTTTGCGGGGCCTGTCGACGCTGCGGTGGAAGGAAACCGACCGCCTCGCCGCACTGGAGACGGAGCTGAGGCGGGTCGGGGGAGTTGCCGATGTGACCGGCGATGCCCTGGAAGTGGCTCCCGGGCGGCTGCACGGAGCGGAGGTCGAGACCTACGACGACCACCGGATGGCGATGTCGATGGCGCTGATAGGGCTGGTCGTGCCGGGGATCGTCGTCAACGATCCGAAGGTAGTCACCAAGACGTGGCCGGGCTTCTTCGACATGTTGGGCGGCCTGTGAACGAGCTGGTGGTGGCGATCGACGGCCCGGGCGGCGCCGGGAAGTCCACTGTGAGCCGTCTGGTTGCCCAACGGCTCGGTGTGGGGCATCTCGACACGGGGGCGTTCTACCGGGCCGCCACCCATGTGGTGCTGCAGTCGGAGGTCGACCCCCACGACGAACAGGCCGTCACCGCAGTGGTAGCCGGCAAGACGATCGACCATGAGGACGGCCGCACCACCATCGACGGGCATGACGTGTCCCGGGACATCCGCAGCGACGGCGTGACGGCAGCCGTGTCGGCGGTGTCGGCTCATCCCGAGCTGCGGGAGCGGATGGTCGACGAGCAACGACGGTGGGTGGAGCGTCACGGGAGAAGGGCTGTGGTGGAGGGCCGAGACATCGGCACGGTCGTCTTCCCCGACGCCGACCTGAAGGTGTTCCTGGACGCCGATCCCGAGGTGAGAGCCGCCCGGCGTTCCGGTGAGACCGGAGCGGTGGCGGCGGTGGTGGCGGATGCGCTGCGGCGACGGGACCTGCTCGACTCGAGGCGCTCCGCTTCTCCGCTACGCCCCGCCGAGGCTGCAGTGGTGATCGACACCACCCATCTCACCATCGGCGAGGTCGTCGACCGGATCCTCCACCACCTCGACCCCTGATCCGTTTTCGCGCATCGAAAGCGCGCGCTAGCGCGCATTCGAGGCGCGAAAACGGGATCGGGGCGACCGCTTCGTGGT
>CAZTXD010000235.1:0-3752 GCA_964617995.1 uncultured Acidimicrobiaceae bacterium
GAGATGATCCGATCGATCTCATAGAGCCGATAACGAAGAATCGCCACCGCAATCGCCAGCCACAGACCCGTCAGGGTCATCGACCTCAACACATCGTTCAACCAGTCAGGCAGCTGGAAGCTGAGGATGATCCCGAGAGCCACGATGGTGGTAGCGAGCAGCACCCACTTCAACTGCTCTCGCTCCACTCCAACCGAGCGGCGCCAGCGAACGAACACCGAAACGATCGCCGGAATCGCCATCACCATGCCCACGACGAGCAGCGGCTCGAATCCGGCGAACCCCTCCACACCCCAGGGGATGGGCACGGGCTCAACACAAGTCGACGACGCGGGTTCGTAGGTGACGCAGACGTTCTCGGCGAAGACGAAAGAAACCCATCCGACTACCGCCGTCGCCACCGCCACCCGGCCAACCCAGCCCCACCTCCGGCTGATCGGGGCCCCGGTCGGGAACCAAAGCGGCAGCAGCACCAGGCTCGAGACAAAATAGGTGATCCAGGCAGCGTCCGATAGAAGCGTGATCACGACGACGGTTAGGTCTCCGCCCGCCTCCACCGCTCGGGGAACGAGGTAGTTCGACGCACCCAACGTGGCTAGTCCCGCCCCTGTTATCGATATCAGCAGCCCGATCACGTTGCCGGGTCTTCTCACCGACAGAAACAGGCCCATGACTGCCGCGGTGACGACAGGAATCAGATAAACCCACTCCAGACCCGACGCCCCACCGAGCTCGCCGCTGGCAAACAACGGGACAAGCACCCCGACTGTGTAGACGGCCAGTAGCGCCGAGAGAATCGGGCGCGTTCGCTCCTTCATCTCGCTCCGTTCATGGCGCTCACCATCGCCGTCCTCCGTTACGGGAACGGTACGACGTTACGACGGCAGATATCTCCCCGCCTTTCGTATCGATGTTATTTTGCCCCGATGGTTGGGTCCGTCCTGGAGATCAGGCTCCTCGGCGATCCGGAGATCACGGTCGCCGGTTCGCCACTCCAAGTCGATACCCGCAAGGCAACGGCAATCCTCGCCTATCTGGCTGTCGAGGGCTCCGCCAGCCGGGAGCATCTGACGGCCCTGCTGTGGCCGGAAGCGGCATCCGACCGGGCCAAAGCCACCTTCCGCCGCACCCTCTCCTCGCTCCGAACGGGCATAGGAGAGGAACACCTTCGATCCGAGCGTGACCGGGTGGCGTTGGGCGGGGCCATCGACAGCGACATCACCCGGTTCGAAACCGAGATCGGGGCCACCTTCGAGCACGGACATGACCCTCACGACGTGTGTCCGGCCTGCATCCCCCATCTCAGCAAAGTCATGACTCTCTATCGCGGAGACTTCCTCGAGGGATTCTCGATCGGGGAGGCGCCCGAGTTCGAAGACTGGGTGCGTGTCGTGGCTGAGGGTCTCCGACTCCGAGCAGGCGAAGCCCTCCGTCGGCTCGGCGTGGCCAGGGCGGCCGAGGGCGACTACCCCGGCGCCGTCGCAGCAGTCAAGCGATGGCTAGCGATAGACCCGCTACACGAACCGGCGCATCGTCTCCTCATGCTGCTCAACGCCTGGGCAGGTGATCGACCTGCTGCGGTGGAGACATACCGCGACCTGGTCGCCCTCCTCGACGTCGAACTGGGGGTACCACCGCTGGAGGAGACCACCGAGCTCTACGACGCGATCCTCGACGAAGACCTTCCACCTCCTCCCGGACGCCCAAGAGTGACCCAGGCGCGGCCCGCCCCGTCCCGCTCCACGCTCATCGACCGGGAAAATGAACTCGACACCCTGCGCGCCGCACTCGACGAAACGCTCCACCAGGGGAGAGTCGTTGCCCTCACCGGCGAGTCCTGGTTAGGCAAGACCAGGCTCCTGGAGGAGCTGACCGCGATGGCGTCGGCTCGAGGCCGGGAGGTGCTCACGGGAAGGGCCTCGCGCATGGAGGAGGACGTGCCCTACGCCGCATTCTCACCCGTGATCGACCAGGCACTGCGATTGGTGGCCGACCGGACAGTGGAGGTGCCGGAGTGGGTCAGCCAAGAGTTGGGCCGGATCATGCCCGGCCTGACCGCGGGGCGACCTCCACCACCGACCGACCCTCTCGGAGACCTCCGATTTCTCGAAGCGGTTCATCAACTGCTGAAGCTGACAGCGTCGGTGACAGCAGTGCTGCTCACCATCGACGACCTGCAGTGGCTCGACACAGCCTCGATGAGACTCATCGGCTTCCTGGCAGCGAGAGTCGACCAGTACCCCATCTTGGTCGTACTCGCTATCAGAGCCGAGGAGACAACAAGGAGGAGGGCGGCCGAGATAGCGTCGTTGGCCGGCGATGTAGTGACGCTCCGTCCGCTCCGACCCGAACAGATCCACGACCGCGTGAGTGACGAGCAATCACGCGCCATCGTGCAGGCCACCGGCGGCATACCCCTTCTGGTGCAAGAAGCTCTGGATACCGATCCGGGTGAGACGAAATCCCCGGGGGTGATCCGATACATCGAAGATCGCATGGCGGGTCTAAGTGATCTCGCCAGACAGGTCTTGTCGGCTGCGGCTGTCCTCAGGACGAGTCGTGATGCCGGGATGCTCCGCGCCGCCAGCGGTCGTTCCGAAGACGAAGTGGTGCAGGCGGTCGAAGAGTTGATGTCGGCCGGCCTGCTCCGCGAGCTCCCGGGAGATGAAGGAATCGGGTTTGCCCTGGATGCGGCAGAGAGGATGGTCTATGAGGGCACGTCTCTGATCCGGCGTCGCCTGCTCCACAAGCGGGCAGCACAGGTGCTGGCCGATCTGCCCCGGGCCGCCGACGACACCAGGATCGCAGCGGCGATCGCCGGTCACCACCACGCTGCCGGAAGCCCGCAGGCCGCCGATTGGTATCGGCGCGCCGGAGATCTGGCCCGCAACGCCTATGCCAACACCGAGGCGAAGAAGCTATACGAGTCGGCCATCGCTCTCGGAGCCGAGGATTCCGGTGAACTTCACCTCTGTATCGGGGAACTGGCCATGGCCGACGGTGACTACGAGGGGGCAATGCGGGAGCTGCGCTCCGCCGCGTCCCAGAGCGATGGGCGGATGCTGGCGTTGGTCGAGCATCGCATCGGCCAGGTGCAGAGACTGCTCGGCCGCTTTGGCCTCGCCGAGGAGAGCTTCGCCCGGGCCGAGGCTGCGCATCCGAGCCCGGTCGGGCTGTATGCCGACTGGGCCCTCCTTCATCACCGCACCGGATCTCGAGAGGAGGCGATTCGCATGGCCGAGAAGGCCCTGGCCGCGGCGGAGGATCAAGGTGAGACGCGGGGATTGTCCCGGGCGAGGGCCATTCTCGCTGTGGTCGAGACCGACCCGGCATCAGCCATGGAACACATCGATCGGGCCCTGCAATTAGCCGGTGACAGTGAGTTGGAGCGCATGGGAGCTCTGAACACCAAAGCCAGGCTGCTGGGCACCGCCGGCGACGTCGAAGCGGCGATCGGTCTGGTCGAGGAGGCCGTGGAGCTTGCTTCGGCTACGGGTCACCGCCACCGGGAGGCGGCCCTGCGCAACCGTCTGGCCGATCTTCATCACCAGGCCGGCGATGAGGACAAGGCACGGGAGGCTCTCACCTACGCAGTCACCCTCTTCGCCGATGTCGGAGCAGGAGATTGGGAGCCCGAAGTCTGGCTTCTCACCGAGTGGTGATCGGGGCTCGGGGATACGACTGGTGAAGTCGTGCCGTTCATGGAGCTGGTGTTCCACGTCCTCGGTAGCCGGTGAAGGCGCTCACGATCA
>CAZTXD010000236.1:0-3665 GCA_964617995.1 uncultured Acidimicrobiaceae bacterium
TCGACGTAGTCGTTGATGTGTTCGGCCACCCAACCGGTGGGCGAGTCGTAGACCTCCCTCTGTGTCATGATTCGACGGTAGGACACCGTCCCGGCCAACGACAAGAAGCGAGGTGATCTTGGAACCGTTGAGAACCGACGACTGGGCTCGGATGTTTCTGATCGGGGATGAGCTGGATACTTGCGATTGTGTTGGCACTTGGCCTTCACGAGGACCGCTGCTCGAGCCAGTCGCTGATGATTCCAGCCACCGCCTCGGCGTCCTCGATCGCCTGATCAGCTACATCTTGGGGTACCGGTCCTAGGTCACAGTCGGCGTGGCTACGACGGTCGTATAGGGACCGCAACAGTCGACCCGCTCGCTCGTCGACCCCTTCACCTTTGACGACGAGCTGACCGAAAGCCGAGATGACCCCTGCGTGTTTGGATCTCGACTCGCCCAGCCTGAGCAAGGCGGCCTCGGCTGCGTAGAACACGGCGTAGTAACAGCGGCTCACGGCCTGGGCGGCGAATCCCGCCTGTGCGAGGACTTTGGCGGCGCCGATCTCGTCCCAGCATCGGGCCATGCCCTCTTCGACAGCGCTCACACCAAGGTCTTGCCGTACGAACGTGCCTCGACCAGTACCGGTTTACCTGATTGGCCGAACTGCTCTTCGGTGACTGGGAGAGCCGACAATGTGACGTCGTGTTCGGATGACAACCTCCACAGAAGCTCATCCATGCACCCAAGCTCCTCCCAGGGTGAATCCATGTCCCGCAGCACCACCAACAGGTCGATGTCCGACTCAGGCCCGGCCTCGCCCCTAGCCTGCGAGCCGAACAAGACGACCCGCACCAGTCGAGGGCGATAGAGGTCACGCAGCCCGGCAGCTGCTAGCTCGGCAATCCTCTCTACACCGGGAGGGCCGACCGTTTCCGGCTCGTCGCCGAGCCCCGCCAAGGCCTGTTGGGCCGCATCCTCCGTGATCATCCCCGCGTCAGCCAGCCATTCGATGGCGCGACGCTGCATCCTCAGATCGTGGAACGAGAACCACTGCTCTCGCAGTTCCGGGAACTCGAGCAGCGTGTCCTTGAACCGCCGGAAAGCCCCACGACCCTCAAGGGCACGAAACAGCAGATCCCTAGCTCCCTCATCACCCACCAGGTGGGTGAAATCAACCATGTCCTGATAGGCCTCACCAGAGTCCCCCGGGTGTACGTATACGAGACCTCGTGACTCGAACTCCTCGGGGTCATCATCCACCGAGCAGTACTCCACCGCACCGGTTGCAGGATCCAACCACCACGACGACTCGTAGGAATGATCCTCGAGAGCCATGACCAGCATCTCAAGGTCAACAGACGACAGATCGAGCATCATCATCTCCTTCATCTCGCTCGACACCAACAGCATGCTTCTCGCCGCCCCTGACCTTGTCGCCCCGCACTCGCATGTGCCGATCGGGTGCGGTTTCAGACATGCGTGGATTCGCCACAGATCGGTTGATCTGCGCTAGTTGGATCTCCTTGTTTGAGTTACTCAAGAAGTACCGCATTCAGAGCGATGTCGAGTTCACGCTGAAGCGCCTCGGCTAGCTCCTCACGTGCATCACGAGAAGCGGGAAGACTTCCGCCTGAATCACCCATTCGGAGGCTGACTGCTGCTCCACCGGACCTCCGCGACGAATAGGGGGTGATCCCGCGCGGGCGGGGGAAGCATCGCAGCCTGGCCCTCTTTACGGAGTCGTTCCCCGTAACGTGACCCAACCATGACCAAGCCTCCAATGCGCCAGGAGTGGATGGTGAGCGTCTTGTCCATTGACGCCAGAACCCGTGTCCTCGAGCTCGGGTTCGGCCATGGCGTCGCCGCCAGCCTCATCTGTGATCGTCTCGATTTCGGCCGATACGTCGGCGTCGACCGCTCCGCCAAGATGACCGGGGCCGCCGAAGAGCGAAACGCCCACCATGTCGATTCCGGACTGGCCGAGTTCCACACTGCGTCGGTGGACGGGGTCAGCCTCGACGAGAGGTTCGATCTGGTGCTCGCCATCCACTTCCCACCGCTCCTGCGCCAGTCCGGCACGGCCGAAGTGGACTTCGTGCGTCAGCATCTCGAGCCCACGGGCCGGCTGTGGGTCGGGATCCAGCCCCTGTCCGGATCCCCGTTGCAGACGAGCATCGAAGACATCCGGGCGAGACTCGACGACAACGGGTTCGAGATCGTCGACGTGGTCGAAGGAACACCGGAGGGGCGACCCGCGGCAATGATCGCGGGCCGCCCATCCCCGCCGTAGCCGAGCCTCAGTCCATGGTGGCGGCGACCCCGGCGAACCCGCCCAGGAGAATTCCCGGAAGGAGAGCAGTGGCGAACGAGTCGACGATGTCCGGATCGGTGATCAGCGAGCCCTACTCAGTGTGGACAGGTGACGGGATCCACCTACTCGAAGTACTCTGAACAGCACTCGACCCGCGATACTCAAACCCACACCAACGCCACCTTCACGGCAGACGAGGCCGGATCCTGACCCACGCGCGACATGATACCGTTCTCGAGCGTGTGGCTGAACGGATCGGCCTCGCTTGGTAATGCTTTGATCTAGGGTGTCTGGTCGGTCAAGGGCGTCGGCCGTGTCTAGTGGTGGGGTTAATGCTGGGAGCATTCGGCTATCGGTGTGTGCCTCGTAGCCGGCGGCGGTGCTGATCAGGGTTGACTCGTCGAATTGCCGTCCGAGTAGTTCAAGGCCGACAGGGTTTCCTTGATTGCCCGGAGGTTGTTGAGGTTTTCGGTTCCCCTGCCAGAACACGTCGTCCGGCTGTTGTGAGTAGGCTCGAACGGTTCTGGAGTGCCCGCCGGGTATCGGTAGCGTGATCTCGTGCTTGGTGGCATAAGCGCCGTTGTCGCCATCATCCTCTTTGTGGTGGCTCATGAGGCGGGCCATTTCCTAGCGGCCAAGTCAGTCGGGATGAAGGCCACCGAGTTCTTCTTCGGTTTCGGGCCCAAGCTGTGGCAACCAGACGGGGAGAGACCGAGTACGGGTTCAAGCTGCTGCCGTTAGGCGGCTATGTGCGCATCGTGGGGATGAACCCGCTAGAGGAAGTGGCGCCCGAGGACATGGGCCGCACCTATCGGGAGAAGAGATTCTGGCAAAAGAGTGTGGTGGTGCTCTCCGGGGTGGGAATGAACTTCCTAATCGCATACCTGCTTCTTTTCGGGGTGGTTCTGGCCAGCGGGGTTCCCGGGGATCTCACCACCGAGGTCGGGAGGGTGGAGAGGGAATCCCCGGCCGAGGCGGCCGGACTGAACATAGGCGATGTCATCGTGGGCATCGGATCCCGCGAAGTGGCCGAATGGGCCGATGTGGTCACCGCCCTCGAAGAGGTGGGGATCGGATCTGTCTCTGTTTCGGTTCACCGCCAGGGTGAGCCGGTGACCTCCAGGCCAACCTGGCGGAGAGCGAGGAGGTGCCCGGCGCCGGCTTCCTGGGTAACACTCCTTCACGCGAGAGGGTCCAGATAGGGCCGTTTCGCGCCGCGGGTGTTGCTGGCCGGGCGGTGGGAAACGGTGCGGTTCAGACCTTCCGAGCCCTGAGCCGGTTGGTCAGCCCCTCCAGCATCGCTCAATACTTGGGGGTCTTAGGGGGCGATACCGACATTCCCCGCGAGATCAGACCCGTGAGCCCGATAGGC
>CAZTXD010000237.1:0-3631 GCA_964617995.1 uncultured Acidimicrobiaceae bacterium
ATTGCCGGTTCTCGGGTGGGTAGAACGGCTGTCTCGAGTCCGTCGGGCCGCGCGTTATGCGCTGTCGAGGATGGTCTCACTCCCTCAGGCCTCTCGCGGCCATTCGGAGAGCGCGGAGACAATCGCCGGCCTCCGTGCATAAGCGTTCAGTATCGCCTCAGTTGACCACAACCGTGGTTTGATATCCTGCTCTGGGATTCACGAGGGGTCGATATGCCCGTAGTCCTGATCCTGCTGAACCTCGTGCTGTTCACAAGCCTTGGTGTGTACGCCTTGCTCCTGGCGAAGCGGACAACGTTTGAGAGTATCCGCTTCTTATGGCGCCTGGCTGTGCTTCCGCTGGCGGCACTCGTTGTGAGTGGGCTCCATAAGCTTGCGGTCCAAGCGGCTCGCGTCGGTTGGCTTCCTGCGGAAGAGTTGGACTTCCTGCTTTATGAGTGGCAAGTCGTCCAGTCGTTTGTCGTGACCGGAATAGCAGTGATCACATTTCTCTGGATGACCCGACTAGCGGGGCGGCTCTCCGACGTGGAGTCGGTCGCCGGTGGCTTGGTCGACCGTGTCATCCACGTCGATCTCGACGGTCTCACGCTCACACCTAAGGAAAGGGAGGTGTTGCAGGTCATCGGGAGCAGCAGCCTGATTGACGACAAGTCGCTAGCTGAGAAGCTGTCGGTGTCACCGTCTACCGCCCACAGCCACGTCCTATCCCTTCTGCGAAAGACGAAGCTGAAGAGTCGTCACGAGCTTTCGGTTCTTGCGTATCTCGATGAACAGCATCGACACGAACACGGGCCATCTGTATCCAGCTGACTACAGGTGCTCAGTAACGAGCTTGAACACGATAGCCACCGACCAGGTGTGTTTCACCCGGGTGGTGGAGCGCTTTCCACCGTCGGGTGGAGCAATTTCCACCGTCGAGTGCATAGACACGTCCCAGAAGAGCACCCAGACTTCAGCCTATGGACTCGCCTCGAAGGTTGCGACCGAGAAGAAGGTACCGGCAAGGTGAGAAATATCACCGATCACTTTAGGAGTGAAGGACAGCGCGATCGGATAACGGCAAGCGACAACTACTCCGAGTGTGCCCAAGGACTGCTAATCCCGCGATGAGACAAGTCCATACCCAGGAAGCGACGCTGAGGACATCCGACGTAACAAGACGACGGTTACTCGAGCTGGCGATTCTGACAACCGCAAGCATCGCGTTACCGATACCCAGAGTCTGGGCAGTCCAACAGGGCAGACCCTGTGACGGTGATCAAGGCAGCGAGCTAGGAGTCGATTTGGAGACGTGGCGACCCACCAACGACCCGCCTACTCTCGAAGAGATTCCATTCCCCCCAGACGGTGCATGGTTCCTGGTTGACGGACACGGACACTCGGGCAGCAGCCATTACAGCACCTCACCTAGGAAGTCCTACATCATGGTGCACCACTGCGGGTGTCCTAACTCTCACCTGAATAGCGCCTGTACATCCTGTTCCTGTCTCTCCAGCTCTTGTTCCAACCCTCACGAGTATGACTTCTGTATCGCACGGGATGGCTCGATTTGCGACACCGGAAGATGGTCCAAAACTACCGGTGCCCACGCAAAGGGATGTAATTCCTGTTCGGTTGGGATCATGCTTCAAGGCTGCTTTGGGGGTTGTAGCAGTGGCAACGTTTCAGGTCCGAGCGATGCTCAGATCTGCTCGCTGGCAAGGTTGTCGCTTCATCTAGGTACGGATGCGTTTGAGTCGAGGCATCGACCGCATGCCCGATGTGCACACTGGAACTGCGATGGAAGCTCGAGTCCCACGCACAAGGACTGCCCTGGCACCAACCTGACAGTTCACGATCACACAGATCATTGGAACTCCGCCGGTCATGCAATGCTGAACAAGATGCTCTCATATCGCGCCAACCTGGCGAAGGGCTGCAACTGCAAAGGTGACATTTGCATCACTTAGCACTGGCCCTGTTCCTTGTCCTCGCGGCGTGTGGATCCACTGATCTCGCCACGACCACGGTGGCTGAAGAGGGGGGTGCAACGACGACGGTGGGAGAAGGCGCAACGACGACGATGGCGGCAGTTCGAGATGACGAATTTCCGGTCTGCGAGCCAGCATCTTTTCGTGTAACGATCCTGCCTTGGCTGGAACCGGGCGAGCCGCTACCCGAGCCCGAAGTAGAAGTCAACGTGGAGGAAAAGGGCCGCTCCACCTTGACTTGGGAGGGACCACCCGGGACAAGTCCCCAAGGAGGCAAGGGACATGTGGCCATCGTTAGATACCCCATCCCATCTCCTTTGGGAGGTCCCGGGCACCCAGTGGATATCCCGGTCAGAGGCACTCTTGGTGAGATCCAATGGGTGGGCGACCCGGGAGTCGGTGAAGTTCGACTGGCTTGGCTGGAAAGCGACGAAAACTGTGGGTTCTACGCCCTCTACCTTTGGGACATCACTCTGACCGAAGAGCAATCGGAGCAATACCTGCGGCAGGCTGCGGCCAGCCTTACCGAGCCGTAGCTCATCGGAAGCTATTAGCTAGAGGTACTTATGCGAATCAACAGCCGCCCCTCTCGCTGAGGGGAGAAGCGGGTCGATGGTCGGTCGACCGAACGCGAGGAGAGCTATCCCAAAGATGTTCTACGAGCGGTAAAGCGTTCGCTGCCCTATCAGCAATTCAAGTGCTACCTGTCGGATCGCTGTCCCGACGATGTCTGGCTTCAAGGAACCAACACAGCCTTTGTACTATTTCCCCTTGATCGAACCCGGGCTACTGGCACTCATGTAGCGTTCCTCGTCGACCGACGCCGATCGGATGTCATCAGAGTTCGCACTCTCCAAATCGGACCAGACGTCGTGAACGCCTGGGACACCCGTCTCACACCCTGTAGCGCAGGAATCTCCACGCCTGATGGATTCGGACAAGCCGATGGATTCCGACAAACCGATGGGGTCCGCATCCCGTTGTGGGACATGTGATCCCCGCCCGCGACAGGTCGTTGATTGAGAAGCATTAAACGGATCCGGCGGGAGTGGGAGAAGACAACCCGCGGAGGCCCTCCCTGAAACAGTTCTGTGCTGGCAACGTCTGAGGGGCCAACTAGCGCATAGCGCATCAGGCACCTCGGCGCGCCTTCCGGAACCGCCGGCTATGGCGCTTTAAAGGCTTCAAGCATTAGCTCAGGTGGTCTGTTGTTCGGCAGTAGTTCGGGCTTCCCAGATCTGACCACGATGCTCTGCCTCATGCTGGGCGAGGTGTTCCACGATCCACTCCGGTGTGAGCTCATTGCCCTCGCTGGGCCCCGGCGTCCGAAATTCGTCGAGAGTCATTGATGTGACCTCATCGAGAAAAGCCTTGCGCGTCGCTGCAAGACGTTCGAGGTGTACCTCCAAGGGTTCCCCTGAGACCAGGGTATAACTCCCATCTTCCTCCAGGAGCGGGTACGGGAGGTGATCTGCTACATCTGGTGGACATTTGGGGATTCAGCGTTCTTCGTCATATCCACCACCGAGCATGTCCACATAGAGCCAGTCCATCTCGAAAACTGCGATGTGATAGAGCAAGGTCGCCACACTGTTTCGCTGGTTGGCCGGATGGTGATCAAGGGCAGCCTGGCTGATGGTCTTGACATAACCGAGCGTTCG
>CAZTXD010000238.1:0-3561 GCA_964617995.1 uncultured Acidimicrobiaceae bacterium
CCCAGCCTCGAGATCGCCACCACCGGTGGGACCACCGCCGTCGGCGACCCGGGCCGGGTCCGCCAGATCATCCGCAACCTCATTACCAACGCCGATCGTTATGGAGGGCCATTGGTCGAAATCCGGTTCGGCGGAGATGAAGAGTGGTCCTGGGTGGAGGTGGCCGACAACGGCAAGGGGATTCCCCGCGGGGAGTGGGAGAGCATTTTCGAGCCCTACTACCGGGCTCATCAAGAGTTGAACGGTCAACCAGCTGCGCTAGGCATCGGACTCAGCGTCGCCCGCCACCTGGCCCGCCTCATGGACGGAGACCTGCGCTATCGCCGAGACGAAGGCTGGAGCGTGTTCACTCTGCTCCTCCCGGCGGCTCCCTCCGTCACCGAGACGTCCGGCATCCAACTCGAAGCAGTGAAGGGCTGAGAGAGCTTTCAGCTGACCGGCGACACCTGGCGGCGGTTTCGCTTTCAGGGATGTCGCTTGAGGTTCGGAATCAGTTGAGACCTTTCATGCCAGCCACAATGCGGTCTCGTTCGTCCTGGCAAGCCTGACAGATCGGCAGGCCTTCGTAATCACGTGACGGAACCCAGACCTTGCCGCAGAGTGCGGTTATCGGCTCCCCGGTGAGATAGCCGCGCATCTGATCGTCCCTCATCACGATGTGGGCTACGTCGTCGGAGTCACCCTGGCTCACCCGCGGCTGTGGCCGGCGAAGTGTCGTCGTATCGCGCTCGGTCATCTCTTCCGAGGTTAGACCCACTCCGTCGCTCCAACCTGGTGTGTATCGTTGCTGGCCACGTCGAGCGTTCCAAGCGCGGACCCGAGCACTCGGCTGGGCGTCCGCTTGGTTGAGGGGAGGCCATTGAGGTCCCAGGGGAGGCCATAAACGGACGCCCAGCCGAAGGCTCGGCGAACTCGGTTGTCAGAGAGCCGGGACGGCGACCCGGAACACGGTCTCTCCTTCCTCGCGCCGGTAGGTGAGGTTGCCCCCCATCAGGCGGGTTAGCTCCTGGGATATCCAAAGCCCGAGACCGACTGCTCCCGGGGTGGGAGAATGCGACCCGGTCGCTTGGCGGCCGATGAGGTCGGCCAGCTCGTCGGAGATCCCCTCGCCGTGGTCACGCACCATCAACACCGCCATGTCGCCCTCGCTGGCGACCGTCACTGATATGGGCCCGTCACCATGGCGCAGGGCGTTGCTCAGCAGGTTGCGGACGATCTGGCGGTATCGGGCGGGGTCTCCAACCCCTCGCACCGGTTGGTCTTCCCGGACTTCGATGTCGTCGGCCCGCCCTCCCATCGACTCGATGACCTGGGCGACGTTGGCACCCACGTCTACCTGGACCTTCGCCATGCTGAGCTCGCCCAGTTCGACGTTGGCGACGGTGAGGAGGTCTTCGACGATCCCCGCCAGGTCCCATGCCTGATCGGTCATGTCCCTGACCAGTTCGGTGCGGGCGTCATCGTCGAGGGTCGAGTCGGGGTCGGAGAGAAGATTGGCGTAGCCGACCACGGAGCCGAGAGGGGAGCGCAGCTCGTGGCTGACCGCAGCGAGGAAGCTGCTCCGGTCCCGGACCAGATCGACGATGGTCTGGCCGGCGCTGCGGATGCCGGTGATGTTTCGGAAGATGAGCAGCGTTAGGGGAGAGGTGGTGAGCGGCTTCGCGGTGATCCGATAGAGATCGGAGCCCCATCGAAATTCGGCGAGGGCGCCACCGGTGATGTCGGCATTGGCGATCATTTCGAAGACGAGGCGGTTGGCCTCCTCGTCGAGGACTTCGGAGAGCAGGTCTCCGGGCCGGGTCTTCCGGGTGAAGATTGGAGACTCCGGGCGGTTGACCCGGGCGATGGTCTGTCTCCCATCGACATGGACGATGGTCTCGGGGAGGGCAGCGAGGGTCTCCTCGAGGCTCGACTCGAGGGGATTGGCGGCGAACTCGGGCATAGGTTGCATTCAGGGCCGATACGAGTCAACGATGAGCCGGCCCCGGAGACGGTGCCGGCTCATCGCCTCCTTCCGGGCCAGGTTCAGCTCATGTCCCGTGTTCCGGCTAGTGCCGGTGCTGCCACGGCGAGGGTGCTGAGCACGGTGATCATCAAGACATAGAGACGACGACGCATTGTGGGACCTCCTAATTAGCCCGGGCTTACTTGCCCGCCCACTATCGGTCGCAACCGTCTTTGCTGTGTCTCAGCGATTTCGCCTTTCCGAGCGAACCTTCCGTCATCCCGTCTTGCGTTGACCTCGTGTGCGCAGAGAGTGGCCTTCTGCGCGCAGAGAGTGGAGATCGCGTCGTATCGTGGAGGAACTGACGGACAGTGCGTGGGCGAGATGATCGGTCGTGGGCGAAGCCCCTGCGCTTTCCGCCTCGGCGAGAAGACGAATCAGGCGAGCGCGACGCCGATCGATCTCGCTGGCGTGTCGTTGGTCGTCGGGATGGTCCACAGTCCACTGAACCAAACAGAGGTCAGCCTCTTCGAGAGGACGACCGATCGGGGTTCCGGAGACCGGGAGCTCTATCTCTACAACCCTGGGTCCGAACCGCTCGGCACGGGCGACGATCTCTCGATGTTCGGGCACCCGATCGATAGCCCGTTGGAAGTCGTCAGCATTGAGGCCGTCTAGAGCGTCCTGTAACAGTTGATGGGCGGTGAGGCTGGCGGATCTTGCCTCGACAACGTCCCCAGCTGCTTCTGCGACCAGCGAGTGACGGTGATGAACGAGATAGGAGCGTTCGACACCGGGCGAAAGCCGGGTGACCGCTTTGGTAGTCATCTCGATGGCCTGGTTTGTTTCACCGGCTTGCAGGTGAGCGAGCCCACGGATTGAGGTCAGGTCCACGGCCAGGTCCTTGAGTCCCGATTCGCTACTCAAGGTGTCGGCAGTATCCAGCGTTTGCATTGCCTGTAAAACATTCCCGTCCGAAATTTCCAACAGCGCAAGGGATCGCAACATCTGTGCTGCCAGCACCGAGTTGCCTGTGCCGTCCAGATCGCGGAAGCCCTCCTTGAGACGACGTCGAGCTTCTGTTCTGAGTCCTGCTCGGCTGTCCGTACCTGCCACGATCTCCTTGCAATGAGCGAGCCCGGCGCGGTCGCCCGTGGTGGCGAAGTGACGCATGGCGGTCAATGCGTCGGTCCTCGCCTGTTCGTCTTCTCCGAGAAACGTATGGCGTGCCCACGCTGCATTGGCGAGAACCATCGCTTCTCCACGGCGGTTCCCCAGTTCGGCGAAGATGCGCGCCGCTCGGTCGTAGCCGTCCAGAGCGTCGGTGACGGCACCAACGTCTTGCTGCAGGTTGGCTAGGTTGGTGAGGTTCACTCCCTCGCCATGGCGGTATCCAGTGCGCCTGCAGAGATCGATCGCCTGTCGGTAACTTTTGAGAGCCTTGTTCGGCTCACCGGTGACCCGCCGGGCCCGCGCTTCGATCCCAGCCGCCTCGGCCTGGCCGCGCAGGTCCTCCAGCGACCGGTAGATCTCCCCAGCTTCGGCCAGATGCACCAGGGCCTCGTCGATCTGCTGCACCTCGACCAGGGTGGAAGCCAGCTCGGTGAGTGCGTCGG
>CAZTXD010000239.1:0-3523 GCA_964617995.1 uncultured Acidimicrobiaceae bacterium
GCATCGTGACGGCTTCGATGCCGTCGTTGTCGGCGATCTGAACCGCAGCGAGGAGAACCCGCTCTTTGCTCAGCGGGATCCGATGCTCTGTTTTCGGTTCCGTGGGAGTAGTAGCCATCGTGGTCAAGGATTGTTCGACTTTGACAATCTTACCTTGTATGGATATGTTCTCCCGGTTATCTTACAGTGTACGAGGCAATATGAGGTGAGGCTTGACCTCTTGGCCCAAGAGTGAGTTGCTCCCACGGGGAGGGCATGGCGGCGGTGAAGCTGATGGTCTTCGAGAGTCAGTCCGGGCAATCGGACGTGGTGGCGTTGACGGGACAGGCCGAGGCGGCGTATGGCGGCGGGTAAGTCGCTGGCTCGACTCGAGGGGGTGGAAGAGTCGATGAGGGCGGTAGTCCGGGATCGGTACGGCTCTCCTGAGGTTCTGAGGCTGGCCGAAGTCGCCAGGCCGGTGCCGGTCGACGACCAAGTTCTGGTGCGGGTTCGAGCCGCGTCGGTGAACACGGCAGACCTGGATTACCTGAAAGGCTTTCCGCCCATCGTTCGGCTGGGGACCGGGGTCTTCAGGCCAAGGAACAAGACTCTGGGGTTGGACGTAGCGGGCCAGGTGGAGGCGGTCGGTCCCAACGTGACCCGATTTCATCCTGGCGATGAGGTGTGGGCCGACTTGTTTGCTTTCGGACAAGGTGGATTCGCCGAATACGTCTGCGCGCCGCAGCGAGCGTTCGCTCCGATGCCAACCGGCTTGTCGTTTGAGCAGGCCGCCACGGTGCCTCATTCCGGGGTTCTGGCCCTGCAGGGTCTGCTCGGGAAGGGAGAGATCAAGCCCGGAGAAGAGGTTCTGATCAATGGTGCCGGCGGCTGTGTCGGTCCCTTCGCGGTGCAGATCGCCAAGTCATTCGGGGCTGAGGTGACCGGAGTCGATCACACCGAGAAACTCGAATTGCTGACCTCCATCGGAGCGGACCACGTCATCGACTACACCCGAGAGGACTTCACCGAAACCGCCCGGCGTTACGACCTGATCCTCGACATCGCGGCGCAAGGTTCGTTGCTCCGCTACCGGCGTTCACTGAAACCTCGAGGCAGGTATGTTCTTGTCGCACGCTCCCTGGCAGGGTTCTTACAGGCGATGCTGGTCGGAGCTGGGATCTCGATGACGGGCAGCAAGAAGATGGGGATCTTCACATGGAGGCCAAGTAGGCGAGAGGATCTCGATCTCCTGGGACGACTTATCGAAACAGGAGAGCTCGAACCGGTCATCGACCGTCACTATCAGCTGAGTGAGGTCCCCGCCGCCCTCCACCATGTGGCGGAAGGCCGGGCGCGGGGGAAGGTCGTCATCACCATGGGAGACAGATGAGACAGCTGGTCTACGTCGAGCCCGGCCAAGTGGATTGGCAGGAAGTGCCGGAGCCTGATGCCCTTGGCCCTTTCGAGGTGGCGGTACGCCCGTTGGCGGTTGCCCGATGCGACCTCGACCTGCCCATGGCCAGTTTCGGGATCTTTCCCGGGCCGTTCCCGGTCGGCCACGAGACGGTGGCCGAGGTGATCGCAACCGGTGATCAAGTCGACATTCACAGAGTCGGTGACCGTGTCCTCGTCCCGTTCCAGGTGTCATGCGGCGAGTGCCGGCCATGTCAGGGCGGCCGCTACCCGGGATGTGAGACGTTCCGGGCGCGAATAGGCGCCATGTTCGGGTTTGGGGAGTCGGGCGGAGGATTCGGAGGGGCACTCGCCGATCTGATGGTGGTGCCGGCGGCTCATCATCTGCTGGTGCCAGCCCCGGAGGAGGTTGCTGCGGAGGCCCTGGCAACACTGCCTGACAATCTGGTCGACGGCTATCGGGCAGTGGCCCCTCCTCTAGAGGAGTTTCCTGGCGCCGAGGTGCTGGTGGTCGGCGGGTTCGCAGCCTCCGTCGGCCTGTACGCGGTGGCATCAGCGGTCACCCTTGGCGCAGGCGCGGTCCGCTATGTCGACTCCGACCCCGGTCGTTTGAACGCCGCCGCGGGTCTCGGCGCCGAACCGGTCCCGCATGACGGTGCCTGGCCGAAACGGTTTGATCGGGCTCTGATAACGGTCGACAACACCGGCGACCACGCAGGTCTCGCCGCTACGTTGCGCTCAACCGAGGACTTCGGGGTCTGCACCAGCGTGGCCATCTACTTCGCGCCGGAGACTCCGGTCCCGCTCCTCGAGATGTACACCCGAGGAGTCACCTTCCGGGTGTCCCGGGCCAACTCGAGGCGGTACCTGCCCGAAGTCGCTCAGCTGGTCGCCTCCAAACGGCTAGACCCGCTCGCCGTGCCCACCACGATCGTGTCCTGGGAAGACGCCCCCAAAGCCTGGATGGAGCCGACTACCAAGCTCGTCGTCGCCCGCTGACCCCTCAGACGAAACGTTCCGAGCAACTCATGGAGCAACTCATGCTGCCCTGCAACTTGACAACCTTACACAGTACGAAGTACCTTACGGCGTATAACTGACAGCGTATGAGACAGGGGAGAGGAACAATGGACATCGCCACGACCGACAGGAGGGAGCCGGGAACGAGCCCCCTCAGAAAGACCGCCCGGACAACCGGCCTCTGGTATCTGGGTTTGGCCATCACAGGCATCCTCAGTTACCTGCTGATCCGACCGCGGATCTTCGTGGCAACCGACCCGGCAGCAACCTTCACCAACATCGTTGATCGGGAGGCGCTCGCCCGGCTCGGTTTGAGCCTCGAGCTCGCCATGATCGTCATACAGGCCGCTCTCGCGGTCTCCTTCTACAGGCTGTTTCGCTCCATCAACCAAACCGCAGCATGGGCCCTTGCCGCGTTCGGTATGGCCAACGCCATCGCCATCCTCGCCAGCGCCGCCTACTGGGCAACCACACTGTCCGTGGCGCACAACCTCCATCTGGTGCCAGAGGGAGACGCAGTAGCCGTTACCCAGCTGCTCCACCAGCTCAGCTCGAACACCTGGGGAGTGGCCGCGATCTTCTTCGGGCTATGGCTGATCCCGATGGGATACATCGCCCTCACCTCAGGGCTCATGCCCAAATGGCTCGGACGCACCCTCATCGTCGGGGGCCTCGGATACGTCGCCAGCGCACTCGTCAACTACGGCGTCGCCGATACGCCCCGATGGCTCGTCGAAGGCCTCACCATTCCCGCCACCGTGGGCGAGTTCTGGATGATCGGCTACCTCCTCATCAAAGGCGTCAGAACCCTTCAACCGAACTCAACACTGTGAAGGCTCTGTGACCCTGACGAATGGACCAGTGAGTCACACTCGCAGACTGATACAGGGGTCCCCATCGACAATGCAGAAGAAGGCACCAGCCGACGTGCCCGGTTGGAACACGGTTTGCAACGCGCAGAAGACCCCCGAAGGGGCCTTCTGCACGCTGCGAGCCCGTCTGTAAGCCGGATTCTGTCGAAGACGGTCATCCATCTGGCAGTGTCGTCACCGACACGCTCATGCGGCCTACCCGGGACCATTCGGCGGGCAACCGGGTCCCTGCTTGGCCT
>CAZTXD010000240.1:0-3509 GCA_964617995.1 uncultured Acidimicrobiaceae bacterium
TACCGGTCGTCGCCGACTCCCTCGTTACAGTTACCTGACGCAGGAGAGATGATGAAGACTTCAGAGATAACCGGCTGGGGCAAATGCATGCCCCCGAATGTGCTCTCAAACCACGACCTGGAGCAGCTTGTCGACACGTCGGATGAGTGGATCACCACCAGGACCGGGATCAAAGAGCGTCGCATCAGTCATGTCGAGACCTCCGACATGGCGGCGATCGCGGGTCGGCGGGCCCTGGCTGCTGCCGGGAAGAAGCCCGAGGACGTCGATCTGCTCCTGGTCGCCACCTGCACGCCAGACTCACTCATCCCGTCCACGGCCTCCCTCGTCCAGAAGAAGATCGGAGCCTTCAACTGCGCTGCCATGGACCTCAACGCCGCCTGCTCCGGGTTCGTATACGGGCTGGTGGTCGGGTCGAACATGATCAGGGCCGGCACCAACCAAACGGTGCTGCTGATCGGCGCCGAGAAACTCCACTATGTCACCGACTTCACCGACCGGACCACCTGCGTCCTCTTCGGGGACGGCGCCGGTGCGGTGGTGCTGGAGCCCACCGACGGCCCCCACGGGCTGCTCGCATCCGACCTCGGGCTCGACGGGTCCGTCTATCACATCCTCGAAGTCCCCGTCGACGGGACCATGGGGGATCGTGGTAACCCCGACCCGGCCAAGAGCGGGGTCTCGATGGAGGGCCAGGAGGTGTTCCGGCGGGCCGTGACCAAGATGAGCGAGTCGTCGGTGCTCTCCCTGGAGCGGGCCGGGGTGTCTCTCGATGAGGTCGACCTCCTCATCCCTCATCAAGCGAATGTCAGGATCATCGACGCCACTGCCCGCCGTCTCGGACTCGATGAGTCGAAGGTCTACGTGAACATCCACTCTTACGGCAACACTTCCGCGGCCACTATCCCGGTCGCCCTCACCGAGGCTCTCGAGGAGGGCCGGATCGGACCCGGTGACACCATCGTCTTCGCCGCATTCGGTGGTGGTCTGAGCTGGGGCTCGGCCGTATATCGATGGGGATCGAGGATCGATCCGATCGAAGAGTCCGATGCCGCCCTGCCGCCACCCGACCGCGACACCATGGAGCTGCTCCAGCCCAACTTCGACTTCTTCGGCTTGCCGGAGAAGTTGACGTGACCGAAGCCGGGGAGAAGAGAGTCGCGCTCGTCACCGGGGGCTCGAGGGGGATCGGGCGTGCCATGGTGCTCGCCCTGGCCCGCGACGGCCACCGTGTGGTCGTCAACTACACCAGCAATACCGGGGCGGCCAACGAGGTGGTCTCCGCGGTGAAGGCGGCAGGCGGAGAGGCGATGGCGGTCCGGGGAGACGTCGGAGACGACGCCGCGGTAGCCGATCTGTTCGCAACCGTGGCGGAGGCCTACGGGCCGCCGCTCATCCTGGTCAACAACGCCGGCATCACCCGTGACCAGCTCCTGGCCCGGATGAGCGCCGAGGACTTCGACCACGTGATCCGGACCAACCTCCGCTCGGCATACCTGTGCACCAAGACTGCCCTGCGCGCGATGCTGCGGGCCAGGTGGGGCCGGGTGATCTCGATCGCTTCCGTGGCCGGGATAGTCGGCAATCCCGGTCAGTCGAACTACGCCGCTTCCAAGGCGGGGATGATCGGGTTCAGCAAGTCTGTGGCCAAAGAGGTGGGCTCGCGCGGGATCACGGTCAACGTGGTCGCTCCCGGATTCATCGAGACCGACCTCACCAATGGTCTCGGAGATGCCGTCAAGGAACAGGCCCGGGAGTCGATCAGTCTGGGCCGATTCGGTCGACCCGACGAGGTGGCGGGGGTGGTTGGTTTCCTCGCTTCCGAGGCTGCCTCATACATAACCGGGCAGGTGATCGCCGTCGACGGCGGTCTGGCCTTGTAAGTTCTCGCAAGCAAATCGAGAAGGAGAAAAGAGAAATGGACAGAAGTCAAGTCTCCGAGCGTCTCACCGGGGTGCTCGTGTCGGAGCTGGGGCTCGATGAGTCGAAGATCAACGACGACGCCCACTTCGAAGAGGACCTCGACGTGGACAGTCTCGGCGTGGTCGAGCTGTTGATGGCGCTTGAGGACGAGTTCGACGTCAAGATCCCCGACGAGGAGGCCGAGTCGATCGTTACCGTCGGACAGGCCGTCGACCTGGTCTACCAAAAGCTCGCCTGACGCCCTCGGTTCTCGGGCATCGAACGGCGCGGATCGCGCTCGTTCGATGCCCGAGAACCGAATCTCGAGGTGGGGGACGCTCAGGGGTGTTGGCGTTCCCGCCACTCGGTGAGACTGCGGAACACCAGAACCAGGAGGATGGCCACCCCGACGGTCACCACCATGAACGAGAGCACCGCGAAGAAGATCGACCATCCGGGACACCCCGCTGCCGTGACACCGGGTTGACGACAGCTGACATCGGTGACCACCCAACCCAGCGCCGCCGCAAGCAAACCCAAGGCCAGCGAGGGCAGGACGATCCAGGGGTTTGGTCGCCGTCTCATCCTCGCCGTCGCCCGTTCTCGTCGATGTCCGCTGCCTCCAGGACCTCTTTGGGTGCCAGTTCAGGCGGGATCGGGTAGGTCGTGCCGGTCTCGCGCGGTGGGTGGTAGGACGCCTTCACCGAGGCATCCCAGGCGCTCACCGCGACCGCCACCGCCATCGTCGCCGCCACTGTCCCCGCCAGCCAGCCGAGCAGCGGAGTGAGGGCGATGGTGAGCAGCGGCCAGACGAGCCGGATAACGAGGAGACCGCCGGGGAGAACCCGGCTGTAGAGGTAGGCGGCGTTAGGTGCCGTCAGGCCCACCACCAGCAGGGCCCAAGGGACAGCCTCGTTGCCGACCAGACCAAGGAAGGCCGGTGCCGTCAGAAGGACGAGGGCGGGGGCCACGGCGCGGGGCGGGGGCCCGGATGCCGAGGGCAGTTTGCGGATGGTCGCCGTCAGCGTGGGGGAGAGGAGGGCGATGAATCCGAGTGCCGTGGAGACGGTGGCCACCACCCAGACGAGGTCGATACCTCGCATCACCGCCACCGGCACGGTCAGGGCCAGCGTGGTCAGCCCGAGTCCGTGGGCCCAGCGGCCCCGGACCACGATCATGCCGATCGTGGCCACGGTGGCGGACACCAGCAGGCCCAGGCCGACGAGGAATGTCGGTGCTCCTCCGAAAGGTCCGTTGTCCATGATCAGGGCAACCGTCCAGGCCAGAGCCGAGACCAGGGTGGTGACGGCAAGGAGGCTCGATCTCACGCCGGGAAGTCTGCCAGCCCCCGCACCCTTTGGCGCATCGAACGTGTGGAAGGAGCGCCATTCGCTGCGCGAAACGCGTGAGGGTGGTGGGTCAGGCGGGGTCGGAGGAGGGGCCGGCGGTGGTGACGACTCGTAGGTCGGAACGCTCCCCGAAGCGGGGCGTGTCGCCCGGCTGCCACGATGTCTCCTCGCGCCAGGTCTGGCCGGGTCGCAGCGTGACCACCGAGGCGTGGGCGGGCCGGTCCTCGTGGAGCAGGTCGAGGCCCGCTCCGGTCAGAT
>CAZTXD010000241.1:0-3464 GCA_964617995.1 uncultured Acidimicrobiaceae bacterium
GCGAGCTTCCCTGGACGGTGGAAGGTCAAGGGCCGAGGGTCAAGAGCCCAAAGCCGGAAATGAACGGATCGGGGCCTAGCGTGGCGGCAGTGGAGTCGCTTCGGATCGCCAACTGCTCGGGGTTCTACGGGGACCGCCACGCCGCCGCCCGGGAGATGGTGGAGGGTGGCCCCATCGACTTCCTGACAGGCGACTACCTGGCCGAGTTGACGATGGCCCTGCTGTGGCGCCGTCAGCGCAAGACGCCCGGGACCGGGTACGCCACCACCTTCCTCTCCCAGATGGAAGAGGTGATGGGTACCTGCCTGGAACGGGGGATCCGGGTCGTCGTCAACGCCGGCGGGCTGGCGCCTCTCCAGCTCAAGTCCGCTCTCGAGGCGGTGGCCGAGAGTTTGGGCCTGACGGTGGCGGTGGCCGCCGTGACCGGTGACGACCTGATGGAGCGGCTCGATGAGCTGGAGGTCGCGTCGTTGGTCGACGGGTCGCCTCTCGGAGTGACGCCCGTCACCGCCAACGCCTACCTGGGTTGCTGGGGTATCGCGTCGGCTCTGGACGCCGGAGCGGACATCGTCGTCACCGGTCGCGTCACCGACGCCGCCATGGTGATGGGCCCGGCCGCTCACCGCTTCGGCTGGGCCCGCGACGAATGGGACCGCCTGGCGGGGGCGCTGGTGGCGGGCCACATCATCGAATGCGGCGCCCAGGCCACCGGCGGCAACTACCCGTTCTTCGGGGAGGTCCCGGGCCTCGACCATGTCGGGTTCCCCCTCGTCGAGCTGGCCTCCGACGGGTCGTCGGTCGTCACCAAGCATCCCGGCACCGGGGGTCTGGTGTCGGTGGGCACCGTCACCGCTCAGCTTCTCTATGAGATAGGAGGGTCTCGCTACCTCAGCCCCGACGTCACCGCCCGTTTCGACACGATCGCCCTCGCCCAGGACGGTCCCGATCGGGTGTCGGTGGGAGGAGTCGCCGGTGAGCCCCCTCCGGCCGACCTCAAGGTGGCGGTCAACCACCTCGGCGGGTACCGCAACGAGGTCACCTTCGTCCTCACCGGACTCGACATCGAGGCGAAAGCGGCCGCCGTCGAGGAGGCTCTGTGGCCGGTGGTGGGAGGCAAGGAGTCCTACGCGGTAGCCGACGTGCAGCTCATCCGCAGCGACCGCGCCGACCCTGCCACCAACGAGGAGGCCATGGCTCGCCTACGGATCGTCGTGAAGGACCCCGATCCGGAGAAGGTCGGCCGCAGGTTCTCCGGCGCCGCCGTCGAGCTCGCCCTCGCCCACTACCCAGGCTTCTTTCTCACCACTCCCCCTCGTGAGGCATCCCCCTACGCCGTGTACCGGCCGGGGCGCGTCGACGCCGCCAGGGTGCCGGCCGTCGTCCATCTCGGCGACGACACGTGGGAAGTACCGAGCAACCCACCGCCCTCGCATGGACCGCCGGAGGACGTCCCCGCTCCGTCACCCTCCGAAAGTGAGCTCTCCGGTCCCACCGTGGCCGTGCCTCTGGGCCGGATCATGGGAGCGCGCTCGGGCGACAAGGGCGGCGACGCCAACGTGGGAGTGTGGGCCACTAGCCCCGAGGCGTACGCCTGGTTGTCGGCCGAGCTCACGGTCGCCCGCTTCCGGGAGCTGGTCCCGGAGGCGGCACCCCTGGGTGTGGAGCGGCACGACTTCCCCAACTTGTCGGCGATGAACTTCGTGATCTACGGGCTCCTCGGGGAGGGCGTCGCCTCCTCCACCAGGGTCGATCCGCAGGCGAAGTCGCTGGGCGAGTACCTCCGGGCCAGAGTGGTAGACATCCCCGCCGAGCTGTTGCCGTGACCAAGGACCCATGTCGAGTCGCGCAGGGGCCAGTACCATCGACCTCGAATCATGACCCGACCGATCGATCTGCTCTACAAGCTGTACGAAGACCGCCTGGTCCGCTCTCTGGACCCCACCCGGCTGCCCCGACATCTCGGCATCGTCCTCGACGGGCACCGCCGCTACGCCCGCCAGGAGGGTCTCCCCAGCTACACCGACTCCTATCGAGCCGGTATGCGGCGCTTCGAGGAGTTCCTGGAGTGGGCGGAGGAGCTGAGGGTTCCGGCGGTCACCGCCTGGGTCCTCTCCCGGGAGAACCTGAGCCGTCCCCACGAGGAGCTCGATCCTTACTTCGAGGTCCTGATCGAGCTGTTCGGCCGCCTGCCCGCTCTGGCCGCCCGCCACGACATGAGGATCCGCTTCATCGGATCACTCGACCTGTTGCCCGACGAGGTGGTCCGGGCAGCGAAGGACGCCGAGGCGGCCCGCCCCGAAGGGACCCGCCACCTGAACATCGCCATGGGTTACGGGGGCCGCCAGGAGATCGTCGACGCCGCCCGTGACCTGGTGAGCGATCTGGCTCGCCAGGGGATCTCCGCTGCTGAGATGGCCGCCCGCATCGACGCCGACGCTCTCGCCCGCCACATGTACTCGGCCGATCTGCCCGACCCCGACCTGTTGATCCGCACCTCGGGCGAGTCCCGCCTGTCCGGGTTCCTGCTGTGGCAGTCCGCCTATGCCGAGTTCGTGTTCGTCGATGTGTTCTGGCCGGCGTTCCGACGCGTCGACTTCCTCCGCGCCGTCCGTGACTTCAGCCGCCGCGACCGTCGCTTCGGCCAGTAGCCGACCGACACCGTCTTGTGATCAACAGCCCGTACCCTTCCCGATGATGGAACGCATCGCTTGGGGCCGAATACAGAACCCGGTGCGGGGATTGCTGCACGGGAGTGCTGCCGTGATAGCCGCTGTCGGGCTGGCGGTTCTGGTCGTGCGTGCCGCCGACGACGCTTCCATCCTCTTCGGTGTGGTGGTGTTCGGGCTGGCGCTGGTGGCGATGTTCACCGTGTCGGCGATTTACCACTCGGTGCCCTGGACAGAGCGCTGGAGGACCCGGATGCAGCGCATCGACCACTCGCTGATCTTCGTTGTAGTGGCGGCCACCTTCACGCCCTTCGCCCTCGCAGCCCTGAATGGATGGGCGCTTGCGGCCGGATTGACGCTGGTTTGGAGCATCGCCCTGGTCGGGATCGTCCTCAAGTTCGTCCTGGCCAGCCCGAAGACCGGGCTGTCGATCACCCTCCAGATGGCGATGGGATGGAGCGCGCTGGTGTGGCTCCCCTTGTTCGTGTCCCGCCTGGGATGGGCGGCCGTCGGCCTGATCCTGGCGGGCGGGGCGTGCTACACGCTCGGCACGATCGTCTTCGCCACCCGACGCCCGAAGCTGTTCCCCCGCTGGTTCAGCCACCACGAGTTGTTCCATGTGCTGGTGATCGCCGGGTCGGGTCTCCACTTCTGGGCCGTGGCCGGCTACGTCACCTGACACACCCTCCCCGGTACGACCGTCTCCCGTTTTCGCGCATCAAATGCGCGCTATAGCGCGCCTCTGATGCGCGAAAACGGGGTTCGGGGTGGTCGGCAGAGGGCGTTTCCAGGCGGGGG
>CAZTXD010000242.1:0-3434 GCA_964617995.1 uncultured Acidimicrobiaceae bacterium
CGTTCTCGCGCATCAAATGCGCGCTATGGCGCGCATTTGATGCGCGAAAACGGGTCGGGGCGCTTGTTCATGGGAGGGTGGTGAGGTGACGGGCCTTGGTGTCGTCGTCGAGGAAGGATGCCTCGATGGAGTTCGCCGCCAGCGTCGTCAGCGTCGACTCGTCCAGGGAGAACGCCTCGGTGATCCCGGCGTAGTTGGCGCCGACGTAGCCTCCGAAATAGGCGGGGTCGTCCGAGTTCACAGTGACCTTCAACCCCTCGGTGATGAGCCGGGGAAGAGGATGGTCCTCCAGTCGCTCGACCACTTTCAGAGCCACGTTGGAGAAGGGGCACACCGTCAGGGGGATCTGCTCGGTCCTCAGCCGGGACACCAGCTCGGGGTCGTCCAGACACCGAACGCCGTGGTCGATTCGCTCGGCGCCGAGGACGTCGAGCGCTCCAGTGATGTAGGTGGGTGGTCCTTCCTCACCGGCATGGGCGACGGCCCGCAACCCCAGCTTCCGGGCCCTGTCGTACGCGGGGGCGAACTGCTCCGGTGGGTGGCCGACCTCGCTCGAGTCGAGCCCCACGGCCACGACTCCCTCCAGATGGTCCTCCGCCTCGTTGATGGTGCTCTCCGCCTCCTGTGCGGGGAGATGACGGAGGAAGCAGAGGATGAGGCCGGCGGATGGTCCATGATTACGCCGTGCGTCGTCGATGGCGTCACGGAAGCCCCCCATGAAGGTCTCGAATGTGATCCCGCGGCTGGTGTGACTCTGAGGGTCGAAGAAGATCTCGGCGTGCACGACGCCGTCGGCGGCGGCCCGTTCCAGGTAGGCCGTCATCAGCTCGGCGAAGTCGTCCCGGGTCTGGAGGACCGTCGCCCCCTGGTAGTAGATGTCGAGGAACGACTGGAGGCTGGTGAACCGGTAGGCCTCACGCACCGAGTCGATGTCGGAGAACGGCAACTCGACGCCGTTGCGTCTCGCCATGGCCAGCATCATCTCCGGCTCCAGGGTTCCCTCTATGTGCACGTGCAGTTCCGCTTTCGGTAGCCGGATAGCCAGCTGACTCACGATCACACTCCTTCCCGGTCGTCCCCCCAAGATGACGGCTCAAGGTCCATCCGCCAACGCGATGTCCTGGGGGCGGATCGGCACACGGTACAGATCCCGTCCGGTGGCGGAGCGAACGGCGGCCACCACCGCCGGGGTCGACGAGATCGTCGGTGGCTCGCCCACCCCCTTCGCTCCGAACGGTCCCCACGATCCGTCCTGTTCGATCAGCAGGGCCTCCACCGAGGGGGCGTCGAGGATGGTGGGGAGCAGGTAGTCGGTGAAGGTGGCGTTGGCGATCCTGCCTCCGTCGAGGATCAGCTCCTCCATGATCGCCAGGCCCACCCCCTGCAGGATGCCGCCTTCGATCTGACCCCGTATCGACTCGGGGTTGAGTGCCCTGCCGACGTCCTGGGCAGTGTCGACGCGCACCACCCGCAGCAGCCCCAGGTCGGGATCCACATCCACCACCGCCCGGTGGCCCGCCACGGCGAAGTCGGCGTGGAGCCTCCCCTGGCCGTTCTCGTCGGCGGGCTCGGTCGGCGGGTGCCGGAAGGTGGTGGTCTCCTCCCAGGCTTCCGAGACGAGGTCTTCCATCGTCGCCACCAGGTCGTCCCCGCGCCAGGCGCCGTGGTCGTCGAGGCGGTCGGCGCCGTGGTGGGTGAGGAGGCGGTCGAGCAGCCGGGAGGAGGCGGCGTGGACGGCCCCTCCCGACAGCTGGGTCTGACGGGACGCGGACGTGGAGCCGGCCGAATCGATTCGCGAGGTGTCGACGTGGCGGACCACGGCCCGGGACAGGCCGAGGATGCTGCGGGCTATCTGAGCGAGGACGCTCACGAGGCCCTGACCGACCTCGATGGCGGCCGTCTCGACGACGACACCGTCGGAGGTGAGGCGGACCCGTGCCTGGGCGTAGTCGTCGAATCCCTCCGAGAAGCCGAGGTTCTTGATGCTGAGGGCATAGCCGACTCCCCTCCGCACCTGATCGGGCTCTGTGGTGAGACCGGTCCCTCCCGGGAGTTCCTGGGGATCGTTCCCCGGCTCCTCGACGAGAAGGGGGATCGCCTCCAAAGAGTCGATGATGTCGGTGACGGGAAGCGGCGTCTCGATGGGCTGACCGGTGGTGGGGATGCGATCTCCGGTGGCCAGGGCGTTCCGCCGTCTCAGCTCGAGGGGATCGATGCCGAGCTCGGCGGCGAGCCGATCCATCTGGGCCTCGTGAGCGAAGCAGACCTGGACGGCCCCGAAGCCTCGCATCGCCCCGCAGGGCGGGTTGTTGGTACGAACACCGGCTCCGTCCACCGCCACCGTTTCGCACCGGTAGGGCCCCACCGAGAAGTAGCAGGCATTAGCCAGCACGGCGGCGGTCGTGGAGGCGTAGGCGCCGCCGTCGAGCAGAACCCTCGCCTCCACCCTCACCAGCCGGCCGTCGTCGTCGGCTTCGTGGCGGTACCACATACGGGCAGGGTGACGGTGCACATGACCGGTGAACGACTCCGCCCGGTGATAGACCATCTTCACCGGACGCCCGGTGTACAGGGCCAACAAGCACAGGTGGATGTGGAGGTTCAGGTCCTCGCGGGCGCCGAAGGCTCCTCCGATCCCGACGGGATGGGCCCGCACCTGGTCCTCCCGCAGCCCCAGGCTGGCCACCACCTGGGTGTGGTCGACGTGGACGAACTGGCTGGTTGCGTACAGGTCGATACCCCCCTCGCCGTCGGGGATCGCCAACCCCGCCTCGGTACCGAGGGGAGCCTGATCCTGCATCCCCACCTCGTAGTAGCCCTCCACCGCCACAGTCCCGTGGAGGTCGGGATCCCCACGACGGATACGCATACGGCGGAACACTTCGTCCCGGGCGTCGGCCTCCTCGGGGTCGACCAGCGGCTCCAGCTCTTCGTAGTCGACCACCACCGCCGCGGCCGCCCGCCGGGCGGTGTCGTCGTCCTCGGCCGCCACGACCGCCACGGGTTCGCCCCAATAGCGGACCTCCTGGTCGGCGAGGACCGGCTGGTCGGGATGCTCTAGCCCGAAGACGCCCCGGCCGGGAACGTCGCTTTGGAGGAGGACGGCGTGGACGCCTCCCATGGCGAGAGCGGGAGCGATGTCGATGGAGCGGATCCGCGCCCGGGGATGGGGGCTGCGCACCGTCGACCCCCACAGCATCCCCTCGGCGGTGAGGTCCTGGGCGTAGGCGAACTCGCCGGTGAGCTTCGGCACGCCGTCGGGACGGATCGTGGACTCGCCCACCCCACCTTCGACGGCCCGGCGGTGATCGGTCCGCACCGTCACGACATCACCGCCCTCCTCCCGTTTTCGCGCATCGAATGCGCGCTATAGCGCGCATTTGTTTGGGGTAAACGGCTGGGGGGGGTCGGGGGTCCCGGGCCGCGGGTCGTTA
>CAZTXD010000243.1:0-3311 GCA_964617995.1 uncultured Acidimicrobiaceae bacterium
TCACCTACACCACGGACTACGACGAGCTGGCCGGCAGCGACTTCGTGCTCGAGGCGGTGCTGGAGAAGATGGACCTGAAGAAGACGATCTTCGCCGACGTCGAGGACGTCGTCGACGAGGGCGCCGTGCTGGCGACCAACACCTCCTCGCTGTCGGTCACCGAGATGGCCGCCGAACTCGACCACCCGGAGCGGGTCGTCGGCTTCCACTTCTTCAACCCGGTGAAGGTGATGCCGTTCCTCGAGATCGTGCGCACCGAGCGGGCCTCGGAGCAGGCGATGGCCACCGCGTTCGAGGTCTCCAAGCAGCTGCGCAAGTCCGGTGTGCAGTGCGGCGACACGCCGGCGTTCATCGTCAACCGGCTGCTGTCGCGCTTCAACGGGGCGTCGATGGACGCCCTGCGCCACGGCAACTCGTTCGCCGAGATCGACGACGCGATCAAGGAGCTCGGGATGCCGATGGGCCCCTTCGAGCTGATCGGGTTCGTGGGTATCGAGGTCGCCTACCACACCTCCGAGACCCTGCACGAGGCGTTCCCCGACCGCTTCCCCCTCGACGACACGTTCCGGCAGATGGCCGAGCTCGACGTCGACGGGATCTACGACTGGAGCAAGGGCCGGGAGCCGCACGACGAGATCGCCGCCCTGGTCGAGGTCGACGAGGACGCCGAGAAGCTCACGCCCGACCAGATCCGTCAGAAGGCGCTCGAGGCCACCGCCGACGAGGCCCACATCATGCTGCGGGACGGCGTGGTCGCGGACGCCCGCGACATCGACACCGGGCTGCTGCTCGGTGCCGGGTGGCCGTTCTTCATGGGCGGGATCTGCAAGTACGCCGACCAGACCGGTCTGTCCGACAAGCTGTTCGGGGAACAGCTCGTCGCCGACGAGGACCGGGCGTTCAGCTGATGGCGGGCGTCCGCTGGCAGGGAGCCGAGCCGGTCTACCGGACCGTCATCGGGTTCGTGCTCGGTCTGTTCAAGGTCATGGACTGGCGCGTGCGCATCCACGGTTCCGAACACGTCCCGACCGCTGGTTCGGCGGTGGTCGCCTCCAACCACATCGGGTACCTGGACTTCGTCTTCGTGGGGCTCGGGGCGCGCGAGCAGGGGCGCCTGGTCCGCTTCATGGCCAAGCAGGAGATCTTCGAGCACCCGGCCGCCGGACCGCTGATGCGGGCGATGAAGCACATCCCGGTCGATCGGTACGGGCGGGCGCGCGACGCGATCGAGGAGTCCGTGGAGCGGCTCGAGAAGGGCCAGATCGTCGGGATGTTCCCCGAGGGGACCATCAGCCCCTCGTTCGTGCCGCGCGAGGGCAAGACCGGTGCCGCGCGGATGGCGATCGCCGCCGGCGCCCCGCTGATCCCCGCGTGCACGTGGGGTACGCAGCGCATCCTCACGAAGTGGCGGCCGAGGAATCTCGAGCGGGGCGTCGCGATCGACGTGCACTACGGCGAACCCGTCGACACCAGCCACGGTGACCACGACCGTGCGACGAAGGAGCTGATGGAGTCGATCGGCGGGCTGGTCGACCACGCGGCGTCGGTCTACCCGCAGGAGCCGGCGGACGACGACGACCGCTGGTGGCTGCCCGCCCACCTCGGAGGCACCGCCCCGACCCCCGACGAGGCGGAACGGCGGCTCGCCGAGCAGCGGGCCCGCGTCCGCCGGGAGCGCGACCAGCTCTGATCCCGCGTCGAGTGGCAGCTGACATCGCGACAGCGGAGTCAGCTGCCACTCGATGTGATGGGGCGGGTCGCTCGCGGATCAGGCGTCCCGCTCGGCGACCGCCTGCGGGAACCCGACCTCCTCGGCGCGCTGCTTGAACGCGACGCCCTCCGGCGTGTGCCGGGCGATGCCGTCGAAGAACGTCGCCAGCCGCTGCGTCGACGCCAGACCCATGTTCTCGAGCGCCTGGTTGACCATCATCTTCTGCATCGCGAGCTGGTTCGCCGGGACGCCGGCGATGCGCCCGGCCAGCTCCTCGACCCGGTCGTCCAGCCGGTCGGCCGGCACCGCCTCCAGCACCAGCCCCATGTCGGCGGCTTCCCGCCCGTCCACCAGATCGCCGGTGAGCAGCATGCGCTTGGCCCGTTCGGGACCCAGCCGGTAGACCCACATCGCGGTCGTGGGACAGCCCCACACGCGCGCCGGCGGGTAGCCGATCCGGGCGTCCTCGGCCATCACCACGAGGTCGGCACACAACGCGATGTCGCTCCCGCCCGCCACCGCGAACCCGTGCACCTTGCACACCACCGGCGTCAGCGACCGGAACAGGCTCATGAACGCCTCGGTCGCGGTGCGCATCCACCGGTAGTCGACCACCGGGTCCCACGGCATGTCCTGGGAGCCCAGCGTCGGGCGCGGTCGCTCCGCGAAGCGCTCCAGGTCGTAGCCCGAGCAGAACGCGCGTCCCGCCCCGGACAGCACGATCACGCGCACCTCGTCGTCGCGGTCGGCCTCCTCGACGGCGACCTGCAGCTCGCCGGGCATCGCCTCGTCGATCGCGTTGAGCACGTCGGGGCGGTCGAGGGTGATGCGGCCGATCCGGCCGTCTCGTTCGTAGCGGACGCTCGCCATGGGGACCTCTCGGATCGCGGGGCACGGAACCCTAGGGCCGTCCGCGCGGTGCCTACGCTGCGGGGGATGCCGACCACCGCTCCCGACCCTCCGGTCGACGACGCCGACGTCCGACGGTTCCTCGACGACCTCGGGATCCCGGGGATCGTCGACATCCACGTGCACACGTTGCCCGCCGCGATGCAGCGGCGTGTCTGGGAGCACTTCGACCGGCTCGACCCTCCGTGGCCGATCGCCTACCGCACCTCCGAGCAGGAACGGCTCGCGACGCTGCGCGACCTGGGGGTCACCGCCCACACCGGTCTCGCCTACGCGCACCGGGCCGGCATGGCAGCCTGGCTCAACGACCACACGCTGACGCTCGCCGACCGGCACGACGAGGTGGTCCCGACCTTCACCTTCTACCCCGAGGACGACGTCGAGACGTACGTCGCGGACGCGTTGGGACGGGGCGGGGGCTGCGTGAAGATCCACCTCCAGGTCGGCAAGTTCGATCCGCTCGACGACCGTCTGCGCGAGGTCTGGGGGGAGGTCGAACGGCGGCGGTTGCCGGTCGTCCTCCACGCCGCCGCCGTGCCGGACGGCTCCGGCGGCGAGAGGTTCTGCGGGCCCGAACCGGTCCGGCGACTGCTGGAGGCCCACGGGGATCTGGTGCTGGTCATCGCCCACGCCGGGGCTCCGCGGTTCGAGGAGTTCCTCGACCTCGCCGAGGCCGCCCCGACGAGCCACC
>CAZTXD010000244.1:0-3300 GCA_964617995.1 uncultured Acidimicrobiaceae bacterium
CACGAGTCTCAAGTTGGAACGCAATAAGTCCCCGCCACCACAGCACCTGGTTCGTCTCGCGCGTTTGACGTCGCTCTATAAAGGACCTGATCAGGGCATGTTTCACCTAATTAAGAACTAGGTGCGGTGGCTATGACTTGGCTTGAGCTGAGCGTGCTGGCTCGAAGTCGCCATGGAGAACGTCAGGGTCGAGGTCTGCACCGTTCGGCCATGCCACTGTGCCCGTCTCGGGATCTACCCTGACCTGGGCGAACAGGTCATCGTCATCCCCGATGCCTTCGAAGGCAGGACCCCAGAGGAAGGGGGCAAGATCGACTGTGCGCTCGGATCCATCCGAGAACCGAAGTCGCACAACTCGATCATGCAGCACTTCTACTTCTGTGACGTCAACCATTGGCTACTCCTAAGGCAACGGGTCAATTGTACCGGGCGGCTCATGGTTTACTGCTCGCTCCCAACACTGTTCGAGCTCGTCTGCGTGAAGCTCAGCCCACTCCATGACCAATCTTGCTGCTCTACGAGGTAGAGTCCCAGCCAATACCGTTCCGTCGAGGGCGACCCTTGCTGTGTGGCCGGCGTAGCGCACGTGGAAGTGAGGCGGATTGTGATCGCCAAAAAACATCAAGATCGTGATGCCGTAGAACTCGCTGATCCGTGGCATTGGGCCGACGCTACGACGCACCAGGGACACGTTTGATGTGGGGTCATACCGTCGTGCGGGCGCGTCTTTCATTTGGGCTCATCACAGCACCTAGTTCGTTCCGGCTCGCACATGACGTGTTCCCCGAAATCCCTGGTCAAAGCCCTGTGCGTAAGTTAGGTAACTAGGTTGCGTTGCGTCTAGCTGTATTGACATATGGTGTCTGACTCGATAGGCGTTAGGCTATGAGTCAGAAGGCGATGAGGCCCAACGAGGTCATCCGAGCTATTGAGAGACTCGGAGGCGAACGGGTCCGCCAGAAGGGTTCGCATGTGGCCAAAGATTGCTACGCCAATGAGACAGGCTCAGAACTCCTCCTACAAGGTCCTGCTTTCCGAGGAAGATGGCGTCTGGTTGATCGAGGCAGTTGGGCTACAAGGTGTCCGTTCCTTTGGGCGAACCGTTAGCTCCGCAGTTGACAATGTCCGGGAGGCAATCGCTGCCGCCGAGGACTTGGATCAATGGAGTGATCTGGATCTGACGATCACGGTCGGAGATGATGCAACCGCAGCCGCCCTTGATCGGCTTCGCGAGGCCAAACGGCATGAGGAGTCGGCATCTGCAGAACGTCACAGTGCGGTCAAGGATGCAATCGCGGCCTTGCGAGGCGAAGGACTGTCGTATCGCGATATCGGTACCGTGATCGGGCTGTCGCACCAGCGGGTGGCGCAGCTTGATTCCGAAGCTCGTGTTTGACATGGCCGCCGGTGTCTTGGCGATGCTGGATACCAGCCGCTGAGAGGCTGGCGCCGTCACCGCACCTGTTTCGTTCGAGGAGACAGGTCCGATGTGTAGACCTGACTCAGTTCAATCCGAGAACGGTGAGAATCGCAGCATCGATGCCCCACTGCTCCTCAGAGCTGAGATGCCCGGCCAGATCTCCGAGTCGATTGATGTCGACGGCTCCCATTTGCTCGACGAGGACTCTTGTTTCAGTGCCCTCGATCTCAATCTCGGGTCGGAACGATGCCCTGCGAGCGCTCGTCGACGTGGGCGCGATCAGAATCACCGAGCGGGGGAGGAGCGCATCCGACTGAACGACCACCCCGAACCTCTTGCCATGCTGTTCGTGGCCGATCCCTTTGGGCAGCCTGAGGTTGAAAACGTCACCCCGACGCACGAAGGCTCTCCATGAGCACGGCCACGGCCCGCATCTCGGCTCGGTCTTCTTCGTCTGCCTCGAGCGCCTCTACTTCAGCTGCCAGCGTCTCCTTGTCGCTCAGGCGGGACGCCGCCTCCACTAGAGCCACTCGGATTGCCTCTGACCGCGACCGGCCGGTTGCCTCCAATTGGGCGAGGGCGCGCATTGCCTCGTCGTCGAGTCGAACAGAGACAGCTTGAGTCATGCTCCAACTGTATCACGTAATGTCATACATCGGAAGGCCCCCTCTCAGATCACGCTCGCGCAGGCCGCGCGGATCGTTTTGGCCATGTCGATGGCCTCCGTGACCTCGGCCTTCCCGAAGGTACGTGATCCGTACTCGGATCGGTTGCGGTTTCGTCTCAGGCGATCGAACCGGGTGAGTGCCGGCTCGCCGGTCTGATCCGCCATCGACTCGGCGTATTGCGCGAGAGCTTGGTGGGACCCCGGGTGACTGAGGACCCTGTATCCCGACATGAGGAGGGCGGCGGCGACGGATTTCCTGGCGGCGTCGTATGCCAGGACGTAAGCCCCTATTGGGTCGAGCTCGGCGATCTTGGTGGCGGCCTCGATGTGCCTGGCTGCGTCGTCCAGCCAACCAGTGGCGGTCGCCTGGTCAGGCTCGACCCTCTCGATATGTCCCCTCTTTTGGAGGTCGTCGAGGATGCTCATCGGAGATCGATCCGCGGACCGGACTTGACGGCTCTCTCGAATGCGCCGTCGGCTTCTGCCCATTCGGCGGGGGAGCGGACCGTGATGTTGACCGGTCGCCCAATGTCGGCCTCGACGGCGGAGGCGGCGTCGTAGACCTCGCCTACGTCAGGGTCGCCGATGACGAGCACGTCGATGTCGGCTGGGGAACCCGCGGATGGATCGGCCCAGGAGCCATAGATGAAAGCCCTCTCGATCCCATTCACAGCTACCAAGGCCGCGCGAAGCAGTGGCTCGGGCCCGAGTGTCTTCCGCAGCAGGTCCCGTAGCTCCACGTAGACCGGAGAAGAGGCGTCGGCTTCGATCAACCGGCTTCTGCCGGCTGTCGTGGATCGGACTAGGCCGGCGGCTTCGAGTCGTTCGACCTCCTTGTGGGCTCCGCCAATAGAGGTACCGGCACGGCTGGCCAGTTCGCTGAGCGAGATCGGACGGTCGGCAAAGACGAACAGCTCTCCGAGCAACCTCTCCTGTTCTGGAGATCGGAACAGCGGAAGCCGTGTACCTACTTTCACAAATCATGAATCTATCTTCACGTAGAGTGAAGGTCAAGTAGGTGTGTTGCCCCGGCGTTCGGGAAGAAAAACCGGAGGATCTCGGCCCCAACGTTGCGCCCGGCCGCCGCCTGTACGAGCAGGTCGGCCAGCTCACGGTCATCCGGTTCGATAATCCGGCTCCCGTCTTGTTCCCTTCGGCGAACCCTTGAGCTCTAGTGACTCTGAAGGCGATTGCACCGGCTGCGGCTACGGGA
>CAZTXD010000245.1:0-3236 GCA_964617995.1 uncultured Acidimicrobiaceae bacterium
CACTTCCTGGTTCTCGAACAAGGCGAAGAACTCATGGTGTCCGCGATCGATGCCAGCGGAGACGTCTTGGACGAGTTCTCACTTGCGCTCCCCTGAGCTGAGGCCAGCGACGCGGGAAACAGTGTCAACGACCCTCTCAACAGAATCCTCGGGCGACCCACGAGAGGTGTCGAGGCGTAGATCCGGCGACTCTGGCGTCTCATAAGGGTCGTCTATACCAGTCATTCCAGTGATCTCACCGGCGCGGGCGCGGGCATACAAGCCCTTTGGATCACGCATCTCACAGACCTCGAGAGGAGCGTCGACGAAAACCTCGATGAAGGCGACACCCATCGTCTCGTGCCGACGTCGGACCGCATCCCGATCCATCCGGTAGGGCGATATCACCGGAACCAAGACCACGAGTCCGGCGTCGGCGATGAGTAGCGCGATCTCTCCTACTCGTCTCACGTTCTCGGTACGATCACGCTGGCCGAACCCGAGATCCGAATTGATCCCGTGGCGCAGGTTGTCGCCGTCGAGGACGTAGACCGCTCTCCCCTTGTCCACGAGGGCACGCTCCACCGCACGAGCGATGGTCGATTTTCCGCTTCCGGACAGTCCGGTCATCCAGACGGTCACACCCGGCCCACCGGTGATCTCCGCCCGACGCTCGCGGCTGACTTCGCCTTCGTGCCAGACGACGTTCCGGGTCACGCCGCTTCGCCCGTGATCATCCCTGCGCCGACGGTGTTGTTGGTGCCCTCCTCGACCAGGATGAACGAGCCGGTCTCGCGGTTCCTCCGATACTCGTCGAAAAAGAACGGGTTGGTGGTGCGGAGACGAATCCGCCCGATCTCGTTGAGACTCAACTCGGTGGCGGTGTCATCCCGGTGGAGGGTGTTCACATCGAGGCGGTACTGGAGCTCTCTGATCATCGCCTTGCCCCACCTGGTGGTGTGCTTGATGGCGTACTTGACCCCTGGTCTCAGGGGCGGGCCGTCGGACATCCAAGCCACCATGGCGTCGAGGTCCTGCGAAGAGTGGGGCTGGTTGTGTGGCCGGCAGATCATGTCGCCGCGAGAGATGTCGATCTCGTCTTCGAGCGTCACGACCACCGACATCGGCGGTGCGGCCTCCTCCAGCTCACCGTCATAGGTCGTGATGCTCTCGATCTTCGAGCTGAAGCCGCTGGGTAGGACCGTGACCTCGTCGCCTGGCTTCATGAGACCTCCCGCGACCTTGCCGGCGTAGCCGCGGAAGTCACGGAAGTCGTGCCGGTGGGGCCGGATCACGTACTGGACCGGGAACCTCACATCGATCAGGTTCTCATCCGATCCGATGTGGATGTCCTCGAACATCTCGAGCACGGTGGGCCCGTGGTACCAGGGCATGTTCTGTGAGGGTTCGACGATGTTGTCGCCCTTCAGCGCCGAAACCGGGATGAACCTGAGATCGTGGATGTCGAGCCGACGGGCGAAAGTGCGGAAGTCCTCCACCACCTCCTGATACCGCTCCTCAGACCAATCCACCAGGTCCATCTTGTTGACACAGAGCACCAGGTGCGGGACACCGAGGAGCGACGCCAAGAAAGAGTGTCGTCTGGTTTGTTCCAGAACCCCGTTCCGGGCGTCGACCAGGATGAGAGCGATGTTGGCGGTCGAGGAGCCCGTGACCATGTTCCTCGTGTACTGGATGTGGCCTGGTGTGTCGGCGAGGATGAACTTGCGCTTCGGTGTGGCGAAGTAGCGGTACGCCACATCGATGGTGATCCCCTGCTCACGCTCGGCTCGAAGCCCGTCGGTGAGCAGAGCGAGGTCGACATAATCGGAACCTCTCCTCCGGCTGGCGTCCTCCACCGCGTCGAGCTGGTCCTGGAAGATCTGCTTGGTGTCGTATAGAAGACGCCCAATCAAGGTGCTCTTCCCGTCGTCGACCGAGCCCGTGGTGGCAATCCTCACCAGCTCCATCAGAAGTACCCCTCTTTCTTGCGGTCCTCCATGGCCGCCTCAGCGGTTCGGTCGTCGGCACGGCTAGCCCCTCTCTCGGTGATGCGGGTGGCCGACACTTCGTCGATGATCTCACGCACCGACCCGGCCGACGACTCGAAGGCGCCGGTGCAGGTCATGTCACCGACAGTCCTGAATCGGACCACGGTCTCGAACACGTCCTCGCCATCCTGAGGCTTCAGATGAGGCGACTCGGCCATCAGCATCCCTTCGCGTTCGAACACCCTGCGCCGGTGAGAGAAGTAGACCGAAGGCAGCTCGATCTCCTCGTCCTCTACGTACTGCCAGATGTCCATCTCGGTCCAGTTCGAGATCGGGAACACCCGGATGTGCTCACCCACGTTGATATGGGAGTTGTAGAGACTCCAGAGCTCCGGCCGCTGGTTCTTGGGGTCCCATTGCCCGAACTCGTCGCGAAAGCTGAAGACACGCTCTTTGGCACGGGCTTTCTCCTCGTCCCGTCGGGCGCCTCCGAACACCACATCGAAGCGGTGCTTGTCGATCGCGTTGAGCAGTGACTCTGTCTGCAGCCGGTTGCGGGAGGCACGCGGGCCGTTCTCTTCCGTGACCCTCCCCTGGTCGATCGCCTCCTGGACGGATGCCACAATGAGCTGGGCTTCGAGTTCGGCGATCGTGCGATCGCGGAACTCGATCACCTCGAGGAAGTTGTGACCGGTATCCACGTGCATTACCGGAAATGGCAGACGCGCGGGCCAGAATGCCTTGACGGCCAGGCGGAGCACCACTGCGGAGTCCTTGCCGCCGGAGAAGAGGAGGACCGGTCGCTCGGACTCGGCCACCGCTTCCCGAATCATGTGAATCGACTCGGATTCGAGCGCTTGAAGATGACTGGAAGTACGACTGGGCACACCGAGAGGTTAAAAGACATCCGCCTCGTTGGCGTATTCCTCGCATGAGCCCCGACGCCTGGTTGACCGCCTTGGTCGTGGTCCTGATCCTCGCCGGACTGGTGGTCGGGGTCGCCTCCCCAGCGGTCCTGGCCTTCAGCGGCGTTATCGTCCTGCTGCTCCTGGGAGTGGTCGACACGGGTGAGGCCCTGTCCGGCTTCTCCAACCCGGCACCGTTCACGGTGGGGGCGCTGTTCGTTGTGGCACGCGCCATCTCCAAGACCGGCGCGATCAGACCTCTCACCCAAACGATCATGGGCCAAAGCGGGCACACCCGGCGGCCGATGTTGCGCATGCTCGCCCCCGCCACGGCGGCCTCGGCATTCATGAACAACATCCC
>CAZTXD010000246.1:0-3217 GCA_964617995.1 uncultured Acidimicrobiaceae bacterium
CATCACCGACCTGATAACCGCCCACACCTACTCAAACGCCGACATCACCGGAAAGTGGGGCAACATCATTTACCTGTCAGGTGCGAACCTGACCATCAATTATCGGCAGGAGAAGGAGGAGAGATACGTGAAGCACATCCCCGGAGCCACGTTTTTCGCGCGCAAAGATCTCATATCGGCCTACAGATTCGCAAGAGTGAACAGCGGCCTGGACACCAGCCTGTGGCGCCGAGTTCTTAGCGACGGTCGACAAATGTACTCCACACATCGCTACAACTTCGTGCGAGTCCGCCACTCCGACCACACATACCTTCGAGGTGACGAGGAGTTCGTATCCCAGAGCGACGGCCTCTTGAGAGCGGGACTCACGCTAGAAGACTCGATAATTTGATCCGAAGTAGCAGACTTGTGGAGCCGAATGGAGCTGGGATCGCACCAACATACTCTCGAGACACGTGTGCCCTCATGGCTAACTGCGTGCTCGCGATTAACGTCGTTCGAATGGAGAATCGCCAGCGTCATGTGCTACCAGCCGCATTTGGCCTGGAGGTGGCATTAGATGCCCTAGAACACCTGAGAAGGCTCTACAGCGCGAAGCACAGCGAAGGTTCGAGCCGATCGGCGAAGCCTTGGAGTAATCTCGGCAAGGTCCAGGTGAACAAGAGGCGAGAGTCGTCGCGCTTGGAGCAGCTCCTTGCATCGCATCAATTGCGTGATGCCCTCGTAGTCGCTGCTGCATTGAAGAACTCGTGGCCGGAGGATGAACGGTTCTTAGTTGCGGCTCGTGAAGTCTTTCGGAGAACCGGGTCGATAACCTGGGAGACCGAGACCGTAGCAATGCTGAGGGAGTTGTCCGACTCCAACCAACTCCGACAACGCGAGAGCTTCCTACAGGGACAGCTTCGCGAAACAGACCCTGAGTGGCTTCCGACCTTCGAGTCAGACATCGACCTTGGCTCCGAGGCAGACGACAGCCAGGTCCTACACCTGCTCAAGATCTCTCTTCCCTATCGGCAAAGCGGCTATTCAGTTAGGAGTAACTACCTGATCGCCGGACAAAGAGCCCAAGGGCTTGAGCCGAGCGCAATCACTGCTCTTGGATTTCCTCAAAATATCGGTATCGATGATCCCCCTGATGTTGATGAAGTCGACAGCACCTCGTTCTATCGCCTCAAGCACCCTGATCCGAAGATCAGCAGCCGGCCATTCGACTACTACCTCGAGGAATATGTGTCAGAGGCAGCGCCACTCGTCGCAAGCCTGCAACCCTCGATAATCCACGCCCATTCAGGCCATCGCGGTTACGAGACAGCGCTGGTGGGAATGGCTTTAGCTCGAAGCTTCAAGATCCCTCTTGTGTACGAAGTCCGAGGGTTTTTCGAATCTTTGTGGAGCCGTGACCCCGATTGGAATGAAAGAGGTGAGTTGTACTGGCGTCGCCTCTACGCGGAAAACCGCTGCATGAATGCTGCCCAGGCTGTTGTAACTCTCAGCGAAACTATGAGGGAAGAGATCCTCTCCCGTGGTGTTCCAGGAAACAGAGTATTCGTTGTACCGAACGGCGTTGATCCAGACCAGTTCTATCCAGCCCCCCGTAACGAGGCTCTTACCAGGAGGCTTGGTTTGGAAGACACATTCGTCTTCGGCTACGTGAGCAATCTCGACCATTATCGAGAGGGTCAAGAGCTACTTATACAGGCAGCGTCTCACCTCATCAAACGCGGAATAAGCGTCAAGGCACTCATAATCGGCGACGGTAGCCGTCGCGATGAATTGGAAGCACTTGCCACCCAGAAAGGTGTAAGCCGTCATGTTGTGTTTACGGGTCAAATTCCCCACGACCAGGTGCTTTCCTATTATCGCCTGCTCGACGTATTCGTCGTGCCTCGAATCCCAGAGCGCGCTGCCCGGCTCGTAAGCCCTCTGAAGCCTTACGAGGCCATGGCGGCTGGAGTTCCGCTTGTCGTATCGGACCTCCCAGCTCTCTCCGAACTCGTAGCCCAAGGCCGCGGAGTCACATTCCGCGCAGGGGATGCGCATGCGCTGGCAGAAGCGCTGGCGAAGTTGTGCACCGACGATGCATTCAGGGAGACGTCTGCTCAGGCAGCCCGCAACTGGGTCCTCGCTGAGCGACGCTGGTCTCATCTCGCAGGCCGCTACGAGGACGTATATAAGTTCGCAAGAGAGAATCGGAAATGTCAGGATTCGCAGGCGTCTGTGACCCAGGTAGATGAACCGCCTCGGGTTTCGGAGAGATTTTGATGTTGCTCCAGTTTCGTGGAGTTGGCTTGCTTGATTCTGGACTGCTCTGTTCAGGTTGTCGTGGTGGATTCTCTCTTATTCGATCGGTATGCGCATCCCAAGGGCGGAGTGTCGTCGTTGTCGGTTGTGGACGATCTCAAATGTTCGGCTATATCGGTTACCCACAGTTGGAAGGACACTACGGGCGAATCTGCGGTCTGTCGACGACGGCTGAATACTGAGCACCTGACACCGGGGGGGGTTCTAGTCAACGTCGCAACACGTACTGACTCGCCGAGGCTAACAGGGCTTCAAAGAGGGCGGCCGGTGAGCGGTCACCGAGGACGCGGCGGTTGTTGAGCTCGTTCTCCACGGCCAAGAGGTGCTGGGCTGGGTGGACGCGCAGGTCGGTGCCCTTGGGGAAGTAGTCACGGAGGAGGCCATGGGAGTTCTCGTTCGAGCCGCGCTGCCATGGCGAACGTGAGTCGCAGAAGTAGACCGGTGCGCCGAGCGTCTTGGTGATCGTGACGTGGCGTGCTATCTCGGTGCCCTGGTCCCACGTGATCGATCGCCGCAACCCCGCCCGTCAGCTCACCGAGCCGCGCCCGGAGCGCATCGTGGAGCGTGTCGCCGTCACGCTGGGGCAGATGCAGCAACCGCACGAGACGCGTCTGGCGCTCGACGAGCGTGCCGATCGCTAACTGCTGGTCCTTGCCGATGATCAGATCACCTTCCCAGTGTCCCGCTTCGCCGCGGTCCTCGGGTGAGAAGGGCCGCTGGTGGATCGACAGCATTGGTTGTTCGAACCGGGGTCGGCGACGGTCGGTGCGCTGCTGGGCGCGGCGGTGATCCCGACCGGTGCGCAAGGGCGAACGATGCTGTGGAGCTAGCGGCGACGGGCGCATCAGTGTCGATCCGGGCTCGTAGACGGCTTGGTAGATGCTCTCGGGACACAACCACATCGCCGGGTCGTCCA
>CAZTXD010000247.1:0-3216 GCA_964617995.1 uncultured Acidimicrobiaceae bacterium
AGCTGAGATGAGCGGAGGCCTCGATCCGTACGTGCCCCGTCTCCTGTCGGGCTGGCCGGAGAAGATTCCCGGACATCGTCTCGTCGAAGGCACGCTGCTCTACGCCGACGTGTCGGGATTCACCCGGCTGAGTGAGCGGCTGGCCCGGAGAGGCAAATCTGGAGCCGAGGAGATAGTGACCACCATTTCCGAGGTGTGGCGGTCGCTGCTCTCGGTCACCGGCGACGGCGACGCCCTCAAGTTCGCCGGTGACGCCCTCATCGTCTTCTTCGACGGGCCCGATCACGAAGGGCGGGCATGTGCGGCGGCCCTGGCGATGCAGGAGGCTCTCGCTGCAGGTGCCAGCATCAGGGTCGGGAAGGGATCGGTTCGACTCCGGATGTCGGTCGGTGTCCATACCGGCCGGTTTCACATGATGGCAGTCGGCGACGGTCAGATCGAGCTCCTGATCCTCGGTGAGGCCGCTACCCGCACGGTGACCACCGAGGAGGCGGCGAGCGCCGGGGAGGTGCTGGTCAGCCGGGACACTGCGGTCCGTCTCGATGGACGCCTGCAAATCCAGGGGGAACGCGACGGCGGGGTCATTGTGCGCGAGGTGAGCGATGTTTCTCCCGTGGCGCAGGCGATGTCGTCGCCCAACGGGGCGCTCGACCGCTTCGTTTCACCTCTCCTCCGTGATCGGCTCGGCTCAGGCATCGCTTTTGAGCATCGGCGGGTGACCATCGGTTTCTGCCAGCTGGGAGGGGTCGATCGGATGCTCGCCAACGAGGGGAGCGAAGCCGTCTTTGAGGAGATGCAGAGCTTCGTTTCGAATCTCATGGGCCGGATCGACGCCGCCGGCATACTGCTGAACTCTGGTGACCTCGCCGCCGACGGTGTGGTCTTCATGCTGGTTGGTGGGGCTCCCGATTCCGGAGACGGCGACCACGCCACCCGGATGATGCACCTCGCCACCCAGCTCCTCGGGGACTCGGGTCCACTCCAGATCCGGATGGGGATCAACTCAGGACATGTTTTCGCCGGTCCGGTGGGCCCGACACAACGCCGGGCCTACGTCACCATGGGTGACGCCGCCAATCTCGCCGCCCGGGTGATGTCCAATGCGGGGTGGGGCCAGGTGCTGGTCACCGCCTCCTCGATCGACGGCGACGATCGGTTCGTCCTCCGGGAGGTCCCCCCGTTCCAGGTCAAGGGTAAGAGACGCCCGGTGGAGGCGATGGCGATCGAATCGCTCACCCCCTCGTCGGAGACACGGTCCGCCTCCTCGGGCCCGTTCCTCGGTCGGGACCGTGAGCTCGCCGTGCTCCACGATGCGTTGGGAGCGGCCCGGGCCGGACGCGGCCGAGTCGTGGAGATCCAGGGAGAGCAGGGTGTCGGCAAGTCGAGACTGATCGCAGAGTTCCGGGCGGCGGTGGGGGAGAGGGCCTGGATTGCGGTGAGATGCGACTCCTTCGAGCACACCACCCCCTATCGGACGGCCCGAATCCTGGTGCGGCAGATGCTGGGCATAGCGCGAGAGACAACGGCGAGCGAAGCGGGGGCCCGCCTCTCGGCAGTAGTCGCGAAGAACGCTCCGCATCTGTTGCCCTGGCTTCCTCTGCTGGCGGTGATCGTCGACGGCGAAGTGGCCGACACCGAGGAGTCGAGAGACGTCGATCCCCGCTTCCGCAGGGTGAAGGCACAACAGGTGATGGCAGATCTGATGAAGGCGATGGGCATCGCTCCGGCCGTGGTGTCGATCGAGGACGCCGAGCACATGGACGACGCCTCGGCGGAGCTCGTCTCCGAGTTGCTCGGGCGCATCGACGAGCGCCCCTGGCTGGTGGTCATCACCCGGGCCCTCTCCGAGGAGGGTCTGCATCAGGGGCGGGGCTATCCAGCGACCGTGATCGACCTGGAGCCCCTCGACGAAACCGCAGCCTCCGAGCTCGCCCATCGGCTGGCGGAGAGGTCGCCGGTTCCTCCCCACCTCCTCGCCGGCATCGTCGACCGGGCGGCGGGAAACCCGCTCTTCCTCTCCGAGATGCTCGCCCACGCCGGAGCAGAGACCCCTCACTCGGTGGAGGACATTGTCGCGGCGCGCATCGATGCCTTGGCACCGTCGGATCGGAACGCCTTACGTCATCTGGCCGTGCTCGGAGAGAAGTTCGATCTCGGTCTGGTGGCGTCGGTGTTGGGCGACCGGGGTGTGACGCCCGACGACGACGAACTCTGGCGCCGGCTCGCCGGCTTCGTCGAGGTGGACCAGTCCGAGGTCGCGTTCGCCAATCCGCTGGTCCGTCAGGTCGCCTACGACGGCCTCCCTTACCGCACCCGCCGCGAACTGCACGGCCGGGTCGCGGACTCCTTGGGTCCGGGACGTGCCGATCAGCTCGCACTCCACCTGGTGGAGGCGGAGCGATGGCAGGACGCCTGGCAAGCGGCCTGTCACGCCGCCGACCGGGCCCGGAACGCCGCGGCCAACTCGGTGGCCGGCGAGCTCTATGAGCTCGCCCTGCGTGCTGCGGACAACGTCGACATCGACGATGACGAGGTGAGCCGTGTGGCCGAAGACGCCGCTCGGGTCTGGGCGTCGGCGGGCATGACCGATCGCGCTCTGCGGGCGCTGGCGGTGGCCATCGCCCGGACAGCCGACCCGATCGAACGGCTCGAGCTGGAGGCGCTTCGGGCGTCTCTCCACGAAGACGCCGGCCGCTACCCCCAGGCGTTACGACTCTTCGCCACCTCTCTCAGCCGACTCGACGAGATCGATGCCCCGGGCCGGGAGCGGGCCCGTGCCGCCCTCCACGCCGGTTACGCCTCCACCCGACTGCGGCAAGGTCGATACGACGAGGCGCAGCACCACGCCGAAGCCGCGGTGACCTCGGCGGAGCGAGCGGGCGACCGTCAGTCACAGGCGCGCGCCCTTCATCTCCTCGACCGCATCCATGCCGCCGCCGGAGACTTCGAGCGCGCCCAGCACTATCGAGATGAGGCATTGCCGATCTTCGCCGAGCTCGGAGATCTCGCCGCCCAGGGGACCGCGCTCCACGATCTCGCCGCGGATGCCCAGCGCAGCGGACGGCTCGCCGAGGCGGTGTGGCTGTACCAGCGGGCGGCCGAGTCCCGATCCCGGGCCGGTGACGTGGTCCGGGCTGCCGCCACCATCAACTCATTGGGGGAGGTGGAAGCGGCCCTGGGGATGTCTGACTCCGCGGAGCAGCGTTTCACCGAGGC
>CAZTXD010000248.1:0-3084 GCA_964617995.1 uncultured Acidimicrobiaceae bacterium
ACCGGACTTCCAACTTGCCGGAGTAGGTTTTCGTCTCGATCGTGAACACACCCGAGGGTGTCACCGCGACATGATCGATGTTGGCCCGTGAGCCAGGCATGGCCACATCGTGCAACACATGCACACCTTGCGTGACGAGCGCGCCCAACCTACGGCCAACTCGTCTCTCACCGGATGCACCCTTCCGCCACGCCGATTCCGAGCGAGACGGACGAACCAGACCTATTAATGCGGACAGAGCCAACGCGGTACCCAGCGTCCACGACAACGCCGGCATGAAGCTCCACTCCGGGAGTCCTGGTGAACCCGGGACCAGGGTCGTCAGGAAGGATGACATCGCAGCAAACATCACCCTGGGGAGGAAGAATCCGAAGGCGAACGCTGCCACAACCGCTATCAGCACCACAGCCCAGGAGCGGCGGAGCTTGGCTAGTCGCCGCCTTCGTAGGGCTTCCGCTCTGTCCTGCGCTGATCTGCCGGCTCTACTCATCAGTTGTGCACATCGTCTGATTCCCCCGGATACTCCAGCGCGGACCGACGGATGACACCCGCTATCCAGGGTTGCAGTCGAGACAGACCGACTCCGCCGAAGACTCCACCGTGGACGACTTGGTCAGAAAGCAACGCTGACACACGAAGGTTTGCAGAGCACGTGCCGACCTCGTTGAAAGACCGCCGCCGCTGCTGCCGCTGACCTCACCGCCTGAGAACTGATGCTTCGTCGGCTCGTGCTCGAGCTCGGTCAGCCACCACAGAGAGTCGAGGGTCCACAGGTCAATCCTCAGATCACTGCTCACCTGGTGGAGGACGTGATTCATGGCCGCGTACTTGGCTCCGAACGTCGAACCCCGTTCGAACCTCGGCCACAAGCGCAGTCGGTTCATTGCGGATTCGGCAACCGAGTTCCATACGCCGTACTTCGTCGGGTAGACAACGTGAAGGATCGGGGTGAACACCGCCTTGCCGATCCCCGGCAGTGGCTTACGGCCCGACGGGGGCTCTATCCAGTCGAGTCGATCCGCAATCGGTCGGCTCTCATCAACCAGTACCTGAAGGGTCCGGCGAAGACGATCCATGTCCGAGACCAGCTGCGCCTGATGTGATTCCCCACCAGTGCCGGTTGTTCTCATAGAGCAAAAACTCTTTGAACTCCTCTGCTCCGAGCCGATGCAGATTCTCGGGACTGAACACTCTCCCGTACTGCTTCTGCACCAACTCTCCGTCGGCGACCATTTGAGTGAACTGCGGATTCGAGTTGTGATGGAGGAGTCGCCTCAAGTAGGTCAGGCCTTCCTCAGCCGACTCGTACCGGCGGACGCCTTCCATGGAATCCGAACATAGACGACGCTGCCGACAGAAGTGCGGAGTGGCCATGGCTCTCAACCGGGCGACAGAACTTCGATGCCGGTGCCTCGGCATACGCCGGACACGACCCGGGGATCTTTCGATACGTCGCAGAGGCCGCAGGCGGGTGGGCATCAGAGCGAACAGGCAACGCCAGCGGCACGGGAACTGTCTAGAAGTGCAGGGACTCAAGACGTGTCGTTGGGACCGTCGGTGCCCTAGTTCGGGGGATAGTCGGTGTAGTCGAGAGTCTGGTTGTCGAGGAACCGGGCGACGAAGTCGTTGGCCACTCTCTCCACGATCTCGCGCCCGTGTAAACCTTCTAGCCATTCCTCGGGTATCGCCTCGACACCGCGCATAGTCCCCAGAATCTGCCCGGTGATCGATCCGGTGGAGTCCGAGTCGCCGGAGTGGTTCACCGCGGCCAGAACACCCTCGCTGAAATCACTGGCGGCAAGGGCACAGTAAACCGATATCGCCAAAGCCTCCTCGGCAACCCATCCCTGGCCCAGAGACTCCACCCGCTCAGGTGTGAGCCTGTCGCCCTTCGACAGATCCAAAGCCCAGCGAAGCAGCCGTCGCACCTCGTCGGCGTTGTGCACCTCGCTCAACATCCCGACCATCCTCTCCGCACTGCTCCGGAGATCTTGCCCCTGATGGAGGTCGCTGATGATCTGGGCGAGGGCTCCACCGGCGATGTACCCGGAAGGGTGGCCATGGGTTATCGCCGAGACCTCGACACCGGCTCGAAAGTGCTCGACCTGACAGAAACCCACCGGGGCGACCCGCATCACGCCACCGCAACCCTTAGAGTCGTTGAGGGGCTCCCCGGGTGTTCCCATCCGGCCTGTCCGCAACGCGGATAAACAGGTGTTCCCCGGCGCCATGCGCTTCCGCAGCTCGGGGATTTCGACCAGGTATCCGCGCTGGGAGGGCTCGAGCCGCGGCTCCACCGGCCGCTCGCCCTGGGTGTCGAGCCACCGCAGATACGCCGACCAGACGATGGCTTCCAGATTGGCTATGCCACGATCCTCGAAACGCTGCATCCCCCTGATGAGACCCTCGGCGGTGAACAGCGTCATCTGGGTGTCGTCGGTGAATCTGGCGGGCCGGCCCGGGTAGCCACGGACACCATCGGGGCCGAATATCTGTCGTATCTCGGCGAGACTGGAGAACTCGACTGATGCTCCCACGCGCGGTTTGACGCGACCAGGCAAACTCCCTGGTCAACACCATTTCACTCAACTAGGAACTAGGTCCTGTTCGACCCTATTGCCTTTTGCCTTGAAATAGGTCATAATTCTGACCTATGAGCGAAGTGCTGCCTTTCTCAGAAGTAAAAGCCCATCTGTCAGAGCTCGCCGACAGGGTCGAAGTCGAACATGATCGCATCATGGTCACCCGGAACGGTCGACCTTCATTCGTACTGATGAGCCCCGACGATCTCGAGTCGCTCGAGGAAACCCTGGACGTCGTCCGAGACGACGACCTCATGAAGTCACTGCGGCAATCACGCAAAGAGGCCGATCGTGGCGAGAGGCTACGGCTCAAAGACAACACCTAGGACCACCGGGTGTACGAAGTCGAGATCACACCCGAGGGTCTTCGACACCTGAACCGGCTACCCGAGAAGGTGCGTGAAGCAGCACTCGCAGTGATTCTCGGACCTATCGCAGAGAACCCACAACGCCTCGGGAAACCGCTGCTCGGAGAACTCGAAGGATTGCACTCGGCCAGGCG
>CAZTXD010000249.1:0-3062 GCA_964617995.1 uncultured Acidimicrobiaceae bacterium
TACTCGATACTCAATACTCGATACTCATTCTTCCTCGGGCTCATCTTTGTCACTGCTGTTACCCAAGGAGGCGAGCCACTCTGCTGGGTCCTCGGGCAGACCGTCGTCGTCGGATGGGATGCCCTCGCTGTCGCCAAGGATCCCCAGGCTGGCCACAGTGGTGGCACCCGGGAGTGACGGCTGCAGCACCTGATACTGCTCGGCGCCGGTGCCGGCCGGGATCAGCTTGCCGATGATCACGTTCTCCTTGAGTCCCCTCATGAAGTCGGAGCGGCTTTGGATGGCAGCATCGGTGAGCACCTTGGTGGTCTCCTGGAACGAGGCAGCCGACAACCATGAGTCGGTGGCCAGCGAGGCTTTCGTGATACCCATCAACTCGGGACGGCCCTCCGCCGGCTTCTTGCCCTCGGCGACCAGTTCCCGGTTTGCGTCCCGGAAGTTCTGATCGTCGATGAGCGAAGCCGGGAGGAAGTCCGAGTCGTTGGGAGCGACGACCCTCACCCTGCGCAGCATCTGACGGACGATCATCTCGATGTGCTTGTCGTGGATCTCCACACCCTGGGAGCGGTAGACCTCCTGCACCTGATCGACGAGATACTGCTGAGTGGCGCGCACTCCCCGGATGACCAGCACCTCCTTCGGGTCGAGCGGACCCTCGCTGAGCTGGGTCCCCGCCTCGACTTCGGCCCCATCCTGGAACCGCAGCTTGGCGAAGCGGGAGATCGGGTAGACCACCTCGTCGTCGCCCTTGGTCACCGTGATCCGGCGTCCCTCCTCGTCGTCGAGGATCCGGGCGACACCAGACATCTCACTGAGGACCGCCTTCCCCTTGGGAGTGCGGGCTTCGAATAGCTCGACGACTCGAGGCAGACCATGGGTGATGTCCTCACCGGCAACGCCGCCGGTGTGGAAGGTACGCATGGTCAGCTGTGTCCCGGGCTCACCAATGGACTGTGCCGCCATGATTCCAACGGCCTCAGCCGTCTCAACCATGCGCCCTGTGGCAAGTGACAGCCCGTAGCAGGCCTGGCACACACCGCCCCGGGTGTCGCATGTGAGAGGCGAGCGAACCCGCACCGACTCGATGTCAGCGTCCTCGATGGCGTGGAGTTCTTTGGTCCCGATGATCGTGCCGGCACGCAGCTTCTCGTCGTCCTCAGTGGCGACCAGGGCGTGTCCGCCCTTTTCGGTCTCCTCCTTGAGGTCGTCGGCCAGCATGCGCCCGTAGATCCGGGAGCGCAGGTTCCTGATCTTGTTGCCCCGGTCGTCGACGATTCTGATGACGATTCCGCGATCGGTCTCACAGTCCTCGTCGATGACGATGACCTCCTGGGAGACATCGACCAGGCGACGGGTCAGATAACCGGAGTCGGCGGTACGAAGGGCGGTGTCGGCCAAACCTTTTCGGGCCCCGTGCGTCGAGATGAAGTACTCGAGTACGGAAAGGCCCTCACGGAAGTTGGAGATGATCGGCCGCGGGATGATGTCGCCACGCGGATTGGCCACCAGGCCACGCATGCCCGCGATCTGACGGACCTGCATCATGTTTCCGCGAGCTCCGGAGCCCACCATCATGTCGAGCGAGTTGAAGCGCTCGGTCTTGAGGCCGGCCTTCATGGCATCGGTCACCTTCTCAGTGGCCTCCGTCCAAATCTCGATCAGCTCCTGACGACGTTCGTCGTCGGTGACCACTCCCTTGGCGAACAGGTTCTGCACCTTCTCCGCCCGCTCCTCGTACTCGGCCAGGATCTGGGCCTTGTCGCCAGGGGTGCGGACGTCATCGAGACCGATGGTGAGACCAGCCTTGGTGGCGAACCGGAAACCGAGCTCCTTGACACCATCGAGGGTCATCGCCACCGCCGAACGGGGGTAACGCTCGATCAGGGTCTCGAGGAGCAGCCTCAGATCGCTCTTGACCACCACCGAGTTGATGTAGGGAAAGTCCTCGGGGAACACCGTGTTGAGCATTGCCCGGCCGAGAGTGGTCTCGGTGAGGCGATTGGGGTCCATCGGCTCGTCGCCGATCAACTTCTTCAAGGTCTGCCGCAAGTCGCCGTGGACGTCGGGATCGCCAGCCAACGCGCCAAGTCGGAGTTTGATCGGGGCGTGGAGTGAAAGCTCACCGATCTCGTAGGCCATGGTGGCCTCGTCGAGGTCGGCGAAGGTGCGCTCCGCGCCGAGACCGTCCTCCACTAGTTCGGACAGGTAGTAGATCCCGATGACCATGTCCTGAGACGGAGTCACGATCGGACGTCCTGAAGCTGGGGAGAGCACGTTGTTGCTCGAGAGCATCAAAATGCGCGCCTCGGCCTGGGCCTCAGCCGACAGCGGAAGGTGAACCGCCATTTGGTCGCCGTCGAAGTCGGCGTTGAAGGCCTCGCAGACCAGTGGATGGATCTGAACGGCCTTGCCCTCAACCAGGACCGGCTCAAAAGCCTGAATGCCGAGACGGTGCAGGGTGGGCGCCCGGTTGAGGAGCACCGGGTGCTCCTGAATCACGTCACCGAGAACGTCCCAAACCTGGGGACGCTGACGCTCCACCATCCTCTTCGCCGCCTTGATGTTCTGGGCTAGGTCGAGGTCGACAAGACGCTTCATCACGAAGGGCTTGAACAGCTCGAGAGCCATGATCTTGGGAAGACCGCACTGATGCAGCTTGAGCTGGGGGCCGACGACGATCACCGAACGACCCGAGTAGTCGACCCGCTTGCCCAGCAGGTTCTGGCGGAAACGTCCTTGCTTGCCCTTGAGCATGTCCGAGAGCGACTTGAGGGCACGGTTGCCCGGCCCGGTTACGGCACGTCCACGACGGCCGTTGTCGAAAAGGGCGTCGACGGCCTCCTGGAGCATGCGCTTTTCGTTGTTGACGATGATCTCGGGAGCACCCAGGTCGAGCAGCCTCTTCAGCCGGTTGTTGCGGTTGATGACTCTCCGGTAGAGGTCATTGAGGTCGGACGTGGCGAAACGACCACCGTCTAGCTGAACCATCGGTCGGAGGTCGGGCGGGATGACCGGGACCGTCTCGAGGATCATGTCCTCGGGGCGGTTCTTGCCCTCCCAGA
>CAZTXD010000250.1:0-3062 GCA_964617995.1 uncultured Acidimicrobiaceae bacterium
TTTCGCCCACCTATTGCGCGCTATCGCGCGCTTGCGGTGCGCGAAAACGGGACCAGCCCAGGTGGTCGGAGGAGGAGGCCCAGCGGATGGGGCGGGGGTCGGCCACGGAGCGCCCCAAACGCTCCTCCACCGCCTCCCGGAAACGGGGCAGGCCCCAGGTGTCGATGAGGTACTTGAGGCGGGCGCGCTTGCGGTCGGCGCGTTCGCCCCAGTCCCGCTGCACCGTCACCACCGCCTCGGCGACGTCGCCGATCTCGTCGAGGGCGACGGTGGCCAGCGGGTCGGCCAGGCGGGGATAGGTGTCCTCGCGGGTGGGGGACTTGCCCTGCCCCCCGCCGACGGTGACCACCCACCCGTCGTCGACGGGGACGAAACCCAGATCGTGGGTGAGCAGGTCGACGCAGTTGTCACCGGGAGCCGCCAGGCCGATCTTGAACTTGCGGGGCAGGTACGTCTCGCCGTAGACGGGCTCGACCTCGGCGGTGGCGGTCACCGCCCGCTCCCCGTCCACCCACATCTCCCAGTAACCCCGGGTGCGGGGGCGGAACCGCTCGGCGAGAGCATCGGCGATCTCGGCCAGCTCCGGGGGTCCCTTCGGATCGGGGCAGGCCACGATGTTGCGCACCACATCCCCGCACGCTCCCAGCGTCGTCACCAACGACTGGTTGAGAGTCCAGATCAGCGCCGGCAGGTCGACCTTGCCCACCCGATGCCATTGGAGCCCCTGACGGGACGTGATCCGCAGGGTGCCATCGCCCACCAGGTCCGCCAGCTCGTCGGCCACGAGGTACTGCTCGGCGCTGACCCGGCCGCCGGGAAGGGCCGCCCTCACCATGAGTATGTGGGTGCGGTCCCCTCCCCTGCGCAGGTCCCGGTCGTCCTGTTGGTAGACGCCGTGGAACTTGAGCACCTGGCACGACTCCTCCCCGAAGGACGGCTCGGAGGAGACCAGCTCCTCGGCGATGGTGCCGCGCAGGTAGCGACTCTGCTCTTTGATCGTCTCGATGTTCATCGTCGACCCCTCGAGCCCGGGGGCTCGGCCAGGGCGATCAGCGCTCGACCGGCGCCGCCACCAGCGATCCGTATTCGGTCCAGGAGCCGTCGTAGTTGCGCACCCCCGAGTAGCCCAACAGCTCGTGGAGGACGAACCAGGTGTGTGACGACCGCTCACCGATACGGCAGTAGGCGATCACCTCGTCGTCGGTGGCCAGTCCCGCCCCCGTGTAGAGGGCTCGCAGCTCGTCGGCGGCCCTGAAGGACCCGTCCTCGTTGGCGGCCTTCGCCCACGGTACGTTGATGGCACCGGGGATGTGCCCGCCCACATAGGGCTGCTCTTGGGGGAGGTGGTCGGGGGCCAGCTTCTCCCCGGAGAACTCCTCGGGAGAGCGGACGTCGACGAAGGACGCCTCGCCGACCGAGCCGAGGACGTGATCGCGCAGCGCCCGCAGCTCGGGTCGTTCGGGGCCGCCGATGGTGAACCCGGTGGGCTCGTAGCTGGGGATCTCGGGCGTCAGAGGCCGCTCCTCGATCTTCCACTTGAGGCGTCCTCCGTCGAGGAGAACCACGTCGTCGAAGCCCCGGTATTTGAGGAGCCAGTAGGCGTAGGCGGCGAACCAGTTGTTGTTGCCGCCGTACAGCACCACCTGTGTGCCGTCGTCGACGCCCGCCTCAGCCAGCAGCTGGGAGAACCCGGCCTGGTCGAGGTAGTCGCGGCGCAGGGGATGATGGAGGTCCTCGGTCCAGTTCCAGGCGACCGCGCCGGGGATGTGGTCACGCTGGTAGGCCTCGGTGTCCTCGTCGACCTCGATGATCCGCAAGTCGGAGTTGGTCAGATTCTCTTCGAGCCAGTCTGTGGAGACGAGCGCATCGGGATTGGCGTAGCTCATGTTCGGTTCACTCCTGTGTGATGGTGGATGCCCTTGGGGGCAGAAACTCCCGACGCCGGGAACTAGAGCCTCTGCGGGTGGTGGCGTCGGGTCAGGAGTGCTCGGCACGCGTGGCGGCACTCGGGCGGACCACCCGAGAGTCTGCACACCGACACATGCAAATGAGCTGCATTGGGCGAGCAAGGTAGGCGCGAGCGGCGGCGGTGTCAATGTCTCTTCTCGTGATGGTCGTCTGGCGGTGATCGGAAAGGCCGCTATGGTGAGGTGCAGACAACCCATCGAAGCGTTCATCAAGAGCGGTTGAGGGACAGGCCCTGCGAAACCGCGGCTTCCGGCCCGGGGATCGATCCCGGTAGCACGGTGCCAATGCCTGATCGATGAGCAACCACGGGAGCGGACTTCCGCTCCGGGGCGCATAGTCGAGCGCTTCGGACACGAGACCACGGAGGATCCGCGCCATGCCGACCGGTGATGACGTCACCAGCCCGCCCGACTATGTAGATCAGCTCGAATCGGGCCGCGCCCTGATCTACGACGGGGCCACCGGCACCGCCTTCCAGGCCCTCGGCCTGGGACCCGAGGACTTCGGAGGTGAGGCGCTGGAGGGCTGCAACGAGATACTCAATCTCACCCGCCCCGACCTCGTGGAGGCGCTGCACCGCTCGTTCTTCGACATAGGGGTCGACGTGGTCGAGACGAACACGTTCGGGGCCTTCTCGATACCGCTGGTTGAGTACGGGATATCCGAGCGGGCGTACGAGGTGGCGGCCGCCGGCGCCGAGATCGCCCGTCGGGCGGCCGGCTCCTACGACGACAGGCGAGACCGATGGGTGGCGGGCTCGATCGGGCCGGGCACGAAGTTCCCCACGCTGGGTCAGATCTCCTACCCCGAACTGCGCGACGCCTACGAGATCGAAGCGGCGGGGCTGATCGACGGAGGGGTCGATCTGGTTCTGATCGAGACCCAGTTCGACCTCCTCGGAGCCAAGGCGGCCATCAACGGAACCCGAGCGGCGATGAGGGGATCCGGGAGGGATGTGCCGCTCCAGGTGCAGGTGACCATCGAGCTGACGGGGAGGATGCTCCCCGGTACGGAGATAGGGGCGGCCCTGGTGGCTCTCGAGGGGCTGGGCGTGGATGTCGTCGGCCTGAACTGCGCCACGGGGCCGGAGGAGA
>CAZTXD010000251.1:0-2904 GCA_964617995.1 uncultured Acidimicrobiaceae bacterium
AACCAGAGAAGGCCGCAGGACTCTCCACGGCAGGGCAGAAAGGCCCACACCGTCGGGACCTTCGCTTCGGGTGTAACGGCCGGTGATGCTTCACAATCGAGGCTGACGGAAGGAAAGACGTGATCATCCGTGAACTGATTGGGGGACCGGTCGATGCCTGCACTTCCAACCTGACAGTCGCCGAGGCTGCCCGTCAGATGCTGGCAGCGGACATCGGATCTCTGGCCGTCATGCACGACACCGACCTCATCGGCATCATCACCGAGCGCGACCTCCTCAGGGTCGTGGCAGAAGGGAAGTCGCCCCGCGCCACCAAGGTGGGCGCGGTGATGACTCCCTCTCCCGACTCGCTCGGTCCTGAGGTCGAGATCTCCGATGCTGCCGACTGGATGATGGCGGCCGGCTACCGCCACCTCCCGGTGATCGACTCCGGTCAACTCGTGGGGATCATCAGTATCAAGGACCTGATGTGGGCCCTGACCGAGAGCCGCGGCGGGAACTCCAGATGACCATCACCGACCCTCATCCGACCCGCTCGGCGACAACGGCTGCCGTATTGCGCGTGGTGGTGGTCGACGACCACGAGCTGGTGCGAGGCGGGCTCCGGCACCTTCTGAGCCAGGGTCCCGGGTTCGATGTGGTGGGGGAGGCGGCCCGCGCCGAAGAGGCCGTGAGACGGATCGCCTTCGACGAGCCCGACGTGGCGATCCTGGACCTGGATCTGCCCGACGGATCCGGCATCGATGTGTGCCGGCGTGTCCGCCAGATTTCGAAGGACACCCGCGTCGTCATACTCACCGCCCACACCGACCCCGACGCCGTGGTAGCGGCCCGGGAGGCAGGCGCCAGTACTTTCGTCCTCAAGCGGATACGCGACTTCGACCTCGTCGACATCTTGGAGCGAGTCGCCGCCGGCGAGACCGCCTTCGAGGGGGAGCCGTCCCCCGACGAGCAGACCGATTCGCTTCTCACCCACCTGACTCGGCGAGAGATTTCGATTCTCGAGTTCATCGCTGAAGGGATGACCAATCGCCAGATCGCCGACACGCTGTTCCTGGCCGAGAAGACCGGAAGAACTACGTCTCGAATGTCCTGGCGAAGCTCGGCACCCCGCATCGTGCCGGAGCCGCCGCCTACCTGATCAAGGCGCGGATGGGCGGAAACGCGCGGAGCTAACCCGAAGTCTCACGCAGGTCGCCACCTCGAATCAGGCGTGGAACCAGGCGCCCTCTTGGTAGCGGGACACCGGGAGATGCCGGACCTCTTGACAGGCTTCTGCCAACGCCACCGGGACGATCTGATCGCCCCGCAGGCTCACCATCACGCCGTGCTCACCGTTCAGAGCCAGTTCTGCCGCCGCCACACCCAAACGGGTGGCGAGGATCCGGTCGAAGGCCACGGGCGAGCCTCCCCTCTGCAGATAACCCAGGGTCATCACCCGCGACTCGTACCCGGTCAGTCGCTCGAGTTCGGCCGCTATCGACTCACCCACCCCGCCCAGGCGCTCGAACCCGAACGCATCCAGACCCTGGGAAGGGGTGTCGCCGCCGGGAGCAGCGGCGCCTTCGGCCACGACCACGATCGAGTAGTCGTGACCGGCCCGGTGACGAGCCTGCAGTCGAGCGGCGAGGTCTTCGGCGTCGTAGGGTACCTCCGGCACCAGTACCGCCTCCGCTCCCCCCGCCACTCCGGCGTAGGCTGCGATCCATCCGGTGGTCCGCCCCATCACCTCCACCACCATGATCCGGTTGTGCGACTCGGCGGTGGTGGTGAGTCGGTCGATGGCATCGGTGGCGATCTGAACAGCGGTGTGGAACCCAAAGGTGACGTCGGTGCCCCCGATGTCGTTATCGATCGTCTTGGGCACCCCGACGATCCGGAGGCCTTCCGACTCCAGTTTCACGGCCGTGCGGAGCGAGCCGTCACCCCCGATCACGATCAGGTGGTCGATTCCTGCCTCGTCGACAGTCGGCCTCACCGATTCGTATCCATCGCCGTGGACGTAGGGGTCCATACGTGAGGTACCCAGGATCGTTCCCCCCGTCACGAGGATGCCACGCACGTCGTCCCGCGTGAGCGGCCGGTAGTTTCCCTCCATCAGGCCACGCCAGCCCTTCTCCACGCCGATGGTGTCGCGACCCGCCGCCGTCAACCGTGCCACGATCCCCCGGATGGCGGCGTTCATGCCCGGACAGTCGCCTCCAGCCGTGAGCACACCGACGGTCATTCCGATCAGAGTAGGCAGATGCGGGAAGGCGGATGGCCCGACGGCTGACGAGGACACGGACTCGCAGGCAACGAGGCGGGCCGAATGACCCTGGACACCGGGAGCAGTTCCCCCAAGACTGGGGGCCTGACCAAAGGAGGCATATGCCGACCGTCGTTGCCGCCATCGACAGCTCCCCGACCGCCCGGCACGTAGTGGCACGCGCCGTCGAACAGGCCCGTTACACCTCGTCGTCGCTCGACGTGGTCCATGTGTTCCATCCTCCGACGGCGATCTACACCATGGCCGGTACCTATGTGTTCGACGAAGAGCAGATGGCGGATGCGGAGCGTGGCGCGGTTTGGGAGAACGTGACCGCCGACCTCGACGCCTCCGGGATCGAGTGGACCCGTGTCGACCTGCGGGGCTATCCCCCCTCGGTGATCGCCGAGTATGCCGACGAAGTCGATGCCGGTCTCATCGTCGTCGGCACTCGCGGAAGGGGAGGAATCTCCTCGCTCGTCCTCGGCTCCACCAGCCGGGGACTCATCCACGACGCCTCCTGTGACGTCCTGGTGGTCAAGTCGACCGAGTAGCTCGGGAGCACACGCCGTCGTCCTTCGAGGGAGCTCGTCACGACCGCGGCGGAGGGGGCGGGATTCGAACCCGCGAGACCCCGTCAGGGGCCTAACGGTTTT
>CAZTXD010000252.1:0-2899 GCA_964617995.1 uncultured Acidimicrobiaceae bacterium
ATACGCAGAAGGTGCGGAACACCGAAAGACATGGCCGGGCGGTGGTGTGCCAGGTGGAGGGTCCTCGATGGCTCACCCTGGAAGGTGAGGCACGGGTGGTCAGAGACCCCGACCGGGTGGCGACCGCAGTCTCCGGCTTCGAGACCCGTTATCGCCCCGCCCGTGAGAACCCCGATCGGGTGGCCATCGAAATCGCAGTTGACCGTCTCATGGGACACGCCTGAATCAACATCACTCCTCAATCACCCCCGGATGCCGGACTATGTACTCGGCTTCGTCGACGACCATCGTCTCGGGACTCAACTCCTGGCCGGTGCGGAACGCCGCCCGTCCCACTAGATGCGCCGCCACCGGCGCGGTTATGAACTGGAGGAGTATGACGAGGAGCAGCTTCGCCACCGCACCCGGGATGGGAAGCGCCAGTGCGGCCCCGGACGAGACGAGAATCAATCCCAGTGTGGCAGGCTTCGTCGCTGAGTGCATCCTGGCGAACACGTCGTCGAATCGTTGCAGGCCAATGGCAGCGAGAAGAGCAAGCAGGGCCCCGATAACGATGAGAATCGAGGCGGCTAGTTCTATCAAGGTCCTCTCCTCTCGATGAAGTTGGCCACCATGCTGGTGCCGGTGAAAGCGAGCAAGGCCGCCACGACCATCACATCTAGATAGGTATCCTCCCCCGTAATGGCTGCCTGGACGGCGAGGCCACTGACCACCATTAGAAGCAGCGCATCGAGGGCGACTATCCGATCGGCGAGCCCCTTTCCTCTCACAAGCCTCAGCAAACAGAGAAGTGCCGCAACACTGAGCAAGGCGAGGGCGACCGCGGTGGCTACTCCGATCATTTCGGATTCCCCTCGGATGGGGCCACCCTGTTCCCACCGCGAGTGGGGAAGGCAGCGATGGTCAGCTCTTCCAGCAGGCGCACCGACTCCTGAGTCTGCTCAACGCTCTTGAGATGAAGGACGTGGATGAAAAGGGTCGAGTTCTCCTCGTCGACCTCGAGGGTCACCGTTCCCGGAGTGAGGGACACCATGCTCGCCACCGAAGTGATGATGCCTGCGACCTGACTGCGCAACCGCACCGAGACCACGGCGGCGTTGATCCGGTTGCGCGGGGTGATCACCTCCCAGGCGACGATGACAGAGGCCTCGACCAACTGCCAAAGGAAGTAGGAGAGGAGTTTCAGAGCTGCCCACGGCCTAATCCCCACCTCGGAGATTGACTCTCGAGGCGGCATGAGGTGAAGGGTGGCGAGACCGACGACCACCCCTCCCAAGAAATTCGCCCATGACAGCGCCTCCCACAATGTGACCCAAACCGCAGTCAGCCATACCAGGATCACTGCCCGCCTCGTCAACACCCGTCTCATGGTCCTCTCACCGCGGCGATGTAGCTGGATGGGTCCATGAGACCGGCCGCCGCCACCTCACCAAGCTCGTAGATAGGGGCGGCTGCGGCGACGAAGGCGACGCTCAACAGGGCCAGAAACCCGGTGGACCCCACCATCAACCGGGGGAGGCCCGGTGACGAAGTCTTCAGCCCAACTGGTTTCGGAGGTGGCTCCTCGGCCTGGCCCCAAAAGACCCCTGACCAGATCTTTGTCATCGAGAACAGGGTGAGTGCGCTTACGGCAATCGCCACCGCCACGGTGGTATAGGCGCCGATGGCGAATCCGGCGTCGATCAGGGCTAGCTTGGCGACGAAACCTGACAACGGCGGAATCCCTGCGAGGCTCAACGCCGGTAGCAAGAAGAGCGCGGCGAGCAGCGGGCTGATGTGGAGGAGACCGCCGAGCCGTCGCAGTGCCCCGGTGCCGGTGCGTTCCTCGATAAGCCCCCCGACAAGGAAGAGCGTCGTCTTCACGATGATGTGGTGGACGATGTAGAACACCGTCGCAGCGAGACCAGCCAGTGTGTACAGACCCAGGCCAAAGATCATGTAACCAATCTGGCTGATGATGTGGAAGCTGAGGATCCGCTTCACGTCGTTTTGGGTGATCGCGCCGAGCACACCTGTGAACATGGTGAGTGCCGCTACCACCAGGAGCAAGGTCGATGGCCCGGACTCGCCGAACAACAAAGTGTGAGAACGGATTATGGCGTAGACACCCACCTTGGTGAGGAGGCCAGCGAAGATGGCGGTGACTGGAGAGGCGGCGACGGGATAGGAATCGGGGAGCCAGAAGAAGAGGGGAAAGATCGCCGCCTTGATGCCGAAGACGACGAGGAACAAAACACCGAGCGCCGACCTCAGCCCAGGATCGATCTCGGTCAGCTTTGTCGCCAGGTCGGCCATGTTCACGGTCCCGGTAGCGGCATAGACGAGACCGACGGCGGTGATGAACAGGGTGGAGGCTAAGAGACTGATCACCACATACGTCATCCCGTGTCGGATCTGGAGCTTGGAGCCACCGAAGGTGATGAGGACATAGCTGGCGGTGAGGGTGACTTCGAACGCCACGAACAGGTTGAAGAGGTCCCCGGTGAGGAACGAGGCCGATACGCCAGCCGCCAGGATCAGGTACACCGAGTGGAAGAAGGCCCGGGTCTCGTCGGTTTTCGGACTCCCCACCGCGTAGATGAAGACCGCGAACAGCATGATCGACGAGATCATCAGCAGGATCGCCGAGAAGGGGTCCGCCACCAGGGTTATCCCGATCGGGGACGAGACGGCACCCACATGACCGACCAGCACCGTACCGTCCGCCACCTCGCCCAACAGCAGCCAACAAGCCACGATCGTTGCCCCCAAAGCCAGCGTGCCAAGGATCCGTCGCGCCACCGGCCACCTGACCAGCCCGATAGTGACCGCTGCCGTGGCCAGGGGAAGGGCGATGGGCAGGATCAGCAGCGGGCTCACGACGGTGCCTCTTCAGCTAGGTCGGCTCCGGGGTCGTCTT
>CAZTXD010000253.1:0-2879 GCA_964617995.1 uncultured Acidimicrobiaceae bacterium
GTACCTGCACGACGCGTCCGAGCTTCACGCGTCCGTCGGCGATGTGTCAAGTCTCGTGTCAAGTCTCACGTCGTGCCACAGACGCGCCACAGAACCGCAGACGCGTGCCGTATCCCCTGGTCACAGGGGTTTGATCTCATGTTTCGCAACGAGAAGGCCGCGGGTTCAAATCCCGCCAGCTCCACCATTTTCACCTTTGTAGTAGTTGAAGAAACGCGCAGAGAGATTGGTGATGTTCACAAATCCACCTCGTCAACATTTATTGACGAAGTGGATCGTTGTCGGTAGCGTGGTGTGGTTGGACATCGAGGCGAGCGCACGCAAGCACGGTGTCTCGGACGAAGACATGCTTCACCACTACGACATCATTGGCGAGCCTTCGAAATCGACGATCCGGCGGTGACGATGTTCATCGGGGCCGTCTCGCACGGCAGATCCTCTGGAGGTCGGGGTCGTCACCGACCAGGAGGGGACGGCGATCATTCACGCATGAAAGCTCGTGAGAAGTTCTTGGAGGGCTAGTGGATCAGATGAGCAAGTCAAGGGCGGAGAGGGCCAAAGCGTTGGAGGAATGGGCTGAGCGTGTCGAATCCTCTGAACTGGAGGGAGCCGACACCGAGGCTCTACGGACCATTGCCGAGTTGGTGGAGCGGCGGGATGAGGTCGAAGCGGAACTCACCGAGGCGGTGCGTTCGGCGCGCCAGGCCCAACGCAGCTGGTCCGAGATCGGCACGATGCTTGGTGTTTCGAAGCAGGCAGCGCAGCGAAAGTACGGGTCGAAGGTCACTGCGTAGCCAGGCCGACCGGGAAGTAGGTCTGACTCCCTGGCTGGCACCGATGCTCCGTACCGGGCACCAGTTGGGCACCAGCCTGACTCTGGGTGAGACAGGCGCCACGTCTAACCACGTCTCACGCTGCCTCACGTCGCTTGTGCCACAGAGGCGCCACACGACCGTCGATGGGATCCGTTTCCCCTTGTCAGCGTCAGGTCAGCGGGCTTTGACCGCATGTTTTCAACGAGGGGGTCACGGGTTCAAATCCCCCCAGCTCCACCAAACTCCCTGGTCAGGGCGTTATCCCACAACTCGAACGCTCGCCATTTGCACGATCCTGTCATACGTTGTCCCACGCGTGCTCCACACGATCGCGCACTTTGAGCACCCCTCATCTGACGAGGTGCTCAATGCCCAGCGCCAAATCCGACGCGTTCGTGACGATCTCCGCACCGTTCCAGGTGAACCCGATCGGGACGTTCCGTGGTGTGCCGTCCTTGGCAAGTAGGTCAAACGGGTCAGTCGCGGGCGAACAGTTCCTGGCTGATCGGTCGGTTCAGAACCTCGGTGATTTCGTTCGGTTGCACGGTTCTTCCCTCCCGTTGTCGTTCTTGGTCCATCCAAGGCTGATGCTTGTCTTCGGCGGCGCCGGACAACCTCCCGATGGCTTCACCGGGTCATGAGAGCCGTCGCAGGCGTGGTGCCGCTCCGATTTGCGATCTGGGTCATGCACGACGGATGGCTCGGCTTCGTCCTGGGTGGTGGTCGCAGGGATGGTTGCTCTGCACCGTGCTCTCCGTCCCTATCCTCCAGCGGGAATCAACCGGTCTCTCGGTGCGGTTCGGCGATCGCTGATGGGCGAAAGTGGTCCCGAGAGCCAAGACAATCGAGGTTGGGCATCACAAATCGAGATGCGTCACAGATAGAAGGGACATACCGATGGCGGAACTACTGGTCGACTTCATCACCTCTTTGGATGGCTATGCATCGGGGGAGGGTTGGCCCGGCTTCTGGGGCCTAGAGGGGCCGGAGTACCTCGCTTGGCTCGAGGAACAACCCGAAGTCACGTACTTGATGGGCGCCAACACCTACCGGCTGATGTCCGGCTTCTCGGCCGGAGAGACACCAGCCGGGACCGACGAGTTCACTGAAAATGAGCAAGACTCGATCGACGGACTCACCCGAGCGACGAAAATAGTCTTCTCAACGACTCTGGAGGAGCCGCTGGCGTGGGCGAACACCACGGTCGTACGAGACGATGCGGTCGAAACGGTCCGGACGATGAAGGCGGACGACGCGGGGATCTTGAGCACCATCGGAAGTCTCAGCCTCGCCCGAGCCCTGATTCAAGCCGGACTCGTCGACCGGTTCCGGGTCGGCATGTTCCCGGTGATCACTGGCGCCACCGGAGCGGAACGCATCTACGACGGCTATCCCGACGTCGCCCTCGACATGATCGGCAGCCAGACATTCGATAACCGTATCCAGGTAGTCGAGTACCGACCCCAGGTGCTCGAAGGACCGCCGCTCCCAATCTCATAAGGGACGTCATCTGATTCGGTTTGCGGCTGGGTTGGATCTCGCGCAGAGCAGAGTGGACCGCTTCGCACCCGAGTCGGTGAGCCAGCCGGACAATAGCGCCAGCTTCCTCAGGCGAGACCAGCGTCGGTTGGTGCCCAATCAAACCGCCTGGCAGGTCTCACCCTCTCTCACGCCGCTCGTTCCACCGCCGCGCCACAAAGCCCACCAACGGGTGCCATTTCCCCTGGTCAACAGCGTTTTCACCCCATCTTTCGCAACGAGGGGGTCACGGGTTCAAATCCCGTCAGCTCCACGATTTCGCCTTGTGCTAGTTGGAAAGAACCTCATTCCTCATTTCCCGCCGCGAGGTGGTGTAGGGACCCGCGTGCCACAGGGACGCCACAGCGGTCGCTCGAACCGCACGATGACCACCTTGCAGCAAGCGAGGCGCTCTCATTTGATTCGCACACGTCGTCTTCGTCCGACGTCGAGGAGAGGTGGGAGGACCTGGTCATCCGTCGATGGGAAGATCTCGGACTCGTACACGTGATGGTGTGATCGTGACAATGGCCCCGGCTTCCAGTG
>CAZTXD010000254.1:0-2829 GCA_964617995.1 uncultured Acidimicrobiaceae bacterium
CTTAGCGGGTCTTGGGTTCTTCGGTGCAGGCGACCTCCAGTTCACCGCCGACGGAAGCTGGCTCCTCGTCGCACATGAAAACGCGGTGGTCAGGATGTGGGACGTCGAAGGCCGGGCTGAGATCCGCACGTACCAGGGGCATCGGGGACTCCTGTGGGGTGTCACTCTGAGCCCGGACGAGAACCTGGTGGCGGGGACGGCGCAGTACGGTGCAGTGCGGGTGTGGGAAACAGAGACCGGCCGCGAGCTCCTCGTCCTCGAGGACGACGCCGCCTTCACATCGGTCGACTTCAGCCCCGATGGCCGTTATCTACTTGTGGCCGGTGACTTCGGTGCCCGCGTCCACGTAGTGCATGAGGAGGACCTGATCGAGCTGGCCCGCACCCGTTTGCTCCGCTGGTGGACGGACGGGGAGTGCTTCCAGTTCCTACAAGCAGACGAGTGTCCGCCTCCTCCGGAGTGGATAGATCCATGACGCCTGATGCAGGACGACGACGAGCTGCTGGCTCCAGCCGGTACACCATGCCCGTTTCTGTCACGTCCAGGTGGTAGCCATCGAGTTCAATGAGCCCAAGGTCTGCCACCACGTGGAGATAGGAGCGGGAGGCCTTAGTAGAGGAGACCTGGTCGAACCGCTCGCCGAGTGCCGCCACGGCCGCGTCAGCGTTGCTGGACTCTGTCACCAGTTGGAGGATGAGCGCGAGGCTGGTGAGATACGAACCCGTGCCTCCGGGGAGTGGCCACAGCGTGCGGGAGATCTTGAGCTGTGGCCCGAGCCAAGTCCACAATAAGTCCACAAAGAGAACGCGAAACACGCCGAATCAGCGCGAACTGACGAGAGCCGGAAACCCAAGTAATACAGGGGAGAATCGCCAATCGGCCAGTGCGCCCAGACCGCCTGATCTTCCCCGATAAGGATGAGGTCCGTGGTTCAAGTCCACGTGGGCCCACTTTCGAATCTTGCAACAGTTGGTCCATCAGCTCTTCCCGATCCCAAGCGGCTGATGACCCGTGTACTCATTCATTGAGCCCGGCCGGGCGGATGGCGACGAGCATGGCTACGACTAGCACGAGCGTGGTTGCCGCCAGACCGATCCGGAGGTCGCCGGACCGATCGGCAACCCACCCCACCGCCACGGGTGCGGCCAACTGACCGGCTGCGAACAGGCTGGTGGCGACGGCCACCGCTGTCGGCCACTGCTCCTCAGGGAGGGAGCGTCGCACGATTTGGGTCACGGCGCTGATGACGCTGAGAAACGTGGCGCCGAAGATCAATCCGGAGGCCAGCATCGCAATCAGGCTGTCCGATACAAGGGACAGCCCGGAGCCGAGGGCGGTGCCCCCGAGGAGGGAGGCGAGTGCAGTTCCCCCGGTGTCACGATCCAGTAGCCGCCGCCACAACCATGCCGAGGCGGTGGCAGCTGTGGCGAGCACCATCCAGAAGATCGTGATCTGTGTCGGGGTGCGTCCGATTTCGTGGTGGTAAGCAACGACGAAAGTCATGAACGGGACGTAGCCCAATCCGAACAACGTGAACGCTGCCATCGGACGCACGAGGCTCCCGACCTGGGCGGGGACCCGGTCGGCGAGAGGAGCTCCCGGGATCGTCCGCGACGTCCGGATCGCCACCACGGCGGAGACGCCGGCGGCTAGTCCCATGACCAGCCAGCCCACCCGCCATTCGCCCGCGGTTGCGAGGACCGCCGGGATCAGGAGAGCCGAAACCCCGATGCCGGGACCCACACCTGCGAAGTAGATCCCGAGGACCAGCCCGGGCGATGAACTCATGCTGGCCAGCCGCGCCGCGAACGTGGTTCCACACACGAACAGAATGGCTGCGGCCGCGCCGGTCAACGCCCGCAGCGTCACCAACACGAGATAGTCATCGGTGAGGCCAGAGACGAACAGCGTGCCGGCGGTGGTGAGGAACGACAGGGTGAACGCCCCTCGATGGCCGACCAACGCGATCACGGCGGCCGATACGAGCGCCCCACCCAGATAGCCACCGGCATTGGCGGTATCCATCCCCCCGGCCTGCGCGTAGGACCAGCCCAGATCGGTGCGCATGGCCGGCAGTAACACGCCGTATCCGAACCGGGCGAGTCCCAGCGTGGTGGCCGCCAGGCCGATGGCCATGGCGGTGGCGAGCCCGGGAGGCCCATTGCGGCTCGGTTGTCCTTCACCGCTTGAGCCGAGCATGCCTACGTCCGGGCCTAGAGAGTGCGGGACCAGACCTGACCGACCAGGTCGTGACCGAAGCTGTGATGCGGCTCTTCCTCGATCAGCTCGAACTCGTGGCGTTCGTAGACCCGGCGTGCATCGATAAGCACGTCGTTGGTCCAGAGCATGATCCGTTCGTAGCCCGCACGGCGCGCGAACCCGAGACATTCCTCGACCAGCCGGTGGCCGATGCCCAGTCCGCGGGCGCTGGGATCGACCAGAAGGAGCCGCAGCTGTGCGGTCTTGTCGTCCTTCTTCACGCAGAACACGCAACCGACGGGCTCGCCGTCCACCTCGGCGATCCAGGCGTTCTCCCGCTGCTGATCACGATGTTCGACGTAGTCGGCCACGATGCGTGCCACGAGTGCCTCGAAGGTGTCGTCCCACCCGTACTCGTCGCTGTAGACGAGACCATGGCGATGGACCACCCAGCCCAAGTCTCCCGGCCGGAGCGGCCGCAACATGTATGCGTCGGGAGGTGACCTACCTTCCAGCACCTCTTTGATCGCCCCCATGGCCGTGACCAACCGGCGCTGCTCCGCCTCGGTGAGGTCGTCCAGCAGCTCCCGAATCTCCTCGGTGGATCGGGTGTCGAGTGTGTTGAACGCG
>CAZTXD010000255.1:0-2586 GCA_964617995.1 uncultured Acidimicrobiaceae bacterium
CTCGCCATCGACTGGGGCGACGGGTCACAGACGACCTATCCGCCTGATGCCTATCCCCTGCTGGTCGGGTTCCCAGAGGGGGTGGCGCGCCATGTCTACGAGGTGAAGACCTGCGAACCTCCCGGCCGCGACCACGACTGCCACCCGACCCTGGAGGCGTACCCGGTCTCCATCTCCTACGTCTGGGGTGCCCGGTGGCGCGCCAACGGCGGACCCTGGACGTCGGTGTCGGTGCCTCCCTCCACCACCACCGTCGAGTACCCCGTCACCGAAGCCATCTCTGTGTTGACCGACGTCGGTTGAAGAGTGAGTATGGTAGTATGGCATAAGTATGGCATCAATCAAGATGACGTTCAGCCTCGATGAGGCCACCGCTGCCCGCCTTCGCCGGACCTCCGAGACTCTCCAGCGATCCAAGAGCGAAATCGTCCGAGAGGCGATCCAGGACTATGCCGATCGGGTCGGCAAGTTGGGTGAGGCCGAGCGGAGGAGAATGCTCGAGATCTTCGACACCCAGATCGCAGCTCTTCCATCGCAACCGCTCGACGAGGTCGAGAAGGAACTCGACGAGATCCGCCGATCCCGCAATCATGGCGGCCGCCGCTCGGGTATCGGTCAGTGATCGTGGTCGACACGTCGGCGCTGGTCGACAGTCTGTGCGGGCCCAGGCGCTCGGCCCCCACGATGCGAGAGCTGATCGCAGCCGGAGAACGTCTCGTCCTCCCGACGCTGGTCCTCTACGAATGGTGGCGAGGACCCCGGCGCAGCCTGGAACTCGACGTCCAGGAAGCGCTGTTCCCATCCGAACAGGCAGTGGCGTTCGGTGTCCCCGAGGCCGAAACGGCTGCGCATCTCTACACCGAGGTGCCACAGCCACGTGGTCGTGAACTCGACCTCGCCATCGCGGCATGTGCGCTCGTCCGCGAAGCTCATGTCTGGACCCTGAACGTGTCCGACTTCACCGACATCCCCGGCCTCGAGCTGGTCTCCCTCCAGCCTCGTTCCGACTGATCACGGACTTCCTCCACGTTTTCGCGCATCAAATGCGCGCTATAGCGCGCATTTGATGCGCGAAAACGGGTGTGTCACGTCGTCCCACACGAGCGAACCAGTGCGGCATCTCCTCGGATGAAGCCACGCTCCCAGACGTTATCTAGCTTTGAGCACTTGGTTGCACCGCCGGGCCCCCCGGAGCGGATGTTCGACCCGACTACCGTTCTCGCGATGATCCTCGACTCCCGGAAGGTGGAGCCGCGATGACCGATTCCCTGGAGTCGATGGCGGCACGGGTCACCACCGCCGATCTGGTCGACGCCATGGGCCGCCTCCATCGACATCGCTGCCACATCCTCGACCTCGTCACCCCCACACCGGGTGCGATCCTGTTCGGACCTGCGGTGACCATCTCCTATTTCCCCACGTGCCATGCAGCTCTCGACCCGGAGCGCTACACCTTCGCCCGGCTCTTTTACGAGGCGACCCGCGACGGCCCGGATGGGAAGGTGCTCGTCCTCGCCGGCAACGGTCATCCCGACGTGTCGCTGGGTGGGGCAACGAAGCTCTCCCGGAGCCAGAACCTGGGGCTCGCAGGGGTACTCGCCGATGGTCGCCTTCGTGACTTCGAGGCGCTGGGCCGCTTTGACTTCACCACCTACTGCCGGGGAGAAGCAACCCGATGGGGCGGCGACGTGGTCACCCCGTTCCAGGCCAACGTACCGGTCGTGATCTCCCAGGTGGGGATAGTGCCCGGCGACTACATATACGCGTCTCCGGCCGGCACCGTCGTCATCCCCGGATCTGAGATCCGAGAGGTGCTGGAGGAGGCGATCAGGGTCACGGAGGAGGAGGCCGGCTACGTGGAGAGCATCCGAAAGGAAGATCCAGGTTCGCCTCCCTGGGATGACCGCTGAGGCGGCACCTGGCTGTGGTCATCGCTCGGCTGGTGGGCGCCGACACCGCCTCTCATGACGGCCGAGCACCCGTCCCGGCTCGAGGAGTGAGACGACCGCGTCCCCGCCGCCACGTTCATTCCTGGGAAGCCGCCAGCGACCAACGGCCGACGACGGCCAACCCTCCCAGCACCACCACCGGCAAAGCCAGCAACACCAACGGAGTGACGAACATGGGAGCGGCCAGGGCGAAAGCTGCCACGACCATGAGTGCGCCTCCGGCCATCAGCCTCGTGGTCGGGACCTCGCCCGTCTTGGCTCTCACATATTCGATATTCCCCACCAGATAGACGAGAGGCCCTCCGCAGACTGCCAGCGTCGTTGCGGGGTCGAGAGGGTCGAAAGGGTGACGCATCACGAGCTCGATCGCCACCGCCACCAGGATGGCGCCAGCGACCATCACAGCGTGGGCATACGCAAAAGCGGAGCGGCCCATCTCGGTGGCATCACGGTCGATGAGCCTCGAGTCCGGCCTCAGGACGAAGTAGTTCCACCACAACAGGAACAGCAGCACGAAACCCATGATGGTGGCGGTCACCGATCCGGCGGTTAGGTCGAGGGCGGTGAGGGTGGCGCCCATGATGATGATCGACTCCCCCAGGGCGATGAGGAACACGAGCTGGTTCCGTTCAGCTAG
>CAZTXD010000256.1:0-2585 GCA_964617995.1 uncultured Acidimicrobiaceae bacterium
GTCCCGGGCTCCGCCCGTAGACCTCGACGGGTTCTCTGGAGCCGCGGCCTCTGCTTGGTGCTCCGGCTCGTCGCTGCGAGAGCGACCTACGGTTGCGGGTCAGCGCCGGATTTCGACCGGCTTCCCCAGGCAGGGCCTGTTCGGTTGTGGCATCGACGATACCACCGCCGTCAGAGCAGCGCCTCAACGATCAACCCGGCCGCCAGCCCGTAGAGGCCGGCGACGATGTCGTCGGCGGTCACGCCCATCGCCCCGGGCAGGCGTTCGGCGGCGGCGACCCCGGGGAATGCCCGCTTGAAGATGTCGGCGACCCGAAAGACGACCCAGCCGACCAGGGCGGCGGGCAGGCCCAGACCGAGGGTCGCCAGCATCGTGCCGGCGGCCTCGTCGATGACCACCCACCCGGGGTCGCCTTCCGCCGAAGCGAAGGGACGCACCGAGATCAGAGCCGCGGCGGTGATCACCACCAGGCCGGTCGCCTGGGCCCACAGACCGACGGACCCCAGCAGCAACGACAATCCGAGGGCGAACAGTGCGCCCACCGTTCCCGACCCGATGTCGGCGCCGCGGAGGCGCCGGAGGATCAGTCCCGTGCCGAGGAAGGAGGCAATGAGTCGTGCCACCGAAGGCAGAGTAGGGTTTCGCGGCCACCCACCAGGAGCATGCCGATCCATCGCCTTCACGGTCTCGTCTACCCATCCGACCCCGGTGTATCCCCCGACGGGTCACAGGTGGCCTTCGTGGTGACGACCATCGACGTCGAGGCGGACCAGTACCGCAGCCAGATATGGGTGCATGATCCCGACGGAACCCGCCGTCTGACTTCCGGAGAGTCGGATGAGTCGCCGCGCTGGTCACCGGACGGCCGACGTGTGGCCTTCCTGCGGAAGGACGAAGAAGAGGAAATGGGGGTGCCCCAGGTCGCCGTCATCTCGGTCGACGGGGGAGACGCCCGGGTAGTCACGGACTTCCCCCTCGGTGTGAGCGGGGAGCCGGTCTGGTCTCCCGACGGCGCCTGGATCGCCGTCACCGGCTCGGTGTGGATCGACGAGTGGGCAGGGGCCGGCGCCGACGAGCGGAAGCGGATGCCGCGGCGGATCACCCGCCGCACCTACCGGGCCGATGGTCGGGGTTGGGTCAACGACCGGCGCCGCTATGTCTACCTGGTCGACCCCGACGGTGGCTCCGAACCGCGCCGGCTCACCGACGGGAGCGAGGATGAGAGCAGTCCGGCCTGGTCTCCGGACGGATCCAAGGTCGCCTACCTCTCCGACGCCTCGCCGACGCCCGGCTACCAACCCGGCGCCAGCATCCTCGAGGCGAGCATCGGTGGGCCCCGAGTCGATAGCCCGGCTCCCTGGGGGATGTGGTGGGCGGTGGGATACCGGCCCGACGGGGTCCTCCATGCCATCGGTCACCCGGGCACCGACTTTCCCGACCACCCGCTGTTGTGGAGGTTCGATCCCGGGCCCGTCTGCGTCAACGAGGGACACCCCCGAGCAGTGTTCTCGCCCACGGTGGGATCGACACGTCTCGCCTTTCGGGGTGACGAGGCGGTGGTGTCGAACATCGACTCCGGCAGCGTGGGAGTGATATCGGTCGATCCCGAGGGGAAGGTGGACGACCTCGTCGCCGAACGCGGCGTGGTCACCGGGTTCGACGTGGCCGGAGGCACGCTGGCGGCTGTCCTCTCCACCGTCGAATCACCCGGCGTCGTGGTCGTCGACACCGACGAAGGGCGTCAGATCATCGACGACCTGGGAGGACCCACCGTCGAGGCGATCGTGCCCGACCACTTCGTCGTCGACGGCCCCGGCGGACCTCTCGACGTGTGGGTGTATCTCCCGGCGGGAGAGGAAACGGTTCCCCTGTTGCTCAACATCCACGGGGGGCCCTCCAGCCAGTACGGATGGGGCTACTTCGACGAGTTCCAGGTCTACGCCTCGGAGGGATACGGCGTCGTGGCGACCAACCCCCGCGGCTCGGCCGGCAAGGACCGGGATTTCCTGCGGGCGGTGGCAGGGGAGGGGTGGGGTGTGGTCGACGTGGAGGATGTCGACGCGGCGGTGGAAGCTGCCCTCAGCCGTCATCCCCGGCTCGACCCCGACAGGTTGGGGGTGATGGGAGGCTCCTACGGGGGGTTCCTCACAGCCTGGATCATCGCCCATCAGGACGGATGGTCGGCAGCGGTGGTGGAGCGGGCCCTCTTGTCGTGGCCCAGCTTCGGCGGCACCTCCGACATCGGGGGATGGTTCGGAGACGCCTACCTGGGGGATCCGGGATTGATGTGGGATCGGAGTCCGCTGCGTGTCGCCCCCCGGGTGCAGACACCCACCCTGATCATCCATTCCGAGGAGGACTACCGCTGCCCGATCGAACAGGCCGAGCAGTACTTCGACGCCTTGCTGCGCAACGGCGTCACCGCCGAGTTCGTCCGTTTCCCGGGAGAGGGCCATGAGCTCTCCCGCAGCGGGCGACCCCGGCACCGGGAGGAGCGGTTCGAGGCCATCCTCGACTGGCTCGCCCGCTGGCTGACCTGATCCCGTTTTCGCGCATCGAATGCGCGCTATAGCGCGCATTCGATG
>CAZTXD010000257.1:0-2573 GCA_964617995.1 uncultured Acidimicrobiaceae bacterium
ATCGCTGGGACGCCTACCAGGCTCATGGCGAGGAAGATCGGCTCACCGACCTGGTTGCCCGCAGTGGCCTCGACGAGTTCACCGAGCTCTGGCTGCCCTACCTCGGTGACGTGCGGACGCTGTTGGTTACCGCCACCGATTTCGACGAGAACTGGGCCTTCGGTGACGGTGATCCGGATGCCTCGGTGGAGGGAACCGCTTCCGATCTGTTCCTACGTCTCATGTCGAGACCTTCTTCTGCGGTCCTTCCCGACGATTGGGCCGCCGCTGTCGACGGGCTCACCCCACCGCCGAAGCGCTAGCACGGCGTCGCCGAGATGGCCGGGGGACAGTGACCTGCTCGGTCACAAGCTGAAGGCGGTCAACAATCTCGCTGCCGGTTCCCAGTTCGGGACACCCGGAAGGGGTAATCACCCGGGTCCCCGACGAGCACCCGCCGTAGGCGGTGGGTCGATTTCACTGAACTGAGCGGTGGTTAAGTTGGGTGGGCCCCAAACATCGGAGTGACCTTGAAAGTCGCATATGTGCTCAACACCCCACGGGCTGCCAGCTACAAGGTGGCCCAGATGATTCTGCCTCAGCTCGAGGCCGGAACCCACGGCGTCGAGGTGGTGGGGATCTTCTTTTTCGACGACAACGTCTGGGCGCTACGCAAGGGCGACCCCATCGGTGAGCGTCTTGCCAAGGTGGCGGCCGACACCGGTATGTTGATCATGGCCTGCGACAACTGCGCCATTGAGCGCAAGCTGGCCGAGGGTGAGCCGAGATGGTGTGACCCCGCAACCGGGGAGGGGCGCACCGAGCCGGCCGAGTGCGAGCCGGTCGACATGGTGGACGGCGCCACCGTGGGCTGCTTCCCCGATCTCTACTCGGCGTTGTCCGGCAACATGCCCGATCAGGTAATCAGCCTCTAGCTCGCTCCACTCGCTGTATCAGGTATCAAGTATCGGGTATCAGGTACCACTGACGCGAAGTTGGGCGGCTCACGGCTGCCGCGCCGGATGAAGATTCGCCGTCGGCGTGCTGTGGAGGCGTTCGATTGAGGTGACCTGGCTACCGCTGCGCGGGGGTGGCCGCTTCTAGGATCCTGCCGATGCAGTGGATCATCGTCGCCGTCGTAGTCGTTCTGGTCATCGTCGTGGTGGCGATGTACAACAGCCTTATCCGCGATCGCAACCGGGTCGACAACTCGTGGTCGCAGGTCGACGTGCAGCTCAAGCGTCGTTATGACCTGATCCCGAACCTGGTCGAGACGGTCAAGGGATACGCCACCCACGAACAGAAGACATTCGAGCGGGTCACCGAAGCGCGCAGCGCCGCCCAGTCGGCCGAGGGACCGGCCGAGCAGGCCCAGGCGGAGAACTTCCTCACCTCAGCCCTCCGGCAATTGTTCGCAGTGGCGGAGGACTATCCCGAGCTGCGGGCCTCGGAAAACTTCCAGGGGCTACAGGCCGAGTTGAGCGAGACCGAGAACCGGATCGCGGTCAGCCGCCAGATCTACAACGACACCGTCCTCACCTACAACAATCGGGTCCAGCAGGTTCCCACGAACATTGTCGCTTCCATGTTCGGGTTCGACGAGCGCGAGTTCTTCGAAGCGGGCGGCGAGGCGGAGGAAGCACCGGCAGTCGAGTTCTGAAGGGGGACGTCGACGTGAGACGTCTGCTCGGGCTGGCCGCGAGTGCGGCCCTCGTGGTACTCATCGCCCTCCCGGCGACGGCCAAGTCCTATCACATCGAGTCTGCCGACGTCACCATCGAGGTGATGGGTGACGGCTCGCTCCTGATCACCGAACGGCTCAGTTTCGACTTTGACGGCTCGTTCTCCGGCGCCTATCGCGACGTACCGGTTGCCCCCAACGAGACGTTCGAGTTGGTCTCCATCGGCGACGAGTTGGTGCCCTATGAGCCGGGCGGCTGTGCCTGGCTTGGCTGTTCCTCCCCGGCCGGGACCTACGGCCTCGACGAGCAGCCGGGTTTGGCCCGGGTGGTCTGGCATCACTCTTCCCAGGACCAGGTCCGCACTTTTGAACTGGTCTACCGCATGACGGGCGTGGTCACGGTCTACGACGACGTCGCCGACCTTCAGGTCAAGGTTTGGGGTGAGCAGTGGGGGGTGCGCGCCGACCGGGTCACGGCGCGGGTCCTGCTCCCCGGCGGCCCGTCAGAGGGAGACGTGCGGGTCTATGCCCACCCCTACGGCATCGAGGGTGAGTCGTTTTTGGGCGACGATGGGGTGTCGCCAGCTCTGGAGGCGCGCAATGTGCCTCCCCATCGGTTTGTCGAGATCAGGGTGGTCTTCCCGCCCCGGCTCCTCACTTCCTCAGACGGGGTGTCTATCGCCGCCGGCGCCGGTCTCGATGTGATCCTCGACGAGGAGGAAGCTTGGGCCGAGGAGGCCAATGACGCCCGAGCCGCGGCCCGCAACGGGCTGATCGCGGGAGCGGTCGTCTTCGTGGGCCTCGTGGGGGGCGCCGGAGGTCTGGTGTACACCCGCTATGGGCGGGAGCCCCGCATCGCATACGACCGCGAGTACGAGCAGTTTCCGCCTACCGAGCTCTCCCCGGCCGAGGT
>CAZTXD010000258.1:0-2563 GCA_964617995.1 uncultured Acidimicrobiaceae bacterium
TGGGCGCCCGGCGGGGGGCCGGCCGGGGGCGCCCGTACGGTTTTGGGCGCTGCTATGGGGGGCTAGCGCGGGAATTCGATGCGCGAAAACGGGAGGCGGTCGGGAGGTGGGATCTCAAGTAGGGTCGAGCAATGCCGATCCATACGCCATGGTCACTTTCAAGGGCACGATGACCATCGCCGGTCAGAGCGGTAACGCCGTGCCCGTCGATGCCCAAGTCGGGGACCGCGTGCTCGTCCTGAAGGTCGAGGGAGTGGACGTGGGGTCGTGGGCACTCGACGATGTCCGGGCCGAGGCCACCGGTGCGGGCGTGTCGCTGCATCTCGGCAGTGAGACCGTCGAGATCGATGTCACCGATCGGAAGGGTTTCCTGGGGGCATTACAGCAGCCATCTGCGCCGGTCAAGCGTCGACGGCGTCGGCTGCCGTCGCTCGCTCTGACTCTCACCGTGCTGCTCTTCGCGGGGGTGGTAGCCGCCGCCGTGTTCTTCCCCGATGTGGTGGGACCGATACTGATCCTGGTGGGTCTGGTCGCGCTGGTGGTAGCTGCGGCAGCCCATGCCGAGGCCCGCGTGGCTCTACGACTCCCGCTCGGACTCCAGGCGGGTCATTTCCTGGTGGTCGGCGTCGTCGTCGCCGCGGCCGGGGTGGGAGTCACGCTCCTCGCCTGAGCGACGTCCGTGCTCTCGGCGTCGATGGGTGGGGCCGAAGGTGTCGCTGAAGAGAGGCGTCGTGAACAGCCACACGGCTAGGGCGAAGAGGAGCAGCGGCGTAGAGCGGACGGTCGGCGTGTAGTTGATCTGAGCGGCGAGCAGGCCGCCGGCCAGCGCTCCGATCGGGAGGGTGCCCCACGAGAGTGCCCGGGAGGCCGTGATCACACGACCGAGCATCGACGACGGCGTGTACAGCTGGCGGATAGTGGCGATGGGCACGTTAACGAGGCCGATTCCCACCAGCATCACGAAGGCGAAGGTGAGTGCCAGCACTCCGTAACGGGAGAAGACGAGCAGCGACATGCCGATCGCCATCGTCAACATCCCGGCGATCATGGTCCTGCCCAGACCGAGGATGCGGATGACCCGGTGGGCGGCGCTCGCTCCGAGGATGCTGCCCAACCCGAAGGCGGTGATCAGCACACCGATCTGGGCGTCCGATGTAGTTCCCAGGACCACGGTGGCCATGACGACGAAGGTTCCCTCGATGAACCCGAAGACCAGGTTGGCCATGGCCGCCGTGATGGTCGAATCCCGGAGACGGCGTTCCCCGATGAGGAAACGGAAGCCGTTGAGCGTCTCTGTGATGAAGCTGGCCCGCTCCTCGTCCTCGGTGGGGATCATCCCCACCGGTCCCAGCCGGTAGACGGCGATGGCCGAGAACACGAACGTTCCCCCATTGAGCCACAGTCCCGGAGCCGGGCCGCCGAAATGGGCCATGGCTCCCGCCAGGATGGGTCCGCCGGCGAACATGGCCGCCTGAGTGGCGGCGATCAAGCCGTTGGCCCGGGCGAGCTGGTCCCGGACGACTATGGCGGGGAGGATGGCGTAGAGAGCGTTCTCGTAGACGGCCGAGAACGAGCCCACCAGGAAAGCGGAGGCGAAGATGGTGCCGAGGCCTATCACGTCCGTCGACATGGCCAGATAGAAGAAGGCGCCGGCACGGACGATGTCGGCGAGGATCATCGCCCATCGCAACCGCACCCGGTCGAGGATGACACCGCCCACGAGCCCGAAGATCAGGGTGGGGAGGGTCTCGAGGGCATAGGTGATGGAGAAGGGAAGGGCGCTGTCCGCGCTACCGGCTACCTGGAGGACCAGAAGTGGAATCGTCAGGTAGGCGACGTAGTTTCCGAGCAGGCTGACGGCGACCCCGCTGTAGAGAGGCCAGAAGCGACGTCCCAGACCACCCCGGGTGGTCAGGTGGCGACCTCGGCTGGGGAGGGACCCGTCCCCCTGTGGGCTCGTCATTGGCGCCGCACCTTACCGGTATCACTGTGCGGCGGTCAGCCTTGTTACCCTCTGGGACCGCATGCCAGATCCGAAGCAAATTCCTCAGTTGGCGACCGAGCTGTATGAGTTGTCCAAGGAGTATCTGCGGCAGGAGACGATCGAGCCCGCCAAGCGTCTCGGACGTTACGCCGGTCTCGGTCTCGCCGGGGCGGCGGTCTTCGGGGTGGCGGCGATCCTGGGCGTCCTCGGTGTCCACGCGCTGCTGCAGGAGGTCCTCCCGGACAACGAGTGGTACAGCGTCCTCGCCCGGGGACTCACCACCCTGGTGGCGGCGCTGGCGGCCGGGTTGATCGCATGGAGGATGAGTAGCTGATGGTCGAGCTGAGTGACATCGAGGCCAAGGCTCGGGAGATAGAAGCAGCGCTGGACGAGACGCGCGAGTCGGCCATGAACACGGCCGTGGTGGCCGGGGTGGTGGTGGCCATGGTCGTGGTGACGGCCTTCATCATCGGCCGCCGCCGCGGCAAGCGCTCGCGGGCCGTGGTGGAGGTCTACCGCATCTGAGACCCGCCGACATCCCGTTTTCGCGCATCAAATGCGCGCTATAGCGCGCATTTG
>CAZTXD010000259.1:0-2528 GCA_964617995.1 uncultured Acidimicrobiaceae bacterium
GTAGACACGCATCGGTAGACCATCCCATTCCTCTCGCCTACGACGACACAGGAGGGACCGGAACCCCCCTACTCCTCCTGCCCGGGGCCGGGGACGTGAGAGCCGAGTATCGAGGAGTCGTCGATGCCCTCCGCGCCGACGGCAGGAGGGTCATCAGCGCCGACCTCCCCGGCCACGGCGACTCGCCCCAGGCCGAGTCCTACGGGGTCGCCGAGACCGCCGCCGCCATCACCACCCTCATCGAACGCCTCGACACGGGGCCGGTCGTGATAGTCGGCACCTCCTTCGCTCCGGCCGCGGCGGTGACGGTGGCGTCGGAGCGGCCCGGGCTGATACGTGGCCTGGTGGCGATCAGCCCCCACATGACGGCCGAGCCCTCCCCAACGGCAACGCTCCAGACGTGGGCGATCCGGGCGCTGTTGCGGGGGCCATGGGCGGCCGGCCTGTGGGCGCAGCTGTACCGATCCTGGTACGTGTCCGAAGCTCCGGACGACCTCGACGACCACATCCGGCGGCTGCGGGAGATGCTGTCGGATCCACGCCGCCGTCGCGCCGTGCGCGAGACTCTCACGGCTCACCGTCAGGGCATGGAACGGCACCTGGAGCGTGTGGCTGTCCCGTCGCTGGTCATGTTCGGATCCGCCGACCGCCACTTCGCCGACCCGCGGGCGGAGGCAACCGTACTGGCCCGAACGATGGGCGCCGATGTGGTAATGGTCGACGGAGCCGGCCACTATCCCCACGCCGAGCAGCCGGAGGTGGCCTCCAGGGCGATCATCGAGTTCCTCCGATCGTTGGGCTGATGCCCCGGGCCGGACTGACCCCGGAGCGGATCGCGGACGTCGCCGCCGCCCTGATCGACAGTGACGGACTCGACTCCTTGACGGTCGCCCGGCTGGCCGACCACTTCGATGTGAAGCCGCCGTCGCTCTACCACCATGTGGAAGGAGTCGACGAGGTGATAGATCTGGTGGCGGTACAGACGGTGGAGCAGCTCGCGGAGACCTGCCGGTCGGCCGCGATGGGACGCTCCGGCGTCGACGCCCTTCGCGCCCTGGCGGCCGCCTACCGCGACTTTGCCCGTGCCCGGCCCGGCACCTATCCACTCACGCAGGTCGTGAGCACGGGGGACGCGTGGCAGGCTGCCAGCGGGCGCGCTCTCGAGCCGTTCCTGGCCTGTCTGAGCGGGATGGGAGTCGAGGGAGACGACGCCATCCATGCCATACGGGGACTTCGAAGCGCCCTCCACGGCTTCATCTTGCTGGAGAACAGCGGAGGTTTCGGGATCGATCTCCCCGTCGACGTCAGCTTCGACCGTCTCGTGAGCGTCGTCGTCGAGGGTATCGCCCCGGTCTGACCGCACCGTTCGGATACGCTCCACGGGCTACGGTTGAAAGGTGGCCACCCCCTCGCCGCTCCGATTCGGGATCTTCCCGTCTCCGGCAGTCGCCGACTTCCCCGAGAGCCTGCGGCTGGTTCGCCTCGCCGACGAGTTGGGGCTGGATCTGGTAGGCGTCCAGGATCACCCCTATCAACGCCGCTTCCTGGACACGTTCACCCTGATCACCGCATTCCTGTCCCGGACGGAGCGCATCACCGCCTTCCCCGACGTCGCCAATCTCCCCATGCGGGGGCCAGTGATGATCGCCAAGGCGTCGGCCTCCATGGACGTGATGTTCCCCGGAAGGTTCCAGCTGGGTCTCGGCGCCGGTTCGTTCTGGGACGCAGTGGCAGGTCTGGGCGGACCGGCGCGAACACCCGGAGAGGCGGTCGACGCCTTCGAGGAGTCCATGAGGGTCATACGAGCACTGTGGTCGGGTGAGCGAGGCCTGCGCGTGGACGGCGACCACTATCACCTGGCCGGTGCCCACTCGGGTCCCGTCCCCGGGACGTCGATCGAGATCTGGTCGGGAGCCGGTGGACCGAGGATGCTGGAGATCACCGGACGTCTCTGCGACGGCTGGGTGGTGTCGTCGCCCTATGTGCCTCCCGATCACCTCGAAGGCAGACACCGTCTCATCGACGAGGGAGCTCACGACGCCGGACGCGACCCGGAACAGATCAGACGCATATACAACGTGGTCGGCCGGATCGTCGATGGCCCGGCCGCCGGATTCCTCCAGGGAGATCACGACCACTGGATCGAGGAGCTGACGGGGCTGAGCATCGACGGCCGCATGGACTCGTTCGTGCTGATGCTCGAGGAAGACGCGGACAGCCAGCTCCGGTCCTTCGCGGAGATCGCAGAAGACCTGCGGCGGCGGGACCTCCGCACCTGAGCCGGGAGCGGGGATAGGATCCCTTTCATGGGCCTGCTGATCGGAACCGTCGACGGAGTCTACGAGCCGAACGGGTCGGCGGTGCTGGCCGGGGATCGGATCAACCACATCGCCCGAGGCGAGGACGGCTGGTGGGCCGTCGACGACGCCGGCACCGTGTGGCACGAAGCCGAACGCGTCGTTTCGGCGCCTCCCGGTGTCGGTTTCAACTGTGTCCGTCCCGGTCCCGACGAGGTGTGGCTGGGCGCC
>CAZTXD010000260.1:0-2504 GCA_964617995.1 uncultured Acidimicrobiaceae bacterium
GACGGCTGGCCGCGTGTCGTCGATGGTCACCCATGTAACTCTATGCGCAAGAGAGACCCCGAGCCCCTTCTCTGTGAGGAAGAGGACCGCCGGGATCTTCTAGTAATTGGTCTCCGCGTCCTTACACAGACCACACATGCCGGATGCCCCATGGGGCACTTATTTCGTATTGCTCGACCCCACCTCCCAGGCTACAGATTTCGTTGCCTCCTCATCCATCTTGTCCTTTGCAGCCCGCAATAACTCCAGTGGACTTGCAGAGCTATCTTTCGAACCATTGGGATGGGAAGAAAGAGGCATCTGTGCGTGGAGGAGCAGGTGCTTGAGCCTCAATCCAACGGACCGGCTGGTCGGTCTGGCTTGAAAAGCCGTGAAGCGCATTGACACCGGCGAAGACCAAGTCCCCTGCCTCTATTGGGTGACTTTCGTCTTCAAGATGAGCGATCGCAACGCCCTCCGTTATGTAGTAGATCTCCTCGAATGGGTGATAGTGCTGGCCGCCAAGCGTCATAGTCCGATCGGTCGAGGTGAACCCAACCATGAACAACGTGTGATGGACTGCTCCCACAACCTCGTCAACAAGCATCAGCAAGCCTACGTTGCGCGCCGTGGTCGATCGGAATCCGCGCATCTGAAGTGGACCGGGAGGAGGTAGCGACTCTCGGTCGAAGTGGCCCACGAGCCGAGTGGAAGGATGAGTCGGATCCACTGGGCTGGGCTTCGTCCAGGGGCTCATATCCACAGAGCCGGTCAACGCGGCCGATCCAAAGTCCCTCGGCTGGGGAGAACGCACTCTGAGATACCGAGCATGCTCACTGCCCTGGTTAGACCACCGATGACCAAGAGCAACAGGAACATACCCAAAGTCGTCGGCTTTCAGCAGGTAGGATTGGCCCTCCATCTCAACTACGGGCGTTCCCCCGAGTACGTAGAACGACTCCTCATAGGGGTTCCATTCAGGGTCCAACACCTCACCCGGGACCAGGCTCACCAGGGATACATCGAGATGGATGGCTCCCTGCTCCGCACCGAGGAGTTGGACACTCCCAGCGTCAAGGTCGCGCTCGTTCCCGCGCACCACAGCCCAGGAAACCATCAGAGGTCCCTTGCTCGGGTGGTGCCGCCCAGCCCACGTACGGTCGCCGCTGCGTAACGCTGCTGGACCAGAATCGCACCGGGGCGGTGATCGTTCAAAATTGGACTCCTACGTTCGTTTCCCGTCTCTGGTTTGGTACACGAAGTCGTGTCGTACGGACGGGCCGGGATCTCCTTGTCAATAGCAGGGCGCCAACCTCACCTTCAAGGACCGTTACCTGCTCGATCGTGTTGTGGCTATGCAGGCGGATACTCGTTCCCGGCGGGAACGTCGCGATCCCCATTATGAACTCCTGTCCTTTCCACCGGGTCGGGGGTAAGCCAGCCATTCTCATACTCTGGCCCTCGCCATTGGATCTGACTCGTCGCACTCAATGAAATGACCATTGGCCATATCCAATTTCATCTCATCTACCTTCTGGCATAACCATGCGGGCCCGGGACTGATGTGCAACAGAGCGTCAAACCCTAAGACGTACTCAGGCCATATCACAAGAGTCGACCAAGAACAACCGCTACTCGTCCGGGTGGGTAATACCATTTGCGAGTTCCGGCTTGCAGCCTTGTCTTTCACGTGCTCGACAATAGGCTGGCGCAACGGCTCGATGGCTCCAACGGTTTGACCCCTGTTAGACCCAACCAAACCAACCCCGGCAAACTCCAACAGCCACGGGTCTCTCCCCCACCCCACGACCTAGTTCCCAAGAGGCGAGAGGAGTCAGTTGACGGTTCCCTCAGCAGAACCGAGGGCGTCGTCAAGGATCCCGGCAATCCGTACCGTCTCGTCGCTCCCGAGTGTGCTCGGACCTCTCTGGATGATCCTCTTGAAGAGGGACTTCCGAGTACAGATCATGACGCCATTGACTTGCTTCGGTGGGAACAAGAGAGGAAGCTCCGTGTCGACGAAACAGAGCACTGGGGTCACCGGAACCTCTGGCACGCCCGCCCGAGCGAGAATCGCCCTGATCACCTCGGCCTGATTCCGGGCGTGATCGAGAAGCTGTGATCGATTACGGCCATTGATCCACAACTGGGAACCCCGAGACCGAACCTCCAATTTGCCCGCATAGCGCTTCGCAGCGACGACAAACACACCCGAGTGTGTGACCGCAACATGGTCGATGTTGGCCTTGGAGTCGGGCATGGCGCGGTCGTGCAGGACATACACACCCCGCTTGGTGAGCGCGTCCAACGCCCGACCGACGCGTCTCTCGCCGGATGCACCTTTGCGCCACGCCGACTCCGAACGAGATGGGCGAATCAGACCCACAGCTGCGGCCAGACCCATCGCGATTCCCAAACTCCAAGACAAGGCCGACATGAAACTCCACTCCGGAAGCCCTTCCGATCCAGGTAGCAGCGACGTCAGAAACGAGGAAGCCGCACCATGGATGATCCTGGGGAGAAAG